>CANQKB010000053.1 GCA_947624405.1 uncultured Clostridia bacterium
AACATGAAATCCATATTTATCTTTTAGTTCTTTTCTTAAAAACTTCATCTGATTATAGTTCTTTTGCCAATTTTCTGCCCCCATATATATACTTGTTAAGATAAATGTTTCACTAGAAGTTTTTATTAATCCATCATCACCTGTTTCATCAAAATATACTAAATTTGTTTCCATACTTTTCACTTCCTACCTTGCTAAATTATTTTTTTGTATTATTTATATCATATTTTTAAGACTTTTTCAATATTTTTGCGAAATTTTGTTCTTGCTTTTATTTGAATTTTTCTTTTATTCTATCAGATATTATATCAGTAAATATCTCTTTAAAGTCTTCTATATTATCTTTGTTTTTATTATTTGAGCTTATAAATACTGCAAATGGCAATTTATTTTTGTCTTTTTTATGTATTTTTAATTTATTTTCTTCGTCATTCAATTACACCACCTCTCTTAAAAATATTCTAATCATATTTTAATATGATATTTTTTAAGGCATACTAAAAAGCAAGTCATTTACTTTTATCAATAAATGCTTGCTTTTAATTGATTTTTCATCTTTCCTTTGTGTTTAGTGATTATAATAATTTTATATTATTTTTTGTAAAAACTTTATATATTTTTATAATTTATTCTATGTAATCTCAATACTTTCATTTGCAAATTCATTTAAAAGCTCATTTGTCTTAAACTTGTCCGATGTATCAATCAAATATCTTAACCCCCTGGATATGAAAATTTCGCTCTTTTTCTCCTTCCAAGAATTGCACCTACTATTATTACAGATGACCTCATTTGCCTCATGAGTTCATCTGGTATTTCTTCTGATATTATTTCTGTAGAGTCTATTATTATTTTATCATTGTTTTTCTTTATTTTGCAACCTAATTTTTTTAATATTTCAAACATCTTTTGTGTATCATGTATATTTGGTACATTATACAATTTTGTTGTTCCTTTATGCAATATACTTGCTGCTATTATTGGAAGAGAAGCATTTTTTGACCCTGATACATATGTTTCTCCTTCGAGTTTTCCTCCTCCTTCTATTATGTAACTCAACATTTTTGTCATCCTTTCGTTTATTCTTTTTGTATATTATATGTTGATTTTACATAAAGTGTTCAGTTTGTTTAATCTTTATTTATGTAATACTATGTTTCTTCTTTCACTTCTCTTATTTTTTCTCTATATGTTATATAATCTTGAACAAATAATTTAATTATTGCAACTATTGGAACTGCTAAGAACATACCAATTATACCGAAATATGAACCTATTACAGTTACTGAGAAAATTATAAGTATTGGACTTATTTTTAACGAATTTCCAATTATTTTTGGATTAATAATATTTGCATCAATTTGTTGAAGTATTATAACCATAATTAACATCCAAAATGCTTGAGTTATTCCACCAGTAAATACAGTAATAATCGTTGCAATTACCACAGCAATTATGGCACCCAAATATGGTATCAAATTGAATAAACCTATAAAAAATCCTAGTAATATTGCATATTTTACTCCAAGTATTGACATTGCAATACTTGTTAAAATACCAACAACTACACCATCTAATAATTGACTTGATATAAATCTAAAAAATATCGCATTAGACTTTCTAAAATATTTTCCAATTGATTTATATGTACTTTCTTGAAAAATTGCTCCACATAATTTTTTTGCAAATTGCACAATTTCTCTTCTTTCTGCTAATAAATATATTGAAACAATTACCGTTACAAAAACATCAAAAATTATCATTGTGAAGCTAATTATGCTTTTTGCATATTCTGTTATTTTTTCAATATTCAAATATTCTGTCAAATCAATTTGTTCTAAGCTTTCTATAAGAAATCTTGCATTTTCCTCATTTAAAATTGAGTCTTCTGGAAGCGAAGATAAATTTTCTTTCATTGAATTATAATATCCTGGCAGTGCTGTTAATAATTCTGACAAACTTTCATATACTGTTGGAATTACAAATTTGAAAATTAAAACTATAAAAACTATAGTTAATAAATATACAATCAAGATTGACAACCATCTTGCTCTTTTACTTATAAATTTTGCTTTTGATTTTTGTATTAATCCCTCTAATTTTCTACATGGCAAATAAAATAAATATGCTAAAAGTACAGCCATAAAAAATGGCATAAGAACTGATACAAAGTTTTTAATCCAATCTGTTACTTCTCCAAAATTGTCTAGCAACTTATACACAGCAATTACACATACTGCAAATATAAACCATGATATTTTTTTTGCTTTTAAATTTTTTTCCATCTAAAAACTCCTTTACATTATTTAAATTTCCAATTCTAACCCAACTGGACAATGGTCACTTCCCATGATTTCATCGTAAATATGTGCTTCTTTTATTTTATCTTTTATGTTTTCTGATACTATGAAATAGTCTATTCTCCATCCTATGTTTCTCTCTCTTGATTTTGCAAAATATGACCACCAAGTATATTTATCTGTTTTTTCTGGATATAAATACCTAAATGTATCTACAAAACCTGCATTTAAAAGTTCCGTCATTTTACTTCTTTCTTCATCTGTAAATCCAGCATTTCCTCTATTTGATTTTGGGTTTTTTAAATCAATTTCCTCATGTGCTACATTCAAATCACCACAAAGCACAATTGGTTTCTTTAATGAAAGTAAATATTTCCTAAATTCATCTTCCCAAATTTGCCTATAATCCAATCTTTCAAGTTCTCTTTTTGAATTTGGTGTATAACAATTAATAAGATAAAAATTTTCGTATTCTAGTGTGATTACTCTTCCCTCTTGGTCATGTTCTTCAATCCCAATTCCATAAGTAACATTTATAGGTTTTATTTTTGTGAATACTGCTGTTCCTGAATATCCTTTTTTTACAGCACTATTAAAATAACTAAAATATCCATTTGTAAAATTTAGCTCTACTTGTCCTTCTTGCATTTTTGTTTCCTGAATACAAAATATATCTGCTTTTGTAGATTCGAAAAAATCCTCAAATCCTTTTTTCAATACGGCTCTCAATCCATTTACATTCCACGAAATTAACTTCATATTTATTCCTTTCTAAAACACAAGCATAACAAGTCAACTCTTTCTATTTGAATAAATTGCAGAGCCTGTAAAATAGTTGTTTTTACATTCACTTGGTGTCGCAATCTCCAAATTGTATTCTAATATGTCGATTGCTCCAAATCGCACTCGCTTTGCTCGTTTGGTCGCTTACGCGTTCATTTCAAAACAACTATTTTCAGGCTTCTAAAAAATCACTAACCTGTTACAAACAATTTTTATTTTTAAAATTAGGAGGCCAAAAGCCTCCTATCTTAGTTAACAATATATATATAACATTCTAAGTATCTTCTACCAAAACTTATACATTCATTATATGTATTCATGTATATATCTAATTTGTTATTTGAAATTGCTCCACCTCTATCTTGTACAACAAACCATCCTCCATTTGGTTGATTAGAGAAATAAGGTATGTATATTATTGTTCCAATAGGATATGCACCACCTGCTGCTACACTGTACCAAGCTGTTGCCTTTGCTCCACTAGAAGTAATTCCATATGAAGGTGAATCAGGGCTTTTCCCACATGTTGATGCTGTATATGCCGATGTATTAAGAGTTTTAACTATTGGCTGTATTCCTTGAACTTTACCTGCTAAACCAGAACTACTTGTATTTACACTTGTTCTATTTGGCATACCAACTCTGTTTGATACATTAGCTCTTCCTTTTTGTTTTGATAAAACTTCATTTATTGGCTCTACTATTGTTTCTTCTTTTATTAATGTTCTATCTACTTCAATATCATTTTGATATTTTACTCTATATGTACATTTTTTCACTCCGTGTTTTACCTTCTTGTTTTACTTGCGTTGCATCATCACTTTCTTTTTCTGTTTCATACGGTATTTCTTCTTCAGTTGTGATTATTTTTTCTACTACAGCATTATATGAACTTAGTAGCTGGTCTAATAGTACCATTTCTTCTTCTTCAGCAACTGCTAACACTGCTGAAGCATCTTGCGTAACTCCTGTAATTACAATTGTCGAATCATTATCATGTATTTCTGATGATAGACTTGGAACTACATTTTCTTCTGGTAAAACTACTATATGATTTTCTTCTAATATATCTGAAACTAATGATTTAGTCGTTAGTACTTCAATCTCACAATTATCTGATAGAACAATTTTTACGTTCTTCACATCCACGCTTGCTGATAATACGCAAGCACTGAGCATAAATATAGTGATTAGGGTTATGACTGCAATTCTCATTACGGATAGTGAAGCTTGTTCACTTTTTATCATAAGAATTTGTCCCTCCTTGTTTCAATACCCAAATTATACTATTAAATAAAAAAATTGTCAACTTTTTCTATTATCTTTGTAACCCTTACGTATTAGGGGAAATAGCATTTTAAACATTTTTTTATTAAAAATATTTTGGATATAAACTCACTATATTTTATTCACTTTTAGAACTTTTTAGAATAAAATATTTTAAATTATTTATTTTTTGCTAGACAATTTTTTCAAATTTATACGCTTTTTCTAGTTTTTCTTCCAAATAGACTTTAGATATGAGTTTAAGTTCCTCTACGGATTCTTGAGGTACAGTGAACGAGAATATTTTTTTTGCGTCTGACATAATTATGTATCTTATCGCATAAAGAGTTGCTTCAGATATCCTTATTACACTTTTATCTTGTTTAGCACAATTTTTACATTTCAATCCATTTTCTTTTATACTAAAATGAGTTATATTCTCTTTTGTTCCACAATTTTTACATTTTATAACATTCGGTGTGAACCCAATTAATGACAAGAGTCTCATTTTAAATATTGCTACAACTAAATCTTTATTCATTTCTGTTTCAGATATTGTATATATTGTATTTAATAATAATTGTAATATGTTATATGAACTGTCATTTTCATTAGTAATATCTTCAACAATTTTTGAAATATATGCAGCATATTGCAATTTGTCTAAATCTATTCTTAAATTATAAAATACTTCTATCGACTCAGCAGAATTCATGTTATATACCCCGTGCTCCATTGCTTTTATATAATACATATTCTCCGAAGCACAAAAATTGCGTACTTGCAAGCATACTGCTATTTGGCTTCCTTGCACCCTTTGCGATACAAGATATCTTGCCGTAATCCGGGTGCAAGCATTGTTAGCATTTTGTCATAGTCTCCCATGTTACTTTCTCTTAAAATAATAGCTTTCGTCTTTACTATTCCCATTTTTTTCCTCAATTAAATTTTCTTCTATATTTTTTGTTTGAGTATATTCTAAATATAAATTTATATCTCCAGTTTTTTTAAAAGCATTCCACGCCATTTTACTTATCATAAAGCCTCATCTCCATTTTACATGCAATTTTATCTATTGTTTTTTACCTTTTCTTCTTTTTATTTTGTATTTTTTAGCTTTTTTTATACTTTTTATTTAACTTTCGATTTTGAATTTTTTTACAATTTTGTCATTTTCTTGCCAGTCTTTATTTACTTTTACCCATGTTTTGAGGTTCACTTTTTCATTCAACATTTTTTCTAAATCTTCTCTTGCATACGTTCCAATGCGTTTTAACATATTTCCATTTTTTCCTATAATTATACCTTTGTGTGATTCTCTTTGACAATAAATAGTTGCTTCTATATTAAATATTGCCTTATCTTCCATTGTCTTTCCTTTTTTTAGTTTTGTAACTTCAACATAAATACCATGTGGTATTTCATCATCAAGTAGTTTTAAAGCTTTCTCTCTAATTATCTCTTCCACAATTGTTCTAATTGTTTGGTCAGTATACGTGTCATCATCATAGTATTTTGGTCCTTCTGGCAAACTCTTTTCTATCTCTTCAAGTATTATTTCATTTTTATCACCATTTATTGCAGATACTGGTATTACTGCTTCAAAATCATATTCCTTTGAATAAATACTAATTAAATTCAGTAAACTTTCTTTTTTTACTAAATCAATTTTATTTATTATTAATATTGTTTTCTTTTTTGCTTCTTTTATTTTTTCTAAAATCAAGCTATCCCCTTTTCCAATATCTTTACTTGTTGCATCAATTATAAACAAAATTAAGTCAACATCTTTGCTTGATTCAAATGCTGTTTGTATCATTATATTACTTAATTTTGTTTTTGGTTTATGAATTCCGAGGTGTATCTAAAAAAATTATTTGTGAATTTTTTCTATTTAAAATCCCCTTTATTTGCGTTCTAGTAGTCTGTGGTTTATTTGCCATTATCGCAATTTTTTCCCCAATTAAAGAATTTAATAATGTCGATTTTCCAACATTTGTCCTTCCTATAATTGCAACAAATCCTGATTTAAATTTTCCCATATTTTTCTTTCACACTTTCTCCTTTTTTAGCTTCAAGCAAAATTTAAAATTTTTAATACATATTAACTTTTAGTCTTTTTTACTGCATATAACTTATTCCTTAAATTTCCCCTTCAAAAACTGTAGTTGCAGGTCCAGTCATAAACACATTTTCATCCCACTTTATCTTTAAGTCTCCACCTAATAATTTTATAGTTATATTTTCTTTTTCATTCACAAGTCCATTTAAAGTACATGCAACACACGTTGCAGAAGCCCCAGTTCCACAAGCAAGCGTTTCACCTGTTCCTCTTTCCCATACTCTCATTTTTACTGTATTCCTATTTATTATTTGTACAAATTCTATATTTGCTTTTTTAGGAAATGCTTTATCTACTTCAAGTATTTTCCCATATTTTTCCACATTAAAATTATCTACATCATCTACTACAGTTACTGCATGAGGATTTCCCATTGATACACATGTAAATACAAATTCTTTGTCCTCTGCCTTTAATTTGAGATTTTTCACTACTTTTTCATTTGATACTACTTGTATTTTTTCTGGCTCTAATATTGGTTTTCCCATATCTACAGTTACATTCTCTATTTTGTTATCTTTTCCTGGATAAAGCTTAAGTTCTTTTATTCCTGCTAATGTCTCTATCTTTATATCTGTTTTATTTGTTAATTCTTTATCATATACAAATTTTCCTACACATCTTATTCCATTTCCACACATTTCTGCTTGTGATCCATCTTGGTTATACATGTTCATTTTAAAATCTGCCACTTCACTTTTGCAAATTAAAATTATACCATCTCCCCCAATTCCAAAATGTCTATCACTTAATTTTTGTGCAAGACTTCCTAAGTTATTTTCTTGTTCTTGGTTTAGTTTTGTTGCATCTATATAAATATAGTCATTCCCCAATCCTTCCATTTTTGTAAATTTAATCATATTCTTCCCTTCCTTAATTTATAGAGTAATATTTGCTCTATTTTTTTTATTTTCTTAAGATAATACAATTGTATTTTTCTTTCATCATATTTTATCACACTTTTTTTGAAAATGGAAGTTTTTTTGCCTTTTATCTATACTTGACTAGTAACAATTCAGCGAATTTTAGAAAAAGCCTGAAAATAGTTGTTTTGAAATGAACGCGTAAGCGACCAAACGAGCGAAGCGAGTGCGAATTGGAGCAATCGACATACTAATATTTTAGATTGGAGATTGCGACACCAAGTGAATGTAAAAACAACTATTTTTCAGGCTTTGCAATTATTTATATAAAAAATTGCTGAACCGTTACCTTGACTATTCTGCATTACAGGTGTACAATAGAATCATGGGTAACTGACGAAATTTATACTCATGAAAGGAACGGTGTTTATGATAAAAATTTATAATACAGATGTAAAAACAAATAAAACTACAGAAATCAATGAATTTGCTAAAGGTTCATGGATAAGCCTGATAAACCCTTCCGATAGTGAAATAAAAGAAGTATGTGAAAATTTACATATTCAAGATGATTTTATTCGTTACTCTTTAGATATAGAGGAAAAATCAAGAATTGATCAAGAAGAAGATGATAATACTACACTTTTCATTGTAGATACTCCTATAATAGAAAAAAGTGAAGATACCATTACATATTCTACAATTCCTCTTGGTATGATTATAGTAAGAGATGATTTTTTTATAACAGTATCATCAAGAGACATTAAAATTATAGAAAACTTTGCAAAAGGAAGAAACAAAAACTTTGCAACATACAAAAAAAGTAGATTTATATTGCAAATACTATTTTCAAATGCTTCATATTTTTTAAACTACCTTAAAACTATAAATAAAGAATCTGAAAACGTTGAAGCTACTTTAAAAGATTCTATGAAAAATAAAGAACTTCTAAAACTACTCTCTTTGCAAAAGAGTTTAGTTTACTTTACAACTGCCTTAAAATCTAATGAAATTGTAATGGAAAAAACAATGAGAGGCAAAATAATTAAATTATACGATGAAGACGAAGATTTACTTGAAGATGCTATTATTGAAAATAAACAAGCAATAGAAATGAGTACAATTTATAGTGATATTTTAAATGGAACTATGGAAGCATGTGCCTCTTTAATTTCAAATAATTTAAATGGAGTTATGAAATTTTTAACTTCAATAACCATTGTAATTGCTGTTCCAACTATGATTTCAAGTTTTTGGGGCATGAACTTAAACTTACCTTTCGAGCATACTACGTTTGGATTTGTTTTCATGATTATCGTATCAGTTATATTAACATTGCTTGTTACTTGGTGGCTCAAAAAGAAAGATATGCTTAATTAAAAAACAAATTATTTACCTCGTTTTAATGATGTTTCAGTTCACAGTTGGTTTTCGCTAAGCTACCTGAGAAAATGTTTTAAAAGTGTGGCGTTGATTAAAAAAATAAACCCTTGCTTTTCTCGCTGAGGGGTTTATTTTTTCTTAAAACTTAAATTTTCTTCACTATTCTTTATTTATCACAACTACGTCTCTTTCACTTGTAAATTCACTATTTCCATATGCATATATTGCATATATTGTTCCAGCTTTACCAAAAAAGTAATTAGATGTATTATCTATTTCATATATTTGATTATTTATGTCTCTTTTATATATTTCATATCCTAAAGCTTTTAAGCTATCTGCATAATCTATAGCTGATTTTATTCCCTTTTTTATTTTTTCTCTAGCGCTTTCTTCATTTATTCCTTGAATACTTAAAATTTGTTTTAATGTTGGTCTTTCGTTTGTAGATAGGTTATATGTATATGTTTGTATTATTACTCTTTGTGGATTATTTCCCTCTTTTAATGTAGCTTCAATAACAAGTGATAATATATTTTCATTTAAACATGCAGTATAATCAACTGTATATATTGTTTTTACTGTATCTTTATTTTCTGCATTTGTTAATATGTTGTTGGCTTTACTGTAAAACAAATTTATTATTTCTTTATCTATATCTATAGCTACTTGGTTATTTATATTAACCATTGGAATATTTACACGCAATTCATATTTATCTTCGTATATATCATTTATTGTATATGCTGTATAAACAAGTTCTTGATCTGGTGCAAGTTTACTTACATAATCTGATGTATTATAGTTTTGATAATCTATTTTATTATCAAATAATTCATCAAATCCTGTTTCTGGTGGTACTAAGTTTTCTTGTGGTATTACATTATTTACTTCTATTTCTTCTGTTTCTGGAAATATTTGATGATATATTGCAAAAGATAATATAACAATACAAAATAATAAAATTGCAATTGTACATATTAATCTAACATTTATTTTCATTGGCATTTCTCATCGAGTACAAGACTCGACTTTCCTCCTCTCTTTATTATAACATATTTTTCAAATTAAAGCAAATATTTTCATACAGAATTTTTTCGTTTGTGCCACTTTTTTGATTTCAGACGAAAAATATTGCTAATATTATTATG
>CANQKB010000054.1 GCA_947624405.1 uncultured Clostridia bacterium
GAGGTAATTTAATATACGAAAAATTGAATGTAAGGACACATGGGCTTTATGTTGTATTTTGCATGGTAGCAAAAGCAATGTAAAGTTTGCTATGTGTCTTTTTGGTGTGTGCAAACAATAAGCTAGATTTAGCTATTTATTTCCGCTAAGCTACCTGAGAAAATGATAAAATAAAACAGATATTAAAATTAAAATAAATATAAATAAAAAAAGAAAGGAAGGAAGAGGACGAATGAAAAAAGAGGCAGGAATAACGTTAGTTGCGTTAATAATAACAATAATAGTATTAATCATATTAGCAGCGATAACGTTGAAAACACTAGTAGTAGATGGAGTATTAAATTTGGCGTCACAAGGAAGTATAAATTATTCGCAAGCCCAAAGTAATGAAGTAAGTATGCTAAATGAGATGAGTGGTAAATTAGATGATACATTGAAGCAAATACAAGATGTAGGTATCAAAGAAGAAGAAAAGACAGAACCAACGGCAATATATGCAAAGTTATATGATGATGGCACATTAATACTAAGTAGCACGGAGTATACGGAGCCAGGTAAAAATGTACAAGTTGATTATGAGGATATATCACATAAAGAGTATTATATTGACCCACAAGAAGGACCAAAAGGCGATTTTATAGGCTGGATAGATATGAGCAATGGAAGTAATAAAGCAAGCAATGTAATAATACATGATAAAATAGCACCAACAAATACAGCGTGTTGGTTTATGGGATTAAAAGAGGTAACGGAGTTAGATTTAAGTAATTTAGACACAAGCAATGTAACTAATATGAGTTGTATGTTTTCTAGTTGTACTAGTTTGCAAGAATTAGATTTAAGTACATTTAAAACAAGTAATGTAACCAATATGAGTAGTATGTTTTATGGGTGCAGTGGTTTAGAAACATTAAATTTAAGTACATTTAATACGGCAAATGTAACGAATATGGCCCATATGTTTGATAGTTGTAGTAATTTGCAAACATTAGATGTAAGTGGATTCAATACAAGCAATGTAACCGATATGTCTAATATGTTTTATGATTGTAGTAACTTGCAAACATTAGATTTAAGTAAACTAGACACAAGCAATGTAACCGATATGAGTTACATGTTTGGTTCTTGCAGTTTATTGACAAATGTAGAGTTAAAGAATGCGAAAATAGGGAAAGCAGCTAAGATGAATAACATGTTTGAATCTTGTTCGGCATTACAAGAAGTAAGTATGACAAATTTTAATGCAAGTAATTTAGGGTCTCTTTTTTACGACTGTAAATTATTAGAAACTGTACATTTCATAAATTTTAAAACGTCTAATGATTGTTCTGCTGATCAAATGTTTATAAGTTGCGAATCGTTAAAAACACTTGATTTTACAAATTTTTCAACTAATGGGATAACAAGTATGCATAAAATGTTCCAGAATTGCTATCAGCTTAATGAATCAAGTCTTGAAGAAATTTCTAAATGGAATGTAGATAATGTTGAAACTTTTAGTTATATGTTCCATATGCTTTATGTGACTCCTATATGGACAACCATTGATATATCAAATTGGAATATTTCAAAGGACTCTGACACTATGAAGATGTTCGATCGAAACAATCCTCCCTTAACAGTATATGTAAAAGATGACCAAATAAAGCAACAACTTGAACAAGACAGCACTGCAGACTGTATTACTTATGAAGTAAAGCAATAGGAAAAATAACGCAATATATAATAAAAATATTCTTTATAGTCAAAATAGATGAAAATTGGAAAAGATTTTCATCTATTTTCATCTTATTAAATCAAAAATTAGTAGAGAAGAAAAATTAAAAAAGTTTGGTAAAAATAAAATGAATTAACATTAATTTTAAGTAAAGATTTTTAATAAAGTATAAAAAAATTGCCATTTGACCACTTGGTATAATGCAATTTTTTTTAAAATGTTATATAATATACAAGAAGTAAAGAAAAAAACTTAATTTGGGCAAAAGAAAGGAATGAGGCATAATGAAAATAGCATATTTATTTCCAGGGCAAGGAGCTCAATACATAGGAATGGGAAAAGATTTATACGAAAAATATGAAGAAATAAAAAATATATATGAAAAAGCAAGTAGATTACTTGGAGTAGATATAAAGAAAATATCATTTGAAGGACCAGAAGAAGAATTAATACAAACAAAAAATACACAAATAGCAATACTTACAATGAGTCTTGGAATATTAGAAGTATTAAAGAAAAATGAAATACAAGCAGAAATGTCAGCAGGTTTAAGTTTAGGGGAGTATTCAGCACTAATTTATTCTGGAGTTATTTCATTTGAAGATGGTATAAAGATTGTAAGAAAAAGAGGAGAAATCATGCAAGAAAATATCCCAGAAGGCGATTGGCAGATGGCAGGTATAATTGGGCTTGAAGATGAAAAGGTAGAAGAAATATGCAAAGGTGTAAATGAGGGATTCGTAGTTCCAGCAAATTATAACTGTCCAGGGCAAGTAGTAATTTCAGGGGAAGGAAATGCAGTAAATATTGCTATGGAAAAAGCAAAAGAAGCAGGAGCTAAAAAGGCAGTTTTACTTAAAACAAGTGGACCATTTCATACAGAAAAGCTAAAAGTTTCAGCAGAAAAATTAAAAAATGAATTAGAAAAAATAGAAATAAATACAGATTTTAATAAAAAAGTTATAAAAAACATAGATGGAGAACCATATAATCCTGATGATAATATAAGAGAAATATTGGCAAGACATGTTATGAGCCCAGTTAAATTCAAAAAATCAATAGAAAAAATGATAGAACTTGGAGCAGATACGTTTATTGAAGTTGGACCAGGAAAAACATTATCAGGATTTGTAAAAAGAGTAAATAAAGATGTAAAAATCATGAATATAACAGATTGTGATACATTAGAAAATGTTATTGTTCAATTAAGAGAAAGGAATTGAAATTTATGGAAGAAAAAAGAGTCGCTTTTATAACTGGTGCTACAACAGGCATAGGAAGAGAAATAGCTTTAACATTAGCAGAAGAAGGATTTAACATAGTAGTGAATTGCAGAAAAGAGCCAGAAGAATATGAAGAGCAAAAAAAAGAAATAGAAAAGAATAATGTAAAAAGCTTATTTGTACAAGGAGATGTGTCAGTATTTGAAGATGCCGAAAAGATGGTAAAAGAAATTATAGATAAATTCGGCAGAATAGATGTACTTGTAAATAATGCAGGAATTACAAGAGATAATTTATTACTTAGAATGAAAAAAGAAGATTTTGAAGATGTAATAAATGTAAATTTAATTGGAACATTTAACATTACAAAAAATGTAGTACCATATATGATGAAACAAAGATATGGAAGAATTATAAATATGGCATCTGTTGTAGGAATATCAGGAAATGCAGGGCAAGCAAATTATTCTGCATCAAAAGCAGGAATTATTGGATTTACTAAAAGTCTTGCAAAAGAGCTAGGTAGTAGAAATATATTAGTAAATGCGATTGCACCTGGGTATATACAGACTAGGATGACAGACGTTTTGCCAGAGAAGGTTAAGGAAGAAATACAAAAACAGATTCCTCTTAATAGGCTTGGAGAAGCAAAAGATGTAGCAAAAGTAGCTAAGTTTTTAGCAGGAGAAGAAAGCTCATATATTACAGGTCAAGTTATTAATGTAGATGGAGGAATGTTGATTTAATAGTAAAATGAGATGTTTGCTTAGAAAGGAATGATTAAAGAATGGACAGAAGAGTAGTTGTTACAGGAATGGGAGCAATAACTCCTATTGGAAATAATGTTGAAGAAATGTGGCAAGGAATTAAAGAAGGAAGATGTGGAATAGATAAAATCACATTATTTGATACAGAAGGATTTAAAGTAAAAATTGCTGCAGAAGTTAAAGGGTTTAATGTAGAGGAATATTTTGATAGAAAATCTGCCAAAAGGATGGATAGATTTAGCCATTTTGCATTAATTGCTACAAGAGAATTAATGAAAGATAGTGGATTAGATACAGCAGATGTAGATAAAACACGCCTTGGAGTTGCAATAAGTACAGGGATTGGAGGCTTAAAAAGTATTGAGGAAAATAACAGAGCATTTATAGAGAAAGGACCAGATAGAGTATCTCCAATGTTTATACCTTTGTCAATTGTTAATATGGCAGGGGGTAATGTTTCAATAGAAATAGGAGCAAAAGGAGAAAGCTTTACAACTGTTACAGCGTGTGCTAGTAGTACGCATGCAATAGGAGAAAGCTACAGAATTATTAAGCACGGATATCAAGATATGATGGTATGTGGAGGAACAGAAGCAAGCATTACACCACTTGGAATTGCCGGATTTACTAATATGAAAGCTTTGTCAACAACAGAAGATGTGAGAAGAGCAAGCATTCCATTTGATAAAGAAAGAAATGGTTTTGTTATGGGAGAAGGAGCAGGAGTGATTCTACTTGAAGAATATGAACATGCAATAGCAAGAGGTGCAAAAATTTATGCAGAAATTGTGCGGATATTCAGCAACATCAGATGCATATCATATAACATCACCATCACCAGATGGAGAAGGTGGAGCAAGAGCTATGATAAATGCAATGAATGATGCTAAAATAAAGCCAGAAGATATAGATTATATAAATGCACATGGTACATCAACACATTTGAATGAAAAATTTGAAACCATAGCATTCAAAAAGGCACTAGGTGATTATGCCAAAAAAATAATGATAAGTTCTACAAAAGGGAACACAGGACATCTTTTAGGAGCAGCAGGTGGAGTTGAAGCAATAATTACAATAAAAGCCATACAAGAACGGATTTGTACCACCAACAATAGGTTACAAAGTACCAGATGAAGAATGTGATTTAGATATAGTTCCAAATGAAGGAAGAAATAAAAAAATAAAATATGCAATGTCTGATTCACTTGGATTTGGAGGACATAATAGTGTAATCATATTTAAAGCTTTTGAAAAATGATAAGTTTATAGAAGAAAGGAATGTTGATAATGGAGTATAAGGAAATAAAAGAAATCATGAAAGATATGGAAAATTCGAAACTTGCAGAATTAGAGATTGAATTTCCAGATGGTACAAAGGTAAAAGTAAAAAATGTAACAAATGAAAAAATACAATCAATAGAACCACGTTTAATAAGAGAAACTCCAGTTGAAAATTTGCCAATTAAAAAAGTAGATGATTCAAAATTAGTTACTTCACCAATGGTAGGAACATTTTATGCAAAATCATCTCCAAGTGCAGAACCATATGTAGAAGTAGGAAAACATGTAAAAAAAGGAGATGTGCTTTGTATAATCGAAGCAATGAAGCTCATGAATGAAATCGAAGCTGAAGAAGATGGGGAGATAGCAGAGATTTTAGTTAAAGATGGAGAAATTGTTGATTATGGAAAACCATTATTTAGAATGAAATAAGGAGTGAAGGCATATGTTAGATATAAATGAAATTATGAAGATAATTCCACAAAGACCACCGTTTTTGATGATAGATAAAGTAGAAGAATATGTACCAGGGGAAAGTGCTACAGCATACAAAAATGTATCTGCAAATGAATGGTATTTTGAAGGACATTTTCCAGGTAACCCAGTTATGCCAGGTGTTTTAATTACAGAAGCATTAGCCCAAACAGGTGCAGTTGCAATTCTTTCAATGGAAGAAAATAAAGGCAAAAATGCACTTTTTGGAGGAATAGACAAACTTAGATTTAAAAGAATGGTTGTGCCTGGAGATATATTAAAATTAGAAGTCAAAATTATTAAGAGAAAAGGTCCTATTGGAGTTGGAGAAGCCATTGCTACAGTTAATGGAGAAGTGGCAGCCAAAGGAGAATTGACTTTTGCAATAATTGAAGGTTAATTTGAAAGAAAAACTTTCATTACGATATTTGCCTTCTAAGTAAAACGAGAAAGGAATGTAATTTAAGATGAATAGAATTTTAGTTGCAAATAGGGGAGAAATTGCAGTGCGTATTATTCGTGCTTGTAGAGAAATGAATATTAAGACAGTGGCTGTGTATTCAGAAGCAGATAGGGATTCACTTCATACTAGACTTGCTGATGTTGCTGTATGTATAGGTCCTGCTGAAGCAAGTAAAAGTTATTTGAATTTTAAAAATATTATAGAAACAGCCAATATAACAGGTGCTGATAGTATACATCCTGGTTTTGGGTTCTTATCGGAAAATAGTAAATTTGCGAAAATTTGTGAGGAATCACACATAAAATTTATAGGACCAAGTTATAAAGTAATTGAGAAAATGGGAAATAAATCAAATAGCAAAGAAATGATGAAAAAAGCAGGTATACCAGTTATTCCTGGATCTAATGGACCACTTAAAGGTTTAGAAGATGCAATAGATACAGCTAAAAAAATTGGATACCCTGTTTTGCTTAAAGCATCTGCAGGAGGTGGAGGAAAAGGCATTAGGCGAGTAAATTCAAAGGAAGAACTTGAAGAAAACTATAATATTGTTAAGCAAGAAGCAAAATCAGCCTTTTCTGATAATGAGATTTACATGGAGAAATTTATAGAAAATCCTCGCCATATTGAGGTACAAATTCTAGCTGATGAGCATGGAAATGTTGTTTATCTTGGAGAAAGAGATTGTACGATTCAAAGAAAAAATCAAAAATTATTAGAGGAAACACCTTCAATTGTTTTAGATACAAAGTTAAGAAATAAAATTTGTGAAACAGCTGTGAAAGTTGCAAAAGTTGCAGAATATACAAATGCAGGAACTGTTGAATTTTTGCTTGATAAAAACAATAATTTTTATTTTATGGAGATGAATACAAGAATACAAGTAGAGCATCCAATTACAGAAGAAAATACAAGAATTGATATGATAAAAGAACAGATTAAAATAGCAGCTGGTGAAATACTAGAATACAAACAAAATAAAATTGTTCCTACAGGGCATTCAATAGAGTGCAGAATTAATGCTGAAATTCCAGAAAAGAATTTTAGACCTAGCCCTGGTCAAATTACAGGATTAAATTTGCCTGGAGGAATTGGAATAAGAGTTGATACAGCAATATATGATGGATATGTAATTCCACCTAATTATGATTCAATGATTGCAAAAATAATTACACATGGTGCAACAAGAGGGGAAGCTATTGCTAAAATGAAGAGAGCACTTGAAGAGCTTGTAATTGAAGGAGTAGAAACAAATACAGATTTCCTATTAAAAATTATAACTAATCATGATTTTATTAGAGGAAATTATGATACATCTTTTATTGAAAATGTTATATTAAAGAAAGAAAATTAGAAAGGATTATAACAGATGATTGTTGACAAAATAAAAAAACGTGAAACTAATAATGTAAAACATATAAACCCAGTTGATATACCTGCTGATAAATGGATAAAATGCGATGGGTGTAAGGAAATAGTGTATAAAGAGGCTGTACAAGAAAACTATAATGTTTGCCCTAATTGTGGATATCATTTTAGAATATCTAGTACAAAAAGAATTGCACAAATTATCGATGAAGGAACTTTTGAAGAATTTGATTTAAAAATAGATACTGTTAATCCTTTGCAAATGGAGGAATATTTAAAAAAATTGACCGGATTAAGAGAAAAGACAGGATTAGATGAAGCAGTAAAGTGTGGAACTGGTACTATTAATGGTGAAAAAGTTGTGATTTGTGTAATGGATGGCAATTTTTTAATGGGAAGTATGGGAACTGTTGTAGGAGAAAAGATTACATATTCAATAGAGAAGGCAATAGAACTTAAACTCCCACTTATCATATTTAGTGTTTCTGGTGGAGCAAGAATGCAAGAGGGTATAATGTCATTAATGCAAATGGCAAAGACTTCAAGTGCTATTGCAAAACTGGATGATGCAGGTCTTTTATTTATATCTGTTTTAACTGATCCAACTTATGGTGGAGTTACGGCATCTTTTGCAAGTCTTCGGTGATATTATTTTAGCAGAGCCTGGAGCGATGATTGGATTTGCTGGACCTCGTGTTATTGAGCAGACTATTGGTAGCACTCTTCCAGATGGCTTTCAAACTGCAGAGTTTTTGCTTGAACATGGTTTTGTTGACAAAGTTGTTGAAAGAAAAAATATGAAAAATATGCTTCACAAGTTGTTGTTAATGCATAAGAGAGATTAATATAAAGGAAGGTGGATAAAGTTTGAAGGCATGGGAGATTGTAAAAATTGTAAGAGCACCTAATAGACCTACTGCTCTTGATTATATAGAAAATATATTTGATGATTTTATTGAACTTCATGGGGATAGATATTTTGCAGATGATAAAGCTATTGTGTGTGGATTAGCAAAATTAAATGAACAGCCTTTTACAATTATTGCTGAGCAAAAGGGAAGGAACACCAAGGAAAATATTGAAAGAAATTTTGGAATGCCTAACCCCGAAAGTTATAGAAAAGCTTTAAGGTTCATGAAACAAGCCGAGAAATTTAATAGACCAATTATAACTTTTATTGATACAAAGGGAGCATATCCAGGAATTGGAGCAGAAGAAAGAGGACAAGGAGAGGCTATTGCAAGAAATTTGCTTGAAATGTCTAGACTTAATGTACCCATAATTACAGTTGTAATTGGAGAAGGTTCAAGTGGTGGAGCACTTGCAATAGGAGTTGCAGATAGAGTTTTGATGCTAGATAATGCGGTGTATTCAATACTATCACCAGAAGGCTATGCAAGTATTCTTTGGAAGGACTCGTCAAGAGCTAAGGAAGCAGCCGAGGTTATGAAAATGACTGCTAAAGATTTATATGAGTTTAAAGTCATAGATAAAATAATTGAAGAACCTAAAGGTGGAGCACAGAAAGATGTATTGTTAACATCTAAAAATATTAAAGAAGCAGTAATTGATGCATATAATGAATTAAAGGACGTAAATACAAAAGAATTAACGGAATTAAGGTATAAAAAATTTAGAAACATGGGGGAATATAAAGATGTTATTGAAAAATAAAAAGATTTTGATTATGGGTATTAGAAACAAATGGAGTATTGCATGGGGAGTAGCAGAAATGGCTGATAAAAATGGGGCAGAATTGTATTTTACATATCAAGGTGAAGAAAATAAGGATAAGGTTGAAAAATTACTTTCAGAGCTACCTAATTTTAAAAAGGCATATGCTTGTGATGCTTCAAATGATGAAGATATAGAAAGAGTATTTAAAGAAATAAAAGCAGAAGCAGGTAAAATTGATGGAATTTTACATAGTATAGCACATGCAAACACAGAGGATTTAAGAAATGATTTTATTTATACTTCAAAAGATGGATTTGCACATGCAAATGATGTAAGTGCATATTCTTTTGTCGCTGTTTCAAGAATAGCAAAAGAATTAGATTTATTAAATAATGAGGCAAGTTTGGTTTCTTTGACATACTATGGCTCAACTAAAGTACTTAGTGGATATAATGTTATGGGAGTTGCTAAGGCTGCACTTGAATGTAGTGTTAGATATTTAGCAGATAATCTTGGTTCAGAAGGAATAAGAGTTAATGCAATTTCAGCAGGACCAATTAAAACATTATCTTCAAAGGGAATTAAAGATTTTAATTCGATTTTGGATATAGTTGAGGAAAAGGCACCATTAAGACGCAATGTTACTACCGATGAAGTCGGTAATGCTGTTGTATTTATGCTTTCTGATATGTCTAGAGCAATAACAGGACAAATATTATATGCAGATAGTGGATATAATATTATGGGAATTTGACATAATTTTAATATTATGATATAATATTAAAACAATTTAAGCCAAGGGCT
>CANQKB010000055.1 GCA_947624405.1 uncultured Clostridia bacterium
GCAAATCAATTCCCGTTTTTTCAAGTAATCCAAATTTATTTAAATATTCATAGTATTTTTTTACTCCTATTTTTTGTCCTAGCCCAATAAATACTGGATTACATGAATTCATAAGGGCATCTCTTAAAGATTCTGCTCCATGTGGTCTATAATATCTCCAACATTTAATACGAGTTCCTGCAATATCTATACTGCCTGTGCATGAAAATTCACCTGCTTTGTCTGTATCAGTGACAATTCCTTCTTCTAATGCTGCTGATGTAGTTATGAGTTTAAATGTGGAACCTGGTTCATAAGTATCTGCAATTGCTTTATTTCTCCACATTTTTTGAAGATATTTCGTTTTATCTGCTTGTGAAGTGTTTTCCCAATTATTAGCTAGCTCCTCATTATTTATTGTAAATGGTTCATTTAAGTTGTACTCTGGATATACTGCCATTGCTAAAACATCTCCATTATTTGGGTTCATTATTATAACTGCGCCACCTTCTTCACATTCATTGTCTATACATGCTTCCTCTAAATATTTTGTTGCAATAGATTGAACTGCAGTATCTATAGTTAAGACTAAACTATCTCCACTTATCGCTTCAATATATTCTTCTTCATTATCAATAATTCCCCCTGATGCATCTGTTTTCCTTGTTATTGTTCCTTGTTGTCCTTTTAGTGTAGTATCATATTTTGCTTCTATCCCATCTAGTCCTTGATTATCTCCACCAGTAAATCCAATTATATGTGATGCTAAGCTTTCATATGGATAATATCTTTTTGTATCTTCATCTATATTTATTCCTGCAGATATTCCTGTACTCTGCATCCATTTACGTAATTCATCTGTTTTATCCTTTTCTACTTTTCTTGTTATTGTCTCTATAGATGTTTTTTTTCGAACTTTTTTTAAAACTGCTTCGTAATCTAGCTCAAATATATTCGAGAGTGCTTCTGCTACTTTTTCTTTGTTATCAGCTGATATGTTAGTTGGATTTATTGTTACTGTTTCAACACTTGCACTCATCGCAAGTATTTCTCCATTTCTATCATATATTGTTCCTCGATTTGGATTTATCTTTCTATCAAGTGTTTGTTGTACATATGCCATCGCTTGCAGTTCTTCTCCTTTTACAAATTGTATATAACCAATCCTTATAATTAACAGTAAAAATATTATTGTACATACACACAACATGTTACGTAATATACGTTTTCTTGCTATATTCGTCAAACTTATCCACCTCCTAATATTAAAAAATATTAGCATTTGTTTAATTTTATAACATATTTATAATTTTTTAATATAGATATAATGTGGATATTTTAACTCAAGAACAATGTTTAAAATTTTCTTAATTTTATTGTATATTTTTTGTTTTTCTACACACAATACTAACATATCTGTACAGATGCAAATGGATGAAGGATTGGACAATCAATCTCTTCATCCATTTTTGTATATTTTCTACAAATTTAGTCATAATAATATACGTAGAGGTGGTTTTGTTGACAAATATAAATTGTAGTGCAAATTGTATTTATCAAAAAGATGGAAAATGTTCTTATGAAAGTATTTCCACTAAAACTGTAAATTTTTCACAAGATTGTGCTTATTTCACCCCAATTAAATAATTTTATTCGAATATAATTTTTCCTTCTTTTTCAATCATTTTTTTCCTTACATTAGTTTTTATCACACCATCAATTATAGCATCAGTTATACTATCTTCAACAATTTTTTGTATTTCACGCCTTAATGGTCTTGCACCATAATTTTTATCGCTGTTTTTGCTAACAATGTATTTTTTTACACTTTCATCTATGTCAATTAATATTCCTTGACTTTCAAGTCTTTTGTTTATTTTTTGTAACATTAATTCTACTATCTTTTCTAAGTCTTCATCATTTAGTTTATTGAATACTATTATTTCATCAATACGATTTATAAATTCAGGTCTAAATTCTTTTTTTAATTCTTGCATTACATCTTTTTTTATATTTTCATAATCTTCTTTTTGGCTTTCATCACTGCCACTTTTAAAGCCTAGTTTTTTATTTTCTGTAATCAATCTTGCACCAATATTTGATGTCATAATTATTACTGTGTTTTTGAAACTTGTTACTCTTCCTGTACTATCTGTAAGTCTACTATCTTCTAATATTTGAAGTAACATATTCATTACATCACTATGTGCTTTTTCTATCTCATCAAATAGTACTATTGAATATGGCTTTTGTCTTACTTTTTTGGTTAGATATCCACCTTCTTCGTAACCAACATATCCTGGAGGTGATCCAATTAGTTTTGCTGTTGAGTGTGCTTCCATATATTCTGACATATCAATTCTTATTATTGCATCTTCAGTTCCAAATAAAACTTCTGCTAGTGCTTTACATGTTTCTGTCTTTCCCACTCCTGTTGGACCTAAAAATAAGAACGAGCCTATTGGACGGTTTGGATCTTTGACTCCTACTCTTCCTCTTCTTACGCATCTGCTTACTGCTTCTATTGCCTGATTTTGCCCAATTACTCTTTTATGAAGTTCATTTTCTAAATTTTTTAGTTTTTCATTTTCATCTTGTGTAATTTTTTGTACAGGTATTCCTGTCCATTTTGCAATTACTTCTGCTATATTTTCTTCTTCTATTATTGTTACTGCTTTTACGTTTTCATCATTCCATTTTTCTTTTTCTTTATCTAATTTTTTTTGTTTACTTTCTTCTTTATCTCTTAATGTAGCTGCTTTTTCAAATTCTTGTGTTGCTATGGCTTCTTCTTTTTCTTGTTTTATTTTTTCAATTGACTCTTCTAGCACTTTTATCTTTTCAGGTATTGTATATTTTATCATTCTGGCATTTGAGGCTGCTTCATCTATTACATCTATGGCTTTATCTGGTAAGTATCTATCTGTTATATATTTTACTGAAAGATTTACTGCTGAATTTATTGCTTCTTCTGTGATACTTACATTATGGTGTGCTTCATATCTATTTCTTATTCCTTTTAATATTTCGATTGTATCTTGTATGCTTGGTTCTTCTATAGTAATTGGACTAAATCTTCTTTCTAATGCCACATCTTTTTCGATGTATTTTCTATATTCATCTGCTGTTGTTGCTCCTATTAGCTTTATTTCTCCTCTTGCTAATATTGGTTTTAAAATATTGGCTGCATCTATAGCTCCTTCTGCTGAGCCTGCACCTACTATTGTATGTATTTCATCTATGAATAATATTACATCTTCTGCTTTTTTGACTTCATTTAGAGCTTTTTTTATCCTTTCTTCAAAGTCCCCTCTATATTTTGCCCCTGCAACCATACTTGATATATCAAGGCTTACTACTCTTTTATCTCTTAGCATTTGTGGAACTTCGTTTGATGCAATTTTAAGTGCTAATCCTTCTACTATTGCTGTCTTTCCTACTCCAGATTCTCCTATTAAACAAGGATTATTTTTAGTTCTTCTTGTTAAAATTTGTATAGCTCTATCTATTTCTTCTTGCCTTCCTATAACAGGATCTATTAGTCCTTTTCTTGCTTCTTCACATAAGTCTCGTCCAAATTGATTTAGTGTTGGAGTTTGAAAATAACTTCCTATATGTTCTTGTTTATTCATTTTTTTCTTTTCTTCTGGCACATTATCTTGAATCACATAAATAATGTCTTCATATATTTGTTTTAGATTTACTCCAAGATTTAGCATTATTCTAATTGCAATACTGTCTTCTTCACGTAAAATACCAAGCATTAAATCTTCTGTGCCAATGTTGTTTAGGTTTCTTCTATTTGCTTCTAATGATGCATTTTCTAATACTTTTTTTGTTCGTGGAGTAAATCCTAGTGTTTTTTTAGATTTTACATTTTGGTTTCCCATAATTGCTTCTATTTGTATTACAATATCTTCTTTTGTTATTTTTTGTTTTTCTAAAACTTTACTTGCAATTCCTGTGCCTTCTCTTACGAGGCCATACAGAATATGCTCTGTTCCGATATAGCTATGCCCTAATTTTAATGTAAGCTCATTTGCATATTCTATCGCATTTTTAGCACTTTCTGTAAATTTATATGTCATTTATTTTCATTCCTTGAATTATATATTTAGGTTTTTATGGTTTTACCTATAAACCTTTATGGTTATGTCAACTTAGTTTGTATTATTATCCTTTTAGTATTATAGCAGACTTTGCAGTAATTTCAAGCCTTTCGACAAAACTTTTTATTTTTTGGTTATTTTTTCTAGTTTTTCCGTTATTTCCTTTTGTCTTTCTAATGTTAGCCAAGCAAAGTATGATGATATAAATTCACCGTATTTAGTTGTATCTTCTTCATCCATATTTATTTTCCTTCCTTATAAATTAAAAATTCTAAATTTAGTTTTCACTATTTTTAGAATTTTTATACTTATACTTATTTTAATTTAATTGACAAAAGTTTACTAATTCCGCTTTCTTCCATTGTTATACCATATACAGAGTTTCCTGCTTCCATTGTTCCTTTTCTATGAGTAATTACCAAAAATTGTGTTTCTTTTGCAAATTTTTTTATATATTCTGCAAATCTATATACATTTACATCGTCTAATGCCGCTTCTATCTCATCTAGTACACAAAATGGTGATGGATTAATTTCTAACATTGCAAATAGCAAGGCTATTGCAGTAAAAGCTCTTTCTCCTCCTGATAAAAGTGTCATGTTTTGAAGTTTTTTTCCTGGTGGCTCAGCTACAATTTCAATTCCACATTCAAGTAAATTTTCTTCATCTTCTAGGATTAATTTTGCTTTTCCTCCACCAAATAGTTCTTTAAATACTTCTCCAAAGTTTTTGTTTATTATATCAAACTTTGTTTTAAATTGTTCTTTCATTATATTTAACATTTCTTGTATTACTTTTTTTAGATTTGCCATTGTATTTTCTATATCTAGCCTTTGTTCACACAAGAAATCATATCTTTTAGATGTTTCTTTATATTCATTTATTGAATCTATATTTACTGAACCTAAATCTTTTATTTTGTTTCTAAGTTCATTTACTCTTTTATTTGTGTTTGCAATGTTTTCTGGTCTTTTGTAATTATCACCTGCATTATTGGGAGTTATTTCATATTCTTCCCATAGTTTGTTTGTATCCTTATCTATGTCTTCTTTGGCTTTTTCCTTTTTTATTCCAATTTTAATAATTTCTTCTTTTAAACTATCAAGTGTTTGCATATTTGTTTTTATTTCTTCTTCTGTATTTTCTAATTTTCTATTTTTTTCATTTCTTTCATTTTTTAGGTTTTCTACTATTGTACTACTATTTTCCATTTTTTCGTCTATTTCTTTTATTTTTTCCTTATATGATATAATTTTATTCTGTAATTCTTCATTTTCTGTCAAAATATTTTTCATTGTTTCTTGTTTGTTTGATATGCTCGTTTTGTTGTTTTCTATGTCTTGATTTATTCTATCAACCATTTCATTTATTGATAGTTCGCTTTCATTAAATGAAGATACTGATATTTTTAAGTTTGTAACATCAAAGTTTAAGTCATCTATGTATTTTTGATTATCTGCATTTAATTTTGCAAATTCCTCTATTTCTTCTTTTAATTGTTTCATTATTTCTGTATTTTTATTTATTGTTTCATTTAATGTTTGCTTTTTTTCAATATTTGTTTTTTTCTCGTTTTCTAATTCTGTTACTTCATTTTTTGATTTATCTATTTTTTCTCTTAGTTTTTGTAAATTTTCGTTAACAGCAATTAATTTTTGATTGTCTGTTGCATATGTTATCTGTATTTCTTGTATTTTTTGCCTTAAATTTTCTATTTCTTCATCATATCCACTTGTATTTTTTTCTAAGTTAGCCCTTTGTTCTATTAAAACTTTTATATTTTTTTCGCTTTCTTTAAGTTGTTCTTCTAATTCTTTTATTTGCCCTTTTCTACCTAAAATATTTACTGTTTTTTGTGCATATGATCCTCCTGTAATTGCCCCACTTGGATTTATTACGTCTCCTTTTAGTGTTACTATTTTGAAACTATATTTATTTTGCTTTGCAAGCTCTATTGCTTGTCCAATATCTTCTACAATTACTGTTCTTCCAAGAAGATTTAATATTATTTGCTCATATTTTTTTTCAGTTTTTATTATATCTGATGCAAGTACAATTTCTCCTTTAATATTATTTTTATTAAAATATTCAAGTTTTTTTCCATGTACTGAACTTATTGGCAAAAATGATGCTCTTCCTAGTTTATTTTCTCTAAGATATTCTACCATTTTTTTTGCATCTTGTTCTGTTTCTGTAACAAAATTTTGCAATGTACTTCCAAGTGCCATTTCTATTGCTATTTGATATTTTGCATCTACTGTTATTAGGTCACTTAATACTCCTGATAAACCTTTTTTTAAGTTCTCATTTCTATCTACTGCGAATAAAAGTGATTTTACTGTTTTTGAATATCCTTCTTTTTCTTTTTCCGTTTCTACTAAAAATTTTAATTTTGACTCTTTTACCCTATAAGCTGATTGCATTTCATTTATTGTTTCTGAAAATTTTTTTAATGCTTTTTCTTCTTCTTCTTTTTTGGATATTACTTCTTCTATTTGTTTTGTAATTTTATTTTTTTGATTTTCTGCTTGCTCTACTACTTTTGATATATCTTGTTTTGTTAGGTTTGTGCTATCTAGCTCTGATATTGAAATTTGTATTTCGTATTTTAATGTTTTTAATCTTTTGTCTATATTTTCATTTGTGACATCTATTGTGCTTATTTCATTTAAATTTTCATATTTTTCATCAGTATATTTTTCAACTTGCTCTTTCTTTCCTTCTATTTCTTTTTCTTTCTCTGTTAATGTTCCTGTAAGTTTTTTTAGTTCTTCTTCTTTTTCTGTTAATTCTTTTTCAAATTTTTCTTTGTTAGCAAAAAGTCTTTCTTTTTTTTCTATTCTTTGTGTTTTTTCTTCTTCAAGTTCGATATTTCTTGTGTTTATTTCTTCTATTTCTTTTTCATATCTTGAATAATTTGTTTTGTTGTTTATTATTCTTTCATTTGATACATTTATTTCTGAATTTAATTTTTCTTTTTCTTGTATGTTTTGTGAACCTGAATTTTGTGTATTTTCTATTTCTGTTGTTATTTTATCTATTTCTATTTTTAAATTTTGCTTTAGTTCATTTAGTTTTTCTTGTACTTTTGTCTCATCTTCATTTTGAGCCATTAATATTTCTTCATCTTTTACTATTTTTTCTAAATTTTGTTTGTATGTTTCAATATTGTGAATAAATAGTCCTATTTCGAGTTGTTTTAATTCTTCTCTCAAGTTTAAAAATTCTTTTGCTTTTTCTGCTTGTATTTTTAGTGGTGATAGGTTTTGCTCTATTTCTGTTAATATATCATTTATTCTAAGTAAGTTTAGTTTTGTTCTTTCTAGCTTTTTTTCAGCTTCTATTTTTCTTGTTTTATATTTTACTATTCCTGCAGCTTCTTCAAAAATATTTCTTCTATCTTCTGATTTATTACTTAATATTTCATCTATTCTACCTTGCCCAATAATTGAATATCCATCTTTTCCTATTCCTGTATCCATAAATAGTTCTATTATGTCTTTTAATCTGCATGGTGTTTTATTTATATAGTATTCTGATTCTCCACTTCTAAATAGCTTTCTTGTGACTGTTACTTCTGTGTATTCAATTGGAAATCTATTATCTGTATTATCAAATACTAAAGATACTTCTGCAAAGCCAAGTGATTTTCTGTTTTGTGTTCCTGCAAATATGACATCTTCGGCTTTTGCGCCTCTTAATGATTTCATGCTTTGTTCACCTAATACCCAACGTATTGCATCTGCTATGTTGCTTTTTCCTGAACCATTTGGTCCTATTACTGTTGTTATTCCTGGCATAAATTCTAATACTGTTTTGTCTGCAAATGATTTGAATCCATGCATTTCTAGCCTTTTAAGATACATTTTTTGCCTCCTTTTTATATAAGTACTTTTACTTCTTTATTTTTTACAAGTTTTGCAAATTTTTCTCCATCTTCTTTTTCTCCAACTATACTACCATAGTGTGTTGGTATTACTATTTTTGATTCTATTGTGTTTGCAAGTTCTGCCGCTTCTTTATATGACATCGTATATGTTCCACCTATTGGAATTAATGCAATATCACACTTTATTTTTTGTATTTCTTTAATATTATCTGTGTCTCCAGCAATGTATATTTTTTCGCCGTTTATTTCTAATATGAACCCAACCCAGTTATTCTGTTTTGGGTGAAATGGTTTGTTTATATTGTATGCAGGTGTTGTTTGAATTTTTATACCATCTATTATATGTTCTTCATTGGGCTTTACTATTACTACTTTGTTTTTGTCTTTGATTATATCTAATGCAGCTTTTTTTGAACTTTCTACTGTTATTATTGTAGTTTCTTGCTTTATTACCTTTTCTATGTCTTCTTTTGAGAAATGATCATAGTGCGAGTGTGTGCTGAATATGTAGTCTGCATCATTATAGTTTTTTTCTATTTTGAATGGATCTATATATATTATTTTTTCTCCTGTGATTTTTATACTACTATGGCATAGTACTTCTATTTTATTTTTCATTTTTATATTCCTCCTTGTATATTATCATATATTGAACTTTTTTTCTAGTATTTTGTTTTTAGTAAAAACTATTTTTAATACTTGCATTTTTTTATTTTTGTGTTATAATTAGTTTGACACATTTGATTACCTCCAATACAAAAAGTTTTTCATCATTTAACATTGTATTATTTAGTAATCTTATGTGTCTTTTTTTATTTTGTTTATATTTATAATAGTTTGCTCCAATTTTCTTCTACGTTTGGCGTTTCTTCTATTATGTTTCTTTCTATAAAGTGCTTGTATATCAGCTTGTTTATAGATTTTTTGTTATTATTTTTTCACAATAATATTATTTTCATATAATACTAAAATACGCCTTTTTAATTTAATTTAAATTCTTCTATTACTTTAATATCATTTTTATCCAACTTCAATATCTTATATAATTGTTTTTCAATTTTATCTATTGCTTTATTATCATTTTCTTTCGGCCATTCAATTGAATCATAAATAGCATTAAAATCAGGTAAATAATATAAAAAGTTGTCCGGTGTCATAGCATTTATAACCTTGGCAAATTTTGTTGATAAATATTTTTTGCAATTTTCAACTTTTTCCTTATTATCTGAATCATAAATACATTTTTTAGACCTACCAAAGCATTCATCTTTACTTAATATTTCCAAATTTTCAGAATTTACAAAACTCTCATTTAGGCGCGCAGATGGTAAAACTAGTTTATATTCATTTGTAGGTTTTCTATCTAAATCTTCTGTTTTTATATAAAACCACTTACTTTTTCCACCAGATCCCTTTTTATGATTAGTTAACACTTTTGTATATCCTTTTGGAGCTTTTTTGGTTCTATCGACTTCTTTCTTCAAAACACTCGATGGATGATCTTCAACAAAACCTGACTCACACACTTTTTTTACATTACTAAATTTAAATGTTTCTATATATTCTTCCAATTTATTTGCTAAATTAATAAATTCTTTTATAACTGGTAATATTTTATCCGTTCTCTCTATATCTATATCTTGATAAGTAATTAATTTTTTTTGCTTAGATTTATCTTTGTTATAATAAACTAAACCAACATCTCCTGGAATCCTTCTAACTGCATCACCAAACACAGATTCTTCTCCTGGAATATGTTT
>CANQKB010000056.1 GCA_947624405.1 uncultured Clostridia bacterium
TTACCTCGTATGTTATCCTTCTTCCATCCTTTCCTGTTATCTTGATTTCATCTCCAATTTCTAATTGGTCAAGCTTACCAAATATGTTATTAAAATCATGACCTGCTAAGCAAAGATTACCTGGTTCATTTATATTTGGTCCGTCCATTGTTCATATTTGGTCCCCAGAATAAACCAACACCTTCTTTTATAGCATCTGTAGTACTACTATTTTTTATGTATTGTTTGACTCCAATCTTTTCAATTGAAATCTCTCCAATAATGCTGTATCCTCTAACTGAACCTGGCATATAACTTACATCGACTATTTCTTCTGATGATTTTTTCTCAGGTTCTGAAGGTTCCGTAGGTTCTTCTTCAGGTGGATTTTGTTCAGGTTCTTCTACCACATCTTCACCATTGATATTAAGCATATCAACAATTCTAGGTGTTGCTACGATTCCTAATATTACTAGAACAATTAGTATTATATACAAGAATCTTTTTCTTTTTTTGGCTCTTTCTTTAGCGGCTCTCGCAGCTCTTACACCACGTTTGCCTTGTGTGCTAAAATCATCCTTCACTTTTTTTCCTCTCCTTTCTCTTCACCTCCTTTTTGTTTTTTCATTGAAAACAGAGCATTCCGTAGCTTTTTACCAATTAGCTACAATACCTCTTCTCCAATTCGTTTATTATTCTATCATTTTGTTAAAATGCTGTCAAGAGTTTTTTTTAATTTTTACATTTTTTTTAGTTTTAAATCCAATATTTTACAAAAAGCAAAATTTTTATACACTTTTTTTCAGTATTTTTTGCTTCTTTTTATTAGGGTTTTAAGCCTTTTAGACAAATTCCATCCAAACTAAATTTGCTAAATCTAAACCTTTATTTGTTAATTTAATTTTTTCATCTTTAGTAATCTCTATGAGATTTTGTGATTTTAATTTTTGAATTTCTTTTGAATATTTATCTAATAAATCTTCACCAAATTTTTCTTCAAATTTCTTTATACAAACTCCTTGAATTTTTCTTAATCCTAATAAAATATATTCTTTTTCTTCATCTTCTTTTTCTTGTTTTTCATGTATTATTACATTTTTATTATAGTTTTTCTCTTTTATATTTTTGATATATTCTTCAACATTTTCGATATTAGAATATCTTATTTTATTCATATATGAATGGCTTGCAACACCAAACCCAATATATTCTTTTTGATTCCAACAATCAACATTATGTTTTGATTCAAAACCTTTTTTGGCAAAATTAGAAATCTCGTAATGATGATATCCTGATTTTTCTAATATTTTTTTAGTTTGCCAATACATTTTTCTCTCTTCATCATCATTTGGAAGTATTATCTCCCCCTTTTCTAATTCTTCATATAATATAGTTCCTTCTTCTAATATTAATGAATATAAAGATATATGCTCTGGGGAAATATTTATCACATCTATTAATGATTTTTTTAGCATTTCTACCGTTTGATTTGGAAGAGCTAGCATTAAATCGACATTTACATTTGAAAAGCCTATTTCTCTTGTGAGCTTATAGGCTTCTAAAAAATCGTTATAAGTATGTATCCTACCGTATTTCTTTTAATATTTTATCATATGTTGTTTGTAATCCAATACTTATTCTATTTATTCCTGCTTCTTTATATACTAATAGTTTTTGTTTCGTAATTGTTCCTGGATTTATTTCTATAGTTATTTCTGCTTCTCTTTTTGCATATTTTTTTAATTTATTCATAATTGCATCTATATATTTTGCATCTATTATACTAGGTGTTCCGCCTCCTATATATATTGTATCTATTATATAATCATTCATATTCATGTGCTCTATTTCATCTAAAACAGCTTCTATATATGGAGCAATTTGATTTTCTTTTTTAGAATATGATACAAAATCACAATATATGCATTTTTTTACACAAAAAGGGATATGAATGTATACTCCTATATGTTTCATTATCTCCTCTCTCCCCTCCCCTACTCTCTATAATTATTAGATTTCATCTACATTTGAAGCTTCTTTTGCTAATTCCATAATTTGTTTCATTCTATGATGTACTCCTGCCTTTCTTAACTTATCCTCTGTCATCTCCCCTATTTCTTCTAAAGTAGCATTAGGATATGCAAGGCGTAATTGTGCTATTTCCCTTAATCTATATGGCAATTTGTCATAATTGTTCGTTCGTATTAATTCTTTTATTGCTTGTACTTGTCTTACTGAAGCTTTTACTGTTTTTTCTATATTAGCTGTCTCACAATTTACTTTTCTATTTATATCATTTTTTGTCTCTTTGATGACACGTATATCTTCATATTTTAATACTGCTTTATTAGCACCAATTAAAGCTAAAAATTTTGATATTTCTTCACTATCTTTTATATAAATGCAAAATTTATTATTTCTATCAAACTGCCTACATTTTATTCCAAATTCGCGAATTGTTTGATATATCATACTTCTCATTTTTATCTCATTTACACCTATTTCTAAATGATACCTTGATTCTGGTTCTGAAAGTGAGCCAGACCCCATAAATATTCCTCTAATCATAGCTTTTTTTGTTTCTTCAGTTTCTGGTTTTTCCATTTCTGCAATTTCATTTATTATCTCATTGTTGGGAAACATAACCTCGTATATCTTTCCTTTCATTCCCAAATCACTTTCTATGCCTAATCTTCCTAATAATTTATTTAATCTATTTACATTATATTGATTTGCTGTTTTAAACCTTACCACTTCTCCAATTCTTGTTATTGTTAGCATATATCCATATAATTCATATTTCATAACATCTGTATTTGAAAAAATATTTATTTCACTTAACTCTTTCTTTACATTACCTGAAAATGACATAACATCATCTCCTTTCGAATATTATTACTCTATCGTTTTCATATAAGTCTTTTTTACATTGTATTTTTGTATATTTATTTGATTTTTCAATTAATTTTTCCACATCATTTTTTTGATCAAATCCTATTTCAATTATTACTTTTCCATTTTCATTTAAATAATTATATGCTTCATTTATTATTATCCTGTAAAAATCAAGTCCGTCTTCTCCCCCATCTAAAGCAATTTTGGGTTCATATTTTAAGGAATATTTCTCTATTTCTGCTCTTCTTATATATGGTGGATTTGACACAATCAAATCAAATTTTCCCTCTATTTTTTCAAACATATTTGATTGTAAAAATGTTATACTATGTGAATTGTCTAATAGTTTTTTTGCATTTCTTTCAGCTATTTCTAGTGCTTTTTCACTTATATCACTTGCAAATATTTTACAATTTTTTCCATACTTTAATAACGAAATAGCTATTGCACCACTCCCAGTACATAAATCTAATATTTTATCTTTTTCCTTGGATATTTTAAGTGTTTCTTCGACTAAAATTTCTGTATCTGCTCTAGGCACTAAAACCTCTTCATCAACATAAAAACTCATCTTCATAAATTCTTTTGAATGTATTAAATATTGAATAGGATAGCCATTTGCCACTTTGCATATTCCCTTAAAATATTCTTCTTGCATTTTCTGTTCTAATTCTTTTTCAGAGTTTATAGTTAGCTCTTCTTTCTTTATTTTTAACAAGTTTGCAAGTAGCATTTTTGAAACTATCCATGCCTCTTCAATTTTATTTGCTTTTAGTATTTTTACTGCTTTAACTATTGCCTCTTGAATTTTCAACTTAAATATCATCCTTCCTGATATGATAAATTTCCCCTATCATATCATAGTTTTTAATTTCAAGTACCTTGCATTTTATAAATCTTTCTTTTATTTCTTCATTATTTTTTATATATATAATACCATCTTCTTCTGGGACGTCCATATACGTTCTTCCTATATAATACTTTGTACTTTTGCTAATTCCTTCTACTATAACTTCAAACGTCTTTCCTATATTTTTTTCAAGGTTTTGTTTTGATATTTCTTGTTGAATATTCATTATTTTATTTCTTCTTTTTGTCATTTCCTTTTTAGGCACTTTCTCTTTCATCATTGCCGAAGCTGTGCCTTCTTCTTCGGAGTATTCAAAAACACCGAAGTTTGTCAAATTTTGCCCATTCTACAAATTCTTTTAATTCATTAAAATCTTCCTCAGTTTCTCCTGGGAAGCCAACTATTAATGTTGTACGCAATATTACATTTGAAATTTCATTACGTAATTTTGAAATTATCTCCATTATGCTTTTTTTATCACTTTTTCTATTCATTCTTTTTAAAATCTTATCTGATGCATGCTGAATTGGTATATCAAAATATTTGCATATTTTTGGTTCTGACTTAACTGTTTCAATAAGTTCATCTGTAATTGTTTCTGGATAAGTATATAAAAAACGTATCCATTTTATTCCTTCTATTTCACACAATTTATGCAAAAGTTCTGGCAGTTTTGCCTCTCCATATATATCTATTCCATACCTTCCTGTGTCTTGTGCAATTACAATCAGTTCCTCAATTCCCTTTTCTGCAATTATTTTTGCCTCTGCTAATATATCTTCCATTTTTCGTGAAACGTACGGTCCTTGTATCTTTGGTATTGCACAATATGTACAACCATTACTGCATCCCTCAGCAATTTTTATGTAGGCATAGTTTGTACCTGTTGTTAAAACTCTTTCTTTAAAATCTAGTGTATAATGCTCATTATCATTTTTTCCTATAAGTTTTGTTACTTCTTCCCAAATAACATTGTAATCCTTTATTGATAAAAATAAATCTACTTCAGGTATAAGTTTTTGTAATTCTTCTTTATAACGTTCAACAAGACAACCGCAAACAATTAAATATTTGCAGTTGTCATTTTTATACTCCGCCATTTCTAATATTGTATCAATCGATTCTTGCTTTGCTGATTCTATAAATCCACAAGTGTTAATCATAATAATATCTGCAATGGCAGGATTACTTTCAATCTCAAACCCTTTCTGTTTAAACATACCTATTATTTCTTCTGTTACTACTAAATTTTTACTACATCCTAATGATACAAATCCTATCCTCATAATTAATCCCTTTCTAAGCGAGTAATGTTCTAAACTACTATATATTATACTTATTTCTTGCAACATAACTAGTATGTAGCAATTTGTGTGCCTCTGGTGAACCTGGTTTATTTAAAAATTCTTCGTAAACTTTTTTAATATATTCATTTTCATGTGATTTTCGTATAGTACTTTTCTCATCTATCGTATAAATAGATTTTGAACGTTTACCAAATACATCATTCTTAATACGCGTTTTCGATGTTTTTATTGGCTGTCCTCCACCTAGTATACATCCTCCTGGACATGCCATTATTTCTACAAAATCAAAATCAGCACTTCCGTTTTTTATCTCTTCTGCAATTTCTCTAGCATTTGCAAGTCCTGAAACAACTGCAACACGTATGTCTTTTCCTGCAACATTTACTACAGCCCTTTTTATTCCTTTTCTACCTCTAACTTCTTCATAATCTATTTTTCCAAAACTTTCTCCACCTAAGAAATCAGCTGCTGTACGGAGTGCTGCTTCCATAACACCACCAGTCACTCCAAATATTGCTCCTGCTCCTGTTGCTTCTCCCATTGGACTATCAAATCCACACTCTTCTAATTCGGAAAATTCAATATTTGCTTGTCTTATCAAACGAGCAAGTTCTCTTGTTGTAATTACACAATCCACATCATCATATCCTGCTCCTTGCATATCATCTCTTGTACGTTCAAATTTCTTTGCAATACATGGCATTACAGATACTACATATATTTTGCTTGGATCAATTCCTACTGTTTTTGCATAATATGATTTTATTACAGCCCCAAACATTTGATGAGGAGATTTACATGTTGATAAATTCGGAATTAATTCTGGATAATTCATTTCCAAAAATTTAACCCATGCTGGGCAACATGATGTTGACATTGGAAGTATTCCTCCATTTTGTATTCTTTCTATAAATTCTGATGCTTCTTCCATTATTGTAAAATCTGCTCCTGTATTTGTATCAAATACTTTGTCAAATCCTAATTTTTTTAATGCCGTAACCATTTTTCCGTGCCACATTTGTTCCAATTGGCATTCCAAATTCTTCACCTAATCCAACACGTACTGCAGGAGCCGTTTGTACTATAACTGTTGTTTCTTTATCTTTTAACTTTTCCCAAACTTCTTTTGTATTATCTTTTTCTTTTAATGCTCCTACTGGGCAATTTACTATACATTGACCACAAAATGTACAATTTACATCATTTAAACTATGATTTTCTGCAGTTGATATACATGATGCGAAACCTCTTTCAGCACAATCTATTGCTCCTATCCCTTGTACCTTTTTGCATGTTGATACACATCTTCTGCATAATACACATTTTCCAAAATCTCTAACAATACTTGGAGATTTATCATCTACTTCATGTTTATTTTTTGCTCCTTCATATCTTATATCTGTTACCCCAAAGTCTTGTGCTAGTTTTTGAAGCTCACAATTACCATTTCTTACACAAGTTAGACAATCCCTTTCATGGTTTGATAATATTAAATCTAACACCATTTTTCTTGCTTCTACAACTTTTGGAGTATTAGTATGTACTATCATTCCTTCTTCTGCTTTTTGTATACATGATGTTGCAAATCCACGTCTTCCTTCTACTTCAACTATACACATACGGCAGTCACCAATTTCATTTATTTCTTTCAAATAACAAAGTGTTGGTATATCAATATTTGCTTTTCTTGCTGCTTCTAAAATCGTTGTACATTCTTCAACTTCAATATCATTTCCGTCTATATTTAACTTTATCATTTTTGGATTCCTCCTTATTTATATTTCATTAGATGTTAATTTTTGCTTGGACTAACTTATTGCCTTAAAAGGACATTTAGCAAGACATGTACCACATTTGATGCATTTTTCTTTATCTATTACATGTGGTTGTTTTATCTCTCCTGAGATAGCACCAACAGGGCAATTACGCTTGCACAATCCACATCCTCTACATTTTTCTGGATCTATATGAATATCTGCAAGTGCCTTACATTCACCTGTTCTACACTTTTTATCTATTACATGCTCTTTGTATTCGTCCATAAAATATTTCATCGTGCTTATTACTGGATTTGGTGCGGTCTGACCTAATCCACAAACTGATGCATTTCTAATATTTTCACATAAATCGGCTAACTTTTGTAAATCTTCCTCTTCTCCATCTCCTGCTGTTATTTTTTCTAATAGTTCCAACATTCTTTTGGTTCCAATTCTGCATGGTGTACATTTTCCACAAGACTCATCAACTGTAAATCCTAAATAGAATTTTGCAAGATTTACCATACACTTTGTATCATCCATTACAATAAGTCCACCTGAGCCCATCATTGAACCTATAGATGCCAAACTTTCATAATCTATTGCAATATCTAAGTATTCTGCAGGTATGCATCCTCCTGAAGGTCCACCTGTTTGAGCGGCTTTAAATTCTCTTCCATTTGGGATTCCTCCACCTATATCATAAATTATCTCTCTTAATGTTGTACCCATTGGTACCTCAACAAGTCCTGTATTTACAACATTACCACCAAGTGCAAAAACTTTAGTTCCTTTAGATGTTTCTGTTCCAATACTTGAATACCATTCTGCACCATTTAAAATTATTTTTGTAACATTTGCATATGTTTCAACATTGTTTATAAGTGTTGGTTTTTGCCATAATCCAACATTTGCTGGAAATGGTGGCTTTAATCTAGGTCTTCCTGATCTTCCTTCTATTGATTCAAGTAAGGCTGTCTCTTCTCCACATACAAAAGCACCTGCTCCAAGCCTTATTTCTACATCAAAAGAAAAATTTGTGTTCCATATATTTTCTCCTAAAATTCCATATTCTCTTGCCTGCTCTATAGCCTTGCCAAATCTTTGTACTGCTATTGGATATTCTGCCCTTACATATATATATCCTTTATTTGCTCCTATTGCATATCCTGCAATCATCATTGCTTCTATTACTGAATGTGGATCTCCCTCTAATATACTCCTATCCATAAATGCACCTGGATCTCCTTCATCAGCATTACATACAACGTATTTTTGATCTCCTTGTGCCATTTTTGTAAATAACCACTTTTTACCCGTTGGGAAACCAGCACCTCCACGACCTCTTAATCCTGAAGCTGTTATTGTTTCAATTACATCATCTTGAGACATTGAAAATAATACTTTTTCTAATGCTTTATACCCATCAAATGCTATGTATTCATCTATATTTTCTGGATTTATGCGTCCACAATTTTTAAGTGCTATTCTTTTCTGTTTTTTATAGAACCCTAAATCATCAAGTCTTTGCACCATTCTTCCATCTACATCTTTACATAATAATCTTTCAACTAATTTTCCTTCTATAATGTGAGTATTTATAATTTCTTCACAATCTGCAGGTGTAACCATTGAATAAAATACATCTTCTGGTCTTATTATTACAATTGGACCTTTTGCACATAATCCAAAACATCCTGTTTGAATTACTCTAACATTTTGGATATTTTTTTCTTCTATTATTTTTCTAAAATTTTGTATTATATCCTCTGATTTCGAAGATGTACAACCAGTTCCACGACATACAAGTATATGTTTTTCAACTGTATTTGCTTCAAGATTTACTCTTAAATCTAATTCTGCTCTTTTTTCTTCTCTAATCTTTTTTATTTCTTCTAGAGTTTTCATATTTTTCATTCCTTGTATAATATATTTAGGTTTTTAAAAGGTTACCCATAAACCTTTCTTAATGTATAAAATTCATCTTAATTTTCATTTTTAGCTTTTTCAATATATTCATCTAAAACTTGATCAAGTTTTTGAACTGTAGCTTTACCATAAACTTCTCCATTTACAGTAAATACTGGTGCCAATCCACAAGCTCCAATACATCTAGTTTCTTCTATTGAAAAAATTCCATCTGGGGTCGTTTCTCCTGCTTCAATTTTTAATCTTTCTTTTAGCCTATCTAAAATTTTTTCCGAACCTTTAACATAGCATGCCGTACCAAGACATACTGCAATATTATATTTTCCCTTTGGTTTTAATGTAAATCTCGAATAAAATGTAACTACCCCATATACCTCAGCAAAGGCTATTCCTAAATATTGTGCTATTCTCATCTGTGCAGATGTTGGAATATATCCATAATGCTCTTGTACTTCATTTAAAATCTGTATTAAGTTGTCTTTATCTTGTTTATATACCTCTAAAATTTTTTCTAATTCCTCATCTTTTTGGCATCCATCACATTTATTTTCTTCCATAATTTTTCTCCTTCATATTTCAAAAATATTTTTTTGACAAATTTATTATAACAAATAAAAATTTATTTCTCAATAGAATTTTAAAGAAAATTTGTCAAATTTCGACATTAATGTTACAATGCACACCCTAACTAGCTAAGCGTGGAGGAATGTTTTAAAAATCGAAGTGAGTTCGACCTACTCGTTTACTTGCTTGTA
>CANQKB010000057.1 GCA_947624405.1 uncultured Clostridia bacterium
CATAAATTTAGCATATACTTTAGTTCCTCCAACAGGTAATTCGTTTTCATTTATTGTAATTTCCAATCCTTTTCTTTCTTCTTCAGTTAAAAATTTAACTGTATCACCTATTGTTAAACTTTCAATTACATATCCTTCATCTGGTTGAACTTTTACATTAATGCTCTTTCCAGTTCCCATTGTTATGTTTTCAGTTGCTTTTCCATTGTATGTAACAGAACCACCTGTTGTACTTGATAAAACAACTGTCTTTTCTTTAACTGGTTCTCCGTTTCCTTGTAGTGTAGCTACAGTAAATGGACTGAATGAATCTACAATTATAATTAAACCTTGTGGAGTTACATCAACAGGTATATCTTCTACACCTGTAATATTTCCAAAATCATCATAAAGATAGTGATATATTTTGAATGTCTTTTCTCCACTTAAATATTGTTCATATGTTGTTCCTTGTGGGAAACCAATACTTACTCTTACCTTAGCTCCTGTTGAAACAACTACCTTTTTGCAAACTTGGAATATAATATCATAAGTATTTGTTTCACTTTCTATAATTTTGTCGTCTTTATATTCTGCGTTATCTTTTATTTCATCCATCATCTGATTTCTTTTTTCAGCTGAAGTTTCCGTTGTAACAAGTGCTAAACGATTTGAAATTTTAGTTAAATCCACTTCGCTAAATGCACCTTTTTCAGTTTCACCTGTTGCCATATCTTTAGTTGTCCATTCATTTGGATCTAATTCTGATGTACCAAGTAGTTGTGGTTGACCAAATACGTTAAAATCAATTCCTTGACTTCTTAAAATATATGGGCAATAAATATTACCTATAGCCCAACACATATCATTTGGTACTTTCTTTGATTTTACACCAACTGCATTTGTTAAAGCTATTGTATAAGCCATTTCATTTGATGAAAATGATGCATCTGGTGTGAATGTAAATGTAATTGCTGTTATACCTTCTACTTCTTCTACTACATCTTGTTCATTTCTTATTTTAACTTTTTCTTTTTCAAATTTTAAATTTGTTAGTTTTGATTTTTCGATTGCATCTTGTCTTTCGCCACCCATTGCACTTATAGCACTATATAAATTTAATTTAATATCAGATTCACTTTTTCCTTCTGCTGGTATAAGTGGTTCTGTATATTCAACTCTCATGTTGTATGTTCCACCTAAATTTAATTTTACATATTGAGGTGGTGTTGCTTTTTTTATATATGGTGGGGCAATATATAAATCATGTGTATTTATAATTTCTGGTGTTTTTTCTGTTAAAAGTGATGCACTTCCTTTATAATACAATCCACCATTTAATAAATCTTCTACAGTGCGATACTTTGGTGCGATATTTGTCACTGAAAATTGAATCATCTGTAAATGTGGCATTGGGAAATATATATAATGTGATTCGTGAGTTGTGCCATCATCATCTGTATATTGCACTGGTTTTCCATCTTTCATCCAAGTATTAGGTTCTAGTAATTTTCCAGTTGCATTCTCTCTTTTTCCTTCGAAAATAGTACCTGTTGGATCATATATCTCTGGTGTAATATATCCCCAATCAGTATACTTCCATTCATTATCTACATCATCATATTCGCCAAATCTAGCAAGCATATATATTCCTCTTTCAGCATTTTCCGTGTAGTTTCTTCCTTCATATGCTACTTCTACACCTGTTGTTTCTATAGCTTCTCCAGAGCCTCCACCATACATGCCACCTTCTGTATAGTCAACTCCAAATGCTCTTATTTGAAATTTATCTGAGTTATACCATTCTTCTCCACCTATTGGGCCTTGTTCTGCTATTGGATAACTAAATTCATAATTTGCTTCTGATAATACACCTGTTGAACAATGATGTACATTCATATCTGTTTCTCCAACAAGTAGGTATTGCCTTGTTTCTCTTGATGAATTTTTGTCATTAGAATCTCTTATTATTGGATCGTCCATTGTACAGTCTACTCCGTACCATTTATTGTCTATCTGTACATAATTCCAAATGTGTTCTTCATCTTGTGTGTCTGTTACACGATATACACCGTATACACATATACAAGGTATGCCTAGTCTATCCATGATTGCTTTATATCCTCTTGTGTAGCTCTCGCAAACACCTTCTCCATACATTAGGCAATCATAAGCTGTTCTTGCATTACTATTTGTTGTTACTTGATATTCATATCTGTATATCATGTTTTTCGTAACCCAATCGTGAGCAATTTTTGCAGCTTCTTTATTATATTCAGCACTACCCGCTGATGCTTGTGTAACTTTTGCTGTTTCTGCTTTTACATAATTTAATACTTCTGTCATTTTATTTTCATAATTTCTTCTTGCATCTGCAATATTGCTTTTGGTAAATCCAGGTAATAAATAATCATCTCTTTTTCCTGCTCCCAAATATGCGTGATATACTCCATCTTCGCTCAAAGTTACTCTTAAAGATATATCTGAATAATCAATCCAAAATGCATCTGGATAGTCATATTGGAAAGCATCTCTGGCTGCTGCCATAGAGTATAGTAAACTTTGTGAACCTGTTGCATAAGCTTGTAATTGTTGTTGTGTTACAATACTTTTTGCTACAAGATCATAATCTTCCCCTTTTTCAAATGTACCTCCATTGTACATTTCAACCATAGCGTTATAAAACTTCAATGCATCTTGTCTTATTGCTGACTTTTCCTCAGTTTCATTTTTGCTTGATTGTTTTAATTGATTGCCAAAATACTGTGTTGCTACTGTAGTTGGCAACTGTGTACTGTCAGCAGCGTAAGTAACACCACTGAAACTAACCCAACTAAATTGAGCTAGCATAATTGTCAAAACAAGTAGTAAAGTTGTCAATTTTTTCATTTTCATACCTTTTTTCCTTTCTTCTTAATATTTTTTATCATTGTTTGTATTTGCCTTGTTGCTCGAGAATATTATAGCATTACAAAATATTCCAAGTCAAGCAAATTTTGACGGATTTTCCAAGTTTTTTTGTCATTATTTTGTAACCTTTCTGTAATATTTTTGTAATGTTTTTCATTTCCCTCATATTACATTATTTAGCCTTAAATTTGTGGTATTTCTTTCCATGTTTTAATAATATTTAAATTACTATTTTTATTTTCATCTATTCATTTATAAATTTTGTATAAATATAACTTTTGCGGATATAATAAGCAATATTATAAATTCAAAATGAAAGGATTTGATAAAATGAAAAAAATAAGCAAATTAATTCTATTTGCAATGCTTTTATTAGCCTTAATTCTAATACCTAATTTATGTAATGCAGCAACAGAAACAGTAAGTAATTCAGCTGATTTCATAGAAAAAGTTAGTCAAGCTGAAACTGGTGATACAATTGAATTAAATGGTAATATTGCACTAACTGGACCTATTGAAATAAGTGATAAAAATTTAACAATCAATGGTAATGGACATACTATATCAAGAGATGCCAGTTGGAGTGTTCCAGGCACAAATGCTACATTTATTACTGCAGGAGGAACTGGAACAACCGTAACTTTGAACAATGTTACTTTAACAGGAAGTTTAAAATATGGTGGTCAAGCATATAATGGTGGTCACCTTATATTAAATGGTGTAACAATTTCTGATTGTGCATATGCTGGTGTATTAATTAATGGTGGTACAATTGAAGTTATAGATTTAAATTTAGGACACAATCATGAACCAGACAATATTGGTATTGAAATTGGTATGGGACAAGATGTTACAACTACACCAAAATTAGTTATGAATGGTGCTATAACAACTGATGAAACTGAAAACGTCATTTATCTTGCAGAAAATGACGAGCTTACAGGATTTGATGTAGAAAATACAGATGATTCTGAGCAAAAGATTTTTGTACAAGGTAACCAAGTTGTCGTAACTGATGCTGAGAACAAAGTTTTATATACAAGTAATGAAACTGAAGTTGAACTTGGTGGTAATGATTATGTGGAGAACAAAACTATAACACTTCATATAAATAACAAAACTATAAGCTTTAGTGTTCCTCCTTCAACAACTGTTACAAAAACTGCTTTAGAAGAACTAATTGATTTAGATGCACTAGGAGTTAGCAATTATACTATAGAAGGATATTACACAACAGCAGAATTTACAACAGCATTCGACTTTAACACTCCAATTACAGATGATACTGACATTTATGTAAAACTTACAGAAGTAGCAGTAACTCCTGCTCCAGAAGCAACTACACCCCAAAAAGATACAACTCCAAAAACAGGTGATTCAAGCTATGTAAATATTGCCATAGCAGTAGTTGCTTTATCTATTGTAGGTATTGCATTATTAAAAAGAAAAGAATTCTAAAAAACACTTGAATGAAATGTAATTTATTTTCATTTGTTCCAAAAAAACTATAGCCTACATTAGTTCTTTGCTAATTAATAGACTAATGTAGGCACTTATCTTTTTTATAGAAGAGGTGAATATTAAAATAATGAAAAACTTTTATCATAGGCTTATCTACATATTGTTAGTTTTTATTATTGTTGTAGCAGACATCTTTATTATAAGATACTGCACTGATATGTATCGTGCCAAAAAGCAAAGTAGCCTCTTAAACAATATAAAAATCGATGAAAATATCATTATTCAGTCTGCAACTTCCTCTCCTCCTGCTCCACAGAAAACCGAAAGAATGTTGCAACTTGAAGAATTGCAAAAAGAAAATTCTGATATCGTTGCTTGGATTGAAATTGAAGGTACTGAAATCAATTATCCTGTTTTGCAAACCACAGATAATGATTTTTATATGAATCGTGATTATAAAAAATCCTACTCATCTGCTGGCTCAATTTTCTTAGATAAAGACTTTTCGTGGTCTCCAAAAAGCTGTAATTTTTTAATATATGGTCACAATATGAAAAATGGAACCATGTTTCAAAATCTCTTAAAATATAAGGACAAAGCCTTTTTTGATGAGCATCCTACTATTCGTTTTACTACTAATGAAGAAGATTCAACATATGAAATTATTTCAGTATTTCAATCTCGTGTATATTATAAATACGAGACAAATGTCTTTAGGTATTATTACTTTGTAAACGCAGAAACTGAAGATGAATATAATAATTTTGTAAATAATGCAAAATCCGCTTCTCTGTATGATACTGGCAAAACAGCCACATTCGGCGACCAATTAATTACACTATCTACCTGTGCATATCATACAGAGGATGGGCGTTTTGTAGTCGTTGGCAGACTAAAAAATTAATTAACATTATTTCCAATAGTAGTTCCCATATTAACAACAATATCATTAGTTACATTTGTATTTTCGTTTTCTCCACCATTTGCATTTTTATCGTTCTCACGAATACTCTCAAGCTGTTTTATCAAAGTCTGTAGTGCCTCTATATCACGTCCCATTTGTGCCCAATCACCTGAACTATTTGATTCCTCTAGATTATTATTAGCTTTAATAATAGAATCAATTAATCCTTCTACTGTACTATTATCCTCTACCTCAACACTTACAGCTTTGTCAGGTGAAAGTAATTTTTCTATCGCCTCAGCAACATTTGCACCAATTGCAACTTTATTTCCTGATGCAACTATAACTTTTTTCAAAACAGGTACACTATTTACTTCATTAAGTGATGTTTGATAAATAGGTACAACATAAATAAGCGTGTTTTTTACAGGAATAATCATCATTTCCTTTGAAATTCTAGTTCCAGTTACATTTAAGCTTGAGACCTCTGCCGAAATTGTTTCATCTTGTTCAATTAAATTTTCAAGTTGCCTCAAACCCAATACTATACTATCTCCTGTAAATTTATGTAATTCTAAAATATTTTTTCCACTATCAACAGTTCCAACTAGATACGCATTTAAACTTTCTTTACCATATAAGTTATACGCCGTAATTAATCCCATTTGTATTTCATTTGATTTTTCGTCTTTTATTACAGAATAGTATGGTTCTATTTTTTTATATGCTGTACTAGAAGTTAAACCTGAAAATGAGGCTATTTCCCATATATCATTTCCTCTATACAAAACATCTGGTGTAATTCCATGATACAAACACAACATTTCTGCTTGTATATTATACAAAAACTCTGAATATGTAAAATTCTTTGATATACTTTCATCTAATTCTGATATATCTTTAAACAACCCTTCATACATATTGTTATAAACCATTGCAATCGGATCTGTTTTGTCCGTTATGAAAAAATTAGTTGTTCCATCAAAAGCATCTATAATTACTTTTACTGAGTTTCTAATATAATTAATTTCTTTTGTACTGTTTCTATACACAATTTTAGTTTTTTGAGAATAAGGATATTCATTTGCCACTGTATAGGCATCAATGACCCAATAAAGTTTTCCATCTCCTGATATTACTAAATATGGTTTCTCATCATACATCAAATACGGCATAATTTGCTCTGCCCTTTCGATTATATTTCTATTTAATAATATCTTACTATCTTTCCCAGAAAACATTAAACCTAAATTTCCTTTAGCAATAGCTACGCAACTTTTATCAAAGAAATTTAATTGAATTCCACCCTCTCCATCATAACTATATGTTTCATTTTCTGTTGCTCCTTTAGGATAGTCGAATTCATCTTTTTTATTAGATACAGCTATTGCAAGATTCTCTTTTGTACCATAATATATTCTAGGTTCTGCTATTTTTGTATTTTCAAAGTCTCTTAAAACATATTTTATATTACCAGCTTCATCTGTTTCTGTTGCATTGACTATAACAGCACCATAACCATGCGTATATATATCACCTTGAGAATTATTATCAATTTCACGACCTGCAACATACACTAATTTATTGTTATATATTGTAGCCTTTGCATTACTATATGTATAATATCCACTACTTGTCTGTGTCTGCAATAAATTATTTATTGCGACATCCTTTGTTACAACAGGTATATTTTCTATTATTTTACTATTTTCCTCAGCTTCTTTACCGAGTTATTGTTCCTGTACTCTCTACTAAATTCTCTCCATCTAATTCTATGTCATATGCTGTTTTCGTATAATCTATGTTAGTTTTTATATAAGACTTTTGTTTATCTAGTTCATTGCCTTTAACGAATAAAATATCATATCCCAATGTAACTACAAATAACAAAACTAAATATACTGGCACAACTGCAAGTGATTTAATAACTTGTTTTGATTTATCTTTTTTAAATGCTCTAATTGCCATATATACAGAAATTATCATAACTACAGCAAGAATTCTATATCCCCATATTTTTATATTTCCAGATACTCCTGCTCCAACCATTTCAGTTTCTAGCTCATTATTTAGATTTAAGAATCTATCTGTACCTATATTCTGTATATTAAACGTCATTATTAAAGCTATAAATATTATTATTACCATTGCATTAAACAACAACTGTTTTATAAATGTATTCTTTCTAAGAGTTTGACCATTTACCCCATCAAAGAACTTATTAAAACATACTAAATAATAAACGACTGTGTACACTGTTAAAAGCATGAATAATGTAGTTCCATAATATAAAAGTTGACCAATTAATGGTGCTTGAAATATGTAAAATCCTATATCCATCCCATATATTGGATCTGGTATTCCAAATAAAGCTGTATTTACAAATAATATAACCTTTTGTAAAAACATATTTGAAACAATTAAACTTGTAATCAGTGCACCAACAAGAGCCAAAGACTTATTAGGAAGCTTTGGCATTTCTTTTTGATCTTCTTCGAAAAATGTTCTCAAACCTTTTTTTATTAAACCATTTGTAATATATATCATAAAAAATACTATTATAAAGTTTGTAACTCCAATATATAATTTATATTTTTCATTTTGCATAACAACATTAGCATATTCTTCTCCTATTTCTAAGGCAGATATATACTCAACTCTACATTGAATAAATGCGATTATCAAAAAAATCACTAAAGAAGCTAAAACAATTAATGTTCTTATTTTTATCTTTTTCATCTTTGGAATTTCATTAGCTTTATTTTCTTCTATTTCTTCTGACAATATATTATCTCCTTTCAATTTTCTTAAATAATAGCCTTTACAAAGTCGTTCGAATTAAATATTTCCATATCTTCTAATCCTTCGCCAACTCCAATAAATTTTACTGGTATTTTGTTTTCATTCACAATGCCTATTACTACTCCACCTTTTGCTGTACCATCTAATTTAGTAAGTACAAGTCCTGTAACTTTACTTACTTCATTAAATGCCTTTACTTGTTCTATAGCATTTTGTCCTGTAGTTGCATCTATAACAAGTAAAGTTTCTTTATCCGCATCTGGGAGTTCTTTTTCTATAACTCTTTGTATTTTTTCCAATTCATCCATCAAATATTTTTTATTATGAAGCCTACCAGCTGTATCACAAATTAAAATATCTACATTGTTTTCCTTTGCCTTTTTTATAGCTTCAAAAACTACAGATGCAGGGTCAGCTTTTTCACTTCCTTTTATTATATCACAATTTGCTCTTTTTGCCCATATATCTAATTGTTCCACTGCAGCTGCTCTAAATGTATCTCCTGCTGCAACCATTACTTTTTTTCCTGTTTTTTTAAGTCTATTTGCTATTTTCCCTATTGAAGTAGTTTTTCCAACACCATTTACACCTACAACAAGTATTACTGATGGCTTTGTTTCAAGTTTTAAGCTATTATCACATACCTCAAGTACCTCTTGCATTTCTTCTCTTAATGCCTCTTTTACTTCCTCAGCATCTTTTATATTCTGTCTTTTTATTTTGTCTCTCAATTTTGATATTATCTGCACTGATGTATCCATTCCAATATCTGACATGATAAGTGCTTCCTCTAATTCTTCTAAAAGTTCTTCATCAACCTTTCTAAATGTACTAAATACTCCATTTATTTTATCATCTATTGATGTTTTTGTTTTACTCAATCCCATTTTTAATTTATCGAAAAATCCCATTGCTATCATTCCTCCTGTTTTCTATTGTACCACATTTACTAACTATTTTTCAACGTTTTTGTTTATTCTTTTTCATTCTATCATTACTTATTTTATACGTCAATATGAAATTTTAACAAAAAAAGACTATTGGTTTTTCCAATAATCTTTTTTTGTTAATTATTTTGCATATTCTATGGCTCTTGCCTCTCTTATAACATTGACTTTTATTTGTCCTGGATATTCCATTTCATCTTCTACTCTTTTTGCAATATCCCTTGCCATTATTGTCATTTCTGCCTCCGATACTTTTTCAGGTTTTACAATTATTCTTACTTCACGACCTGCTTGTATCGCATATGATTTATCAACACCTTCAAATGAATCAGCAATCTCCTCTAATTTTTCTAGTCTCTTTATGTATGCTTCAAGAGTTTCTCTTCTTGCACCTGGACGTGATGCAGATATACTATCAGCAGCT
>CANQKB010000058.1 GCA_947624405.1 uncultured Clostridia bacterium
GAGGTGATTTAATTGTTTAAAACAATAAAAAATGCATTAAAGACACCAGATGTAAGAAAAAAATTATTATATACACTATTATTAATAGTAATATTTAGATTAGGATGCTATATAACTGTTCCAGGTGTTGATAGTGTAGCTTTAACAGAAGCGTTTAGAACACAAAATGGTATATCAGGAATTATAGATTTAATATCAGGAGGAGCTTTTTCTAGATTTTCACTATTTGCTATGAGTATAAGCCCATATATTACTGCTTCAATTGTTATACAATTATTAGCAATGGTTATACCAGCACTTGAAAGACTTTCTAAAGAAGAAGGAGAGGCAGGTCGTGATAAATTAAATCAATATACAAAAATATTATCAATTGTACTTGCTTTAATAGAAAGTTTAGGTATTTATTTTGCATATAGATCATCAGGTGTATTCGTAGATAACGGATTTTTAACATCTGCATTATTTGTATTATCATTAATTGGTGGTACATCATTACTTATGTGGCTTGGAGACCAAATTACAAATAAAGGTATTGGAAATGGTATATCAGTGATAATCTTTGTTGGTATCCTTGCAGGACTTCCTAGAGGAATTGAAACTATATATCATACAGTATTTACAGCAACAGGATTTTCTACTACAGGATTGATTACAGCTATTGGTATTTTAATTGGTGCAGTTATATTAATTGCAGCAGTTGTATTTGTCCAAGAGGCTGAAAGAAGAGTTCAAGTACAATATGCTAAAAAAGTTGTTGGAAGAAAGATGTATGGAGGACAAAGCACTCATATTCCATTGAAATTAGCAATGGCAGGTGTGCTACCTATAATTTTTGCTTCATCATTTTTGACTTTCCCAGCACAGATTATATCGATGATTAATAATAATATTGCATCTCAAACTGGATTTTGGGCTACAATATATAAATTTTCAATATCAACTTCCTCTGCACAATTTGGATGGGGATATGCAATTCCTAATGTGATTGTTTATTTATTGTTAATAGTAGCATTTACATTTTTCTATACTTTTGCTACATTTAATCCAGCAGAAGTTGCTAATAACATAAAGAAACAAGGTGGATTTATTCCAGGTATAAGAGCTGGTAAACCAACTGCAGATTATCTTAGCTCAATTATATCTAAGTTGACATGGTTTGGAGGATTCTATCTTGCTGTAATTGCAATTCTTCCAATGTTGCTTAGATTTACAAGTATAGATATCACTTTCGGTGGTACTTCTATCTTGATCGTTGTTGGTGTTGCTCTTGAAATTGTACAGCAATTAGAGTCACAACTTGTTATGAGGCATTATAAAGGATTTCTAGAATAAAATTCAAGCGATAATCGGCATATTGCGTCGTTGTTCTGCGGTCAAATTATCCTCGATGACCATGAGGTCAATCTGCGGTAATTTGCCTTGAACGCCTAGCACTATACCAATTCTAGCTTGAATTTAGGAGAGTAATGCTTTATTGTTGAAATTTAAGAAGGTGGGAGAAAAGTATGATATTAATAATGCTCGGTGCACCTGGTACAGGTAAAGGTACTGTTGCAAGTATTCTTTCTAAAGAATTAAATATACCTGCTGTATCAAGTGGTGATATTTTTAGAAAGGCTATACAAGATAAAACAGAACTTGGACAAGAGGTTTCTTCTTATATAGAAAGAGGAGCTTTGGTTCCAGATGAACTTACAATAAAAGTTATTGAAGCAAGATTGAATGAACCAGATTTAGCTAATGGTGTTATTTTAGATGGATTTCCAAGAACTGCAGCTCAAGCAGAAGAGCTTGATAGCTTTTTAAATAAAAATAACAAAAAAATTGATTTAGCTATTAATTTGGAAACTCCAAGAGAAGAATTAATAGAAAGAGTTGTAAATAGAAGAATATGCTCTAATTCAGAGTGTAAAACTATTTTTAATTTGAAATTGACTCCACCAAAACAAGATGGGGTATGCGATAAGTGTGGCAGTAAATTGATTCAAAGAAAAGATGACAATGAAGAAGTTATGAACAATAGATTGGATTCATATTTTAAAGAGACTGCTCCTATTGTTGATTTTTACAAAGAAAAAGGTAAGTTAACTACTTTTGAGGTTAGTGAACGTATAGGAGTTATGGGCAAGGATGTTGCTGAGTCTTTAATAGAAAAATTAAAATAGTGTGTGTAGAGTTAAAACAGTAATTGGAATGGATTTTAAAATGAGATAAAAAGTATTGATAGTGTAATTTTATCAAAAAAGTTTTATTATTGAACTAATTACTGTTTAAAGGAAAGTGTAAAAGTAATGATTACTATAAAATCAAATAGAGAAATTGAATTGATAAAAGAAGCTTGCAAAATAGTTGCCCTTGTTCATAAGGCGATAGAAGAGGCAATTAGACCAGGAATATCAACGATGGAGCTAGATAAAATTGCTGAAAAAGTTATTCGAGAAAATCGGTGGTATTCCTGCACAAAAGGGCTATCCAAATTATCAAAAGGGTGTTCCAGATTTTCCGAGCACAATATGTGCATCTATAAATGATGAGGTTATACATGGTATTCCGTCAGAGAGAGTTCATTTAAAGGAACGGAGATGTGATCAGCATAGATTTAGTTGCAGAAAAAAACGGATACAACGGAGATGCCGCAAGAACACATATAGTAGGAAAAGGTACTAAAGAAGCAGAAAAATTACTTAAGGTTACAAAGCAAGCCTTTTTTGAAGGTATTAAATTTGCAAAACCAGGTTTTAGAATAGGAGATATTTCACATGCAATAGGTGAATATGTGAATAAAAATGGATTTAATGTTGTAAAAGAATTTCAGGGACATGGTATAGGACGTGAAATGCACGAAGACCCAGGAATACCAAACTATGGAAAAGCAGGACGTGGTCCTAAAATAGAAAAAGGCATGACCCTTGCAATAGAACCTATGGTAATTGCAGGCAAACCTGATATATATGAACTGGATGACGGTTGGACAATAGTTACAGATGATCGGAAGTTTGGCAGCACATTATGAAAATACAATATTAATTACAGAAAATGAACCAAAAGTATTGACAATACTTTAAAAATACGGTATAATTGATTAGTTAATTATAGAATTAAGTAAATAGGAGGAAAGTAGATTGGCAAAAGAAGATGTTATAGAAGTAGAAGGTACAGTTTTAGAAACATTACCAAATACGACATTTAAAGTTGAACTTTCAAATGGACATCAAGTTTTAGCACATATTTCTGGTAAGCTTAGAATGAACTATATAAAAATATTACCAGGAGATAAGGTTAGACTAGAACTTTCTCCATATGATTTGAGCCGTGGACGCATAACATGGCGTGATAAATAAGCAATCTACAAAATAATAAAGGGAGGGTTAAACAATGAAGGTAAGACCATCAGTAAAAAAAATGTGCGAGAAATGCAAAGTCATTAAAAGAAAAGGTGTTATAAGAGTAATTTGCGAAAATCCAAAACATAAACAAAGACAAGGATAAAACTGGTATTAGCACAAATTGAGGATAGCGGCTGATAGAAAGTATTATAAAATACTTTCTTAATTATCAATTTGTGTTTATATATATTTTTTAATAACTCTGTAAAAAGAGTATAACAAATGGAGGTGTAAATAAAAATGGCTCGTATAGCAGGAGTTGATTTACCTAGAGAAAAAAGAGTTGAAATAGGACTAACATATATATATGGTATAGGTGTTTCAAGTTCTAACAAAATTCTTAAAGAAGCTGGAGTAAATCCAGATACTAGAGTAAAAGATTTGACAGACGAAGAAGTAAATAGTATTAGAAAAATAATCGATAGCAACTACAAAGTTGAAGGTGATTTAAGAAGAGAGGTTGCTCTTAATATTAAAAGACTTACAGAAATTGGTTGTTATAGAGGATTAAGACATAGAAGAAGTTTACCAGTTAGAGGACAAAGAACAAAGACAAACGCACGTACAAGAAAAGGTCCTAGAAAATTAGTAAGCAAGAGTAAGAAATAAGGAGGTTAAGTCTAAATGGCTAATAAGAATGTAACAAGAAAAACACCTAGAAGAAATAGAAAGAACATAGATAAAGGTTCTGCACATATTCATTCTAGTTTTAATAATACAATAGTTACAGTTACAGATGTACAAGGAAATGTTATTTCTTGGGCAAGTGCTGGAGAACTTGGATTCAAAGGTTCAAGAAAAAGTACACCATTTGCAGCAGGTCAAGCTGCAGAAACAGCTGCAAAAGCAGCAATGGAACATGGTTTAAAAACGGTTGAAGTATTTGTAAAAGGACCAGGTTCAGGTCGTGAAGCAGCAATTAGAGCACTTCAAACAGCAGGTCTAGAATTAAGTAGTATTAAGGATGTAACACCAATACCACATAATGGATGCAGACCTCCAAAAAGAAGAAGAGTATAATTTTGAGAAAGGAACGAGGTGTAAAATTAAATGTCAAGATATAAAGAAGAACAATGCCGTATTTGTCGTAGAGAAGGACAAAAGTTATTCTTAAAAGGTTCTAGATGCTATACAGATAAATGTGCAATTTCTAGAAGAAATTATGCACCAGGAGAGCATGGACAAAAAAGAGCTAAGCTTTCAGAATATGGTATACAGTTAAGAGAAAAGCAAAAAACAAAGGCTTTTTATGGAGTTAGAGAAAACCAATTTAGAAAATACTTTGAAATGGCTTCTACACAAAAAGGTATCACAGGTGAAAACTTACTTACATTACTAGAAAGTAGATTAGATAATGTAGTATACAGACTAGGATATGGTAGTTCAAGACCACAAGCTAGACTTTTAGTAAACCATGGTTTATTTGAAGTTAATGGAAGAAAGGTTAGTATACCATCATATTTAGTTAAAGCAGGTGATGTTATAACTGTAAGAGAAAACAAAAAAGACAAGGCAATTATCAAAATAAATATTGAAGCAAACGCTTCAAGACCAGTACCATCATGGTTAGAGAAAGATGTTAAAAATTCAAGTGGCAAAGTATTAAGACTTGCATCTAGAGAAGATGTAGACATCCCAGTTGAGGAACATTTAATAGTAGAGTTATACTCTAAATAGTAGTTAGAAGTTAGAGAGTTAGAAGTTAGAAAATATACTTATACTTACTAACCTCTAATTGCTAAGAAAATTAGGGAGGTAAAAATGATAGAATTTGAAAAGCCAAATATTGAATGTACAAATATGGATGAACAAAATAACTATGCCAAATTTATATGCGAACCATTAGAACGTGGGTATGGTGTAACAATAGGTAATTCGCTTAGAAGAATATTGCTTTCATCATTACCAGGATGTGCAATAACTAGTGTGAAAATTGATGGAGTTGTTCATGAATTTTCAACAGTACCAAACGTAGTTGAAGATGTTTCTGAAATAATAGTAAATTTAAAAGGGGTTAGATTCAAATCATATGATAACGAAGAAAAATTGGTAAGAATTGATTTCAGTGGTGAAGGAGAAGTTACTGCTGGTGATATAGTTACTGATGGAACAATTGAAGTATTAAATCCTGAATTACATATTGCTACTGTTGCAGAAGGTGGACACTTTGTTTGTGAAATGACAGTTGAAAAAGGTAGAGGATACAATACAGCAGCTAAAAATAAAAAAGATAATCAAGATATATCTGTATTACCAATAGATTCTATATTTACTCCAGTTAAAAAAGTAAATTATCAAGTAGAAAATACAAGGGTTGGACAAATGGTAGACTTTGATAAATTAATTATTGAAGTGTGGACAGATGGTAGTTTAAAAGCATATGAAGCAATATCATTAGCTGCAAAAGTTATCACAGAACATTTAGCTTTATTTATTGATTTATCAGAAGCTGCAAAGAATACACAAATAATGGTAGAGAAAGAAGAATCTAAAACAGCTAGAGTTCTTGAAATGTCGATAGAAGACCTTGAACTTACTGTTAGAAGCTTTAACTGCTTAAAGAGAGCCGGAATATCAACAGTACAAGATTTAGCAAATAAAACTGAAGCTGACATGATGAAGGTTAGAAATTTAGGTAAAAAGTCATTAGATGAAGTAACAAATAAGTTACATTCTTTAGGACTTGATTTTGCCCAAGAAGATTAAAGGAAAACAAGAATCAGCAACTTTCGGTGTCAATCTGTGGTAATTTGCGAAAAATACTTTGCAATATACTGAATCTTGTAAAAATATGAATATTTAAAATGAATAAGGAGTGGAATGAAGTGTCAAAGAATAGAAAATTAGGTAAAAAAACTGATCAAAGATTAGCAATGCTAAGGACACAAGCAACAGACTTAATACTTAATGAAAAGATTACTACAACAGAAGCTAGAGCTAAAGAAGTAAAAGCCATTGTTGATAGTATAATATCTCTTGCTGTTAAAGAAAAAGATAACTTTGAAGAAGTAGAAGTTAAAGTTGTACGTGCTAAACTTGATAGTAAAGGTAATAAAGTAACTGAAATTGCAAAAAGCAAAAATGGTAAAGAATACCTAAAAGTTGTTAAAGAAGAAGTTACTGAAAAGAGACAAAAAGACATGCCTTCAAGATTAAACGCAAGAAGAAAAATAATGTCTAAGATAAATAAAGTTAAAGACAAAGATGGTAAAAATATAGATTTACCAGCAAAATTATTTAATGAGTTAGCACCAAAATACCAAGATAGAGTTGGTGGCTATACTAGAATTGTAAAATTAGGAAAGAGAAGAGGAGACTCTGCTGAAATAGTTTTACTTCAATTATTATAGAAAAGTGTAAAAACCCATTTAAATGGAATGGGTTTTTATTGTCTATTTTTGGGAGGATAAAAATGTCAAAGAAAAATGAAGAAGAAAAAATACAAAAAGTAAAAAGACCAATAGATAAAGGTAAAATAGCTCAATCAGTAATTATTCTTGTAATTGTTGGGGCTATGCTTTTATCAACGGCTGGTACTTTAATATATTATATTTTTAATTCATAAATTTAAAAGTAAAATTAAAAACCTTGTGAAAGGAATGAGATTAATATATGAATCCAAATATTATGAATACAGCCACTTCAAATTTTATGAATGTTATAACATCATATGTTACTGCATTATCTGAAAATCCTATGAGACTCATACTTTTTTTCGTAGATATATCTATTGTAATTTTGCTATTTGTAAAATTAGTAAAAATAGTAAAGGATTCAAGAGCTTGGCAATTGCTTAAAGGAATATCTTTTCTTATAATAGCGATGGCATTAAGTTCTGTTTTACATCTTAGTATTTTAAATTATATATTAACCTCTTTTATAACATATGGAACTGTGTTTGTTGTTTTATTTCAACCAGAACTTAGGCGTTCTTTTGAGGAATTGGGAAGTAATAAATTAACAAGATTTTTTCGGCATAGATAAAGATATAGAGACAAAAACAAAAGAAGAAATATATAAAATTGCAATAGCAGCGTATGAGTTATCAAGAGAGAAAACAGGCGCATTGATTGTAATTGAGAGAGATATTGAGATAAAGGATATAATAGCAACAGGTGTGGCAATGGATGCAGAAATTTCACCACAATTACTTGTTAATATATTTGTACCTAAAACACCATTGCATGATGGTGCTGTTGTAATAAGTGGAGGAAGAATAAAGGCAGGAGCATGTATGCTACCTTTAGCAGGTGATAAAGATATTGCAAGAGAACTTGGTACTAGGCATAGAGCTGCTATTGGAATATCAAAAGAGTCTGATGCAATCGCTATTGTTGTTTCAGAGGAAACAGGAAAAGTTTCAATAGCAAAAGATGGAACTTTAATTGCAGATGTAAAAGAAGAAACATTAAAAAAGATTCTTATCAAAAATTTAATTATAAAAAATAAAATTGAGGACAAAAAATCTAAGATAGAGACATTGAAAAAGAAAAAAAAGACAGAAAATGTATAAAATGATTACTTAATTTTCACATTTTATTCATAATCGTGTATTAATATATATGGTATAGAAAGGAATGAGATTAAAAATGGATGAAAATGAAAAAAATTTTAAAACTTCAAGTAAAACTGTTGGAGAGCAAAAAGCAAATGTCTTATCATTTTTTGCAGGTGCAATATTAGTAGTTGTTATTGCTGCTTTTTGCTTAGGAATTCCAAATGTAAGAAATGTAATTTTCGGTAATGAAAATACACAACAGGAAAATTCAAAAGGAGACGTTAGTCAACCAAGTAAAAACGAAATAAATACAACAGCAATGGAGATTAAAAATTATTCTGAAACATCAATGGCGGTAGCAGAAAAAGTGCTCCCATCAATAGTAGGTATTCAGATAACATATAATGTAAGTTCATTTTTAGGAACAAGTACTCAAACTGCAACAGGTTCAGGAATAATAATTTCGGAAGATGGATATATACTTACAAACAATCATGTTGTAAGTACGTCATCTAGTACATCATCATATTCATCTTTTTATGAAGTTACAGAAGCAGATGAAGGTACAATTAAAGTAACTTTACATGGAGATGAAACCCTTTATGATGCAAAATTAATTGGAAAAGATGATCAAACAGATCTTGCAGTTATAAAAATTGATAAAACAGGTTTAACAAAGGCTGAACTTGGAAATTCTGATGGTGTAAAAATTGGGGAATTTGCAATGGCTCTAGGTTGTCCTTTAGGATTGGGAACTACAGTGACATCAGGAATAATAAGTGCAGTAAATCGTGAAATTACAACAACAGATGGCGAAACATATGTCGCTATACAAACAGATGCGGCAATTAATGAAGGAAATAGTGGTGGAGCTTTAGTAAATAGTCAAGGTCAAGTAATAGGAATCAATACTTTAAAACTTGCTGGAACTGGGGTAGAAGGTATAGGATTTGCAATTCCTATTAGTTCAACTACAGAAGTTATACAACAATTGATTGATGAAGGAAAAGTAATTAGACCATGGATGGGTGTAACAGTTCAAACAATTGATGAAGATGATGCTGCAAAATATAAATTAGTAGTAGGTGCATATATAGCTGAAATTGAAGATTTCTCAGCAGCACAAAAGGCTGGTTTGAAAGCTGGAGATGTAATAACTGAAGTTGAGGGTACAGCTATTACTAATGCAGATCAAGTTATTGAGATAAAGAATAAGCACAATGTAGGTGATACTTTAAAGATGAAAGTATACAGAAAAGGTGAATATAGAGATATTGAATTAACATTAGAAGAACAACCATAGTAACAGTTGTTACAATTCACGGACGATTTTCGCTAAGCTACCTGAGGAAATGATTTTAAAAATGCGTCGTTGCGTTCTCCAAGGCGTTTAAGATAAGTTGGATTGTTAAAATATAGATACGAATTTGAAACAATACAAGCAAGTAAACGAGTAGGTCGAACTCACTTCGATTTT
>CANQKB010000059.1 GCA_947624405.1 uncultured Clostridia bacterium
AACAATACAAGCAAGTAAACGAGTAGGTCGAACTCACTTCGATTTTTAAAACATTCCTCCACGCTTAGCTAGTTAGGATGTAAATTGTAACAAAATGTCGATAAAATACTTTAAGAAGAATTGCAAAAATACTTGAAAAAATAATAAAAATATGGTACAATAAATATAACTTAAAGAGATAAAACAAATCCCTGCATAGTTCGTAATCAATAGGAATTTTAGAACCTACAAAGCAACGGATAAGGGAGCCGAGCTCTGGATATGGCGTGTAAGCTTACATGAGAGAATAGTAAGAAACCCAGAAGTATTCAGGTAGGCACCCACCTGTATATATACAGGTCCCATAAAATTCTTAGATAATACGGCTAATGTGGGGGATTTTTTTGTTTATCTGAGTAATTTAAACCATTTTTCTATAACATTGCTAATCATATTTAAAAGTGTTAATTTCTTGACAGAAGTTTCTGCAACTATATCTATACTTTTAATAATATTGTTGTTTAACATATATTTGACAGAACCAATAATATCACCTTGTTCAATTGGCGCTTCTAGGTCTTGAGCAAATTCTATGTTTTGAGAGACTGAATTTGATTTTGATTTCTTTATGAAAAATGAAGCATCTTCTGCAAGTACAGCATTAATAGAAGGAGAAACTCCTTTTTCTACATTAAGAGTGCCCATTATTTCACCTTTTTTGCCATAAGATACATTAGAAAAATTCGAAAAACCAAAGTTAAGTAATTTTTGTGCTTCACTGAATCTTATTTCAGAAGAAGGAGAATGCATGATAACTGCGATTAATGAAAGACCGTCTCTTGTGGCCGATGCGGATAAGTTGTATAAAGCGAGCGAAGTTGAACCAGTTTTTAAACCTGTGCAACCATTATAGTTTCTAACAAGTTTATTTGTATTTACTAGTTGGGTTTTTCCATCTCTTAAAGTATCCATGTAAAGAGAGGTATATTTAGTAATACTTGGATGTTTTTGCAAAAGTTCGCGTGACATAAGTGCAATATCATAACTAGATGTTAAATGCCCATCTTCATCGAGTCCATGACAATTTTTAAAAGTAGTGTCGTTCATACCAAGCTCTTTTGCTTTGTTGTTCATACGAGTTACAAATTCTTCTTCAGTTCCAGCAATATGTTCGCATAATGCGTATATTACATCATTTGCCGAGTTTAAGCAAACTGCTTTTAGCATTTCGTCAACTGTTAATGTTTCATTTTCTTCAAGCCATATCTGTGAACCTCCCATTGAAGAAGCATTTTTAGAGCATGTTACTTTATCTGTTAAGGCTAAATCTCCATTGTCTATTGCTTCCATTACGAGTAATAATGACATAACTTTTGTAACACTAGCAGGGCGTAATTTATCATGTGAATTATGCTCATATAAAACTGTACCAGTGGATTGCTCTATTAAAATTGCTGAACCTGATTCTAAATTTAAATCTGTTTCAGTATCGCTTACTGTTTCAATTAGTCCTGATGATCTGGACCAAACGTATGAGTCTGACATTGCAAAAACAGGTGAAATAAATGTTATTAATAATAAAAAAATTGAAATTATTATAAAAAATTTTTTATAGTACATATACAAACCTCCATAATAAAATCTTAATAGACCATATGAATAAAGTAGACAAAATATGCAAAAAGTATGGTACAAATTTTATGAATGTGCTATAATTTGAAAGGAAATTTATAAGACATATGGAGGCGTTTGAAAATCATGGAAAGAAAAATAAACTATTATGAAACAGATAAAATGGGGGTTGTGCATCATTCAAATTATATTAGATTTTTAGAAGAGGCAAGATGTGATTTATTAGAAGAAGTAGGGATGCCATATGAGGTTTTAGAGCAAAACGGAATAATTATACCAGTTTTAGAGGTAAAATGTGAGTATAAAAAGCATGTAACATTTGGAGATACCATAATAATTACACCACATGTTATAGGATACAATGGAGTGAGGTTGAGTGTAAGGTATGATGTGATAGATAAAAAAACAGGAAAGACTGTTATAAATGCAGAAACAAAGCATTGTTTTACAAGTATGGAACTCAGACCGATAAATATGAAAAAGAAATTTCCTGATTTTTCAAAAAAATGGGAAGAACTATTAGAAAATATCGAAGGTCGAACTCACTTAGATTTTTAAAACATTCTTCTACGCTTAGCTAGTTAGAGTATGAATTGTAACTACATACAAAAAATAACAAAATAAAATGTCGATTTTTAATTGACAAATGAAAAATTTATTAATATAATTAGAAGTGGATAAATAAATTAAAAAACAAAGGAGAATGTAAAATGAAGAAATTATTAAAATACGCTTTTATAGCAATAATAATGTTTACTTGTATTGCTATGATGGCAAATAATGTACAAGCCACAGATACCCCTGAAACTACACCAGGAGCAGGAGAAACGGAAGATGGTGGAGATGATGGATCAGCTGAAGAAGAAACAGAGACAACTGATATAGAGTGGACAGATTTTTCAAATGCAAAAATTGAATTAAAGAAGAGTGGAAACACTGGAGCAATAATTGAAATCTCAGGTTTTACACCTGTAAAAAATAGCGTATATAGAGTAGTATTAACTAATAGTTCTACGCAATTAGAGGCAACCGAAGATAATTTTATGAATAAATCAATTCAAGATAATCTTGTAAATGCTGATAATGACGGAATATGGCGTATTAATGACATAAATTCTGAAATATCAAATGCGGTTGAGCTTAATCAAGATATTTATGTCACTATCATGGAAAAGGCAAGAAGTAGTAGTGGCGTTGAAGCATATGGAATTGGTAAAGCAAATGTAAAATTAGCAAAATTTGCTGAACCTAAATATAGCGATGCTTTCTTTGCAACATATGTGTCGAAGGATTCAACTCAGATTGTTACAAATTTTACACACGCTAAGGTCAATGCTAGAAAAATGCAAATAAAGATCGGTCAAATAACTGATAATTCAATTTTACAAAAAATAAAGAATCAGGATACAACAGGATTTGCAGACTTGCTTAAATATGCAAGGTCAAATTCTGGCATTTATAATCAAAAGTTGAATGCAAATGCTGATAACGACATATCATATAACCACGCATTTGATGGGCAACAAATTGATTTAACAGGAAAGCTTAATAATAATTCATATTATTATTTATATGTAAGTTTAGATGATGAAAATGGGAAATACATTCCTGCTGAATGTGTAACTTTGGCGTTAAGTAATGATATGGCAGCAGATGCGAAATTATGGAATCTATTCTTCTATGGTTCATCTGATTTCAAATGGGCAGATTTTGGAACTACAGGAGGAGATACACCAACACAGCCTTCTCAACCATCTCAATCTGGAACAGAATATCCAGGAGGAAGCTTACCACAAACTGGTGTGACATTAACAATTGTATTTGCAACATTAGGAGTAGTGATAATTGCTATAGTATTTGCTAAAAAAATTAAAAAATATACAATATAACAAAATATAACGGAGGATAAGAGAATGAAAAAAAAGCTAATTGCAAGCATTGTTTTGGTAACAATAATACTATCAATATTATTCAATTTTAGTTATAATAAAGTTGCAGCATATTCAGGAGAAATTGATCCAAAGGGATATATAGTGATGCCAGGAGAAATGATAATTGAAAATGGACAAGCCAAAGGAACGATTAGTTTAACATCTACAGCAAGTGGTTTTAGCATTGCATATCAAAAAGTTGATATGACAGATGCACAATTTAATACTGTAGATGAAAAGAGAGTAGCATATGAGAGCTACTATAATACTGAAAAACCTAAATTAGATGCAAAACAAGAAAATGTAAATAATTTAAAAAAAGCCTATGATGATGCAAATTCAGCAGAACCAAAAGTTGAAGAAACAGTACAATCAACCAAAAAAGCTTATGATGATGCAGTTACAGCGTATAATAGCGATGTAGATGCTTTTAATAATAAGATTGCTGAACTTATGAAGAGTGTTTATTCTGCAATGCCAGATTTTACTGATTCGTGGATTTCTACAGCACCAGAATCAAATAATGTAACATTACAATTCCCAAATGCAAGTGGTACTATTCATTTTGTATTGTGGGCCAAAATAACAAAAGGCAATGAAACGTATTATGATGCAAAAATATACTCAACAGAGATAGGCTCATCAGGAGTAACTCCTGGAGGGGCAACTTCAAATGGAAATACTACTGATTTTTCTAAAGCTAAATTTGAGTTAAAAAAAGGTAAGGAATCACATGTGACATTAGAAATTACAGGAATAAAACCTATTACGGGGCATTACTATGATGTATATGTGACAGATACAGCTGAAAGACCAACAAATGTTTCTTCTTCTTCTGGACAATTTATAAGGGTTTCAGGAAATACAAGTGGAACTTCATTAGTATATGAATCAGGACTTGAAGAATATGTTGAATTAAACAAAGATATGTATATCACTATTGCAGAAGGTGGTAGCAATATAGATTATTCAATTGTAATAGAGGGCAAAAAGTTAACAAAACCAACTGAACCAAAATATAGTGATGCATTTTATGCTACATTTGTTTCAAATGCTGGAACGCAAATTGTAACTAATTTCACTCATTCAGAAAAAAATAATAGAAAGATACAAGTAAAAGTTGGAAAAATAACAGATACTAGTATTTTACAAAAAATAAAGAATCAAGATTCATCAGGATTTGGCGATTTATTAAAATACGCAAAATCAAATTCAGGTATGTATGATAAAGTATTAGATGCAACTGAAAAGAAGACACAACTTGGTTATGGACTTGGGGCTAAATATGGGGATGCTTTAGGTTTAACTGGAATAACAGGAAACACATATTACTATTTATATGTAAAAACACAAGATGAAAATGGTAAATATGTTTCAAATGAAGCTGTAACGTTGGCTTGTACAGACGATATTGTTGCTGGTGATAGTTGGCAAATGACTTTCTATGGAGCTGATGATTTCAAATGGGCAGATTTTGGAACAGCAGGAGGAGATACACCAACACAGCCAACTCAGCCATCTCAACCTGGAACAGAATATCCAGGTGGACAATTACCACAAACAGGTGTAACATTAACAATAGTATTTGCAACATTAGGAGTAGTTGTAATAGCAATTGTATGTGCTAAAAAAGTAAAAAAATACACAATATAATAAAATATGATAAATATTTGCAAAATCCTTTGGTTAAGCCAAAGGATTTTGTCGTACTTTGTAACATAAATGTAGCAAAGATGTAATAGAAATTTAATTGACTTTGGAATTTAGCAGATTTATAATTTATTATAGGATAATGACTATAATGCTAGGCTTAAGAAAGGAATGATGTTGATAATGAAAAAAACAAAAAAAATTGCATTTGTATTGATAATTTTAGTTGGATTATTAATGTCAACAACAGTGTCATTTGCTACAGAAGATGAAAAAATTAATGAATTCACACAAGAATTTAGGGCATATATAAATGCAATGGAAGACCAAAAAAATGGAATAGTAGTAAAGAATGATGAAGTTATAAGAACAAGAAATGAAATCGAGAATCCTATAAGAGTTTTGACAATGGCTGAAACAACTTTAGAGTCTAAATATACCTTACAAACTGTTATACCAGAAAATGTAAAGATAAGAAATCAATTAAATACTAATTTATGTTGGGCTTTTGCTGAACTTGGCTCTTTGGAATCTAATTTAGCTTTGTATAATAAAAGAAATAATTTAGCAACAAAAGTTTATGACTTTTCTGAAAAGCATATGGCATATGCTACTTCTAGAGAATTTTTAAATGGTCAAATTAATGAATATGGTTTTACTAAAGATATTGATTCGGCAGGTAATAATTATATATCTACAGCGTATTTAACAAATGGAATTGGGGCTGTAAGTGAAGCTGTTATGCCATTTGATGGTAAGAGTGATAAGATAGAATTGAGTAAAATACAAAATAATGTTGTTACAAGTCATGTTTATGATACAATGGATTTTCCAATAACAGGAGTAACTAATGATGAAATAAAAGAATATATTAAAACATATGGTGGCTTAACATCAATGATATATGGAGCATCTTTGGTTTCTGATTATTATAATAATGAAACAGGTGCAATTTATTGTAATGATAAAACAAAAACATCTCAAAATCATGCTGTTCTTATAATAGGGTGGGATGATAATTATGATGTAAACAATTTTAATGAAAAAAATAGACCAAGTAAGCCAGGTGCATGGATTGTAAAAAATTCATGGGGAACAGAATATATATATTCAACAGTAGATGAATTTAAAACACAATTATTTAATGCTAATCAGCAATTTTGGACTGATAAGGGAATAAATTCTCCGGAGCAAATTTCAGAGCAAGAATTAAAAACACAGGCAGAATATAATGGATTTACTGTAAGGGGAGATGAAATTGTAATACCTAAAATAGGCGACAATGGTTATATGTATATATCATATGAAGATGTTTGGGTAACTATGGGATTACACGGAATAACTAAAGCAAGTGATAAAAAAGATTATGAAAATATATATCAATATAATTTGCAAGGAGCAAATGCTAATTTAAATTTGCTTAACTCACATGTTGGTTATTTGGCAAATGTGTTCGATAGAAATACAACAACAAAAACAGAATATTTAACAGAAGTAGCTGTAAATATATTCGAAACAGCAAAATGTAGTGTGTATGTAAATGCAAATGGCTCAAGTAAAGCCAAAAATGACCTTACTCCAGTTAAATTAGTTGCGGGAGATTACGAAAATTTATCACCAGGATATCATACTTTAGAGTTTTTAGAGCCAATAGAATTAAAGGGAGAACAATTTACTGTAGTTATAAAGTTTGAAGGAAATCAAGAAAATACGTATAGCTTTTTTGTAGAATCTAAATTGCAATATTCAGAAGATTTTCCAGTGCATTATTATGAAAATATACAAACTGTAACTAATAAATGTTTTTACACAGATGCTACATCATTTGAACAAAACAATTGGCAGGATTTGGGAACACAAGCATGTGATAGTACGATAAAAGCATTTACTGTTTCATCTATAGAAAAACAAGATCCAGAGAGTGGTGGCGAGACTAATCCACCATCTACACCTACGACCGTAGTACCAGCTAATTTTAATAATTCTAATGTTGTCGTAGAAACAACAAATGCATATTTATATACTAAGAATACAGACGATACATATTTAAAATTAGAAATGAAAATAAATAATATAAAAAGAAGTTTAGAGAATGAAAATGTAAAATATTATTACAGTTTATCTAATAATCCAAATGAGACTAATATTACTGATTGGGTATTGATAAAAGAAAATCAAACTGCTGCTAATTCATTATCATTTATAATAAATACTAAAGACGTTCCAAATATGGAAAAATTAGTAGATGCTGATAAAGTTTATGTTTATGTCAAAGAAGTTATCACTGCTGATTCTAAAGAAACTACGACAGTATCTTCAGGTATGGAGATAATAATAAATCAAGAAAATGTAAATTTTTATGTAGATGATGTTTTGGTAAAAGATTTTGATATAAATAATAATCAATCAGGTAACCAAAATCAAAGTGGAGAAGGAACGAAAGAAGATAGTTCTTCATATAATGGAATTTTACCACAGACTGGTGTGCGTATTGGTATAGCTGTTACGACTGTTTTTGTAATTATACTTGCAGTGATATTTGCTAAGAAGATAAAGAAATATACTATATAATATGCTAGACTAAATGCAACAGTTTACAGTATAAACAGTAAACTCAGAAGAATGAAATAAAATTTATTCTTTTGGAATTTTGAAATTACAAATTTTAATAATTAAATAAAAAACTTCCGATGAAATATTCGGAAGTTTTTAAAACTATAAATCCATTTGATTACCCAAAAATCCAGCTGCTGATTGTGCAATTTTTTGCTCTGTTTCACCCATTTTTGTTCTTGCATCTTTAGACAAAAGTATAACACTACCAACAACATCACCTTGAGAAATAATAGGATAAACTACTTGAGAGTTAAATTTTCTCTCTCTATTATCATTTTTAATGACAGGAATAGATACTTCATTATTATCTTTGCTTAAATAAACCTCTTTATCATCCATAAGTTGTTCTAATTCTTTGGATAAATCTTGTTCCAAAAATTCTTTCTTAGGTCCACCAGATACAGCAATAACAGTGTCTTTGTCAGTTATACAAGCAATATGACCAGTTGTTTTAGATAATGTTTCTGCATAACTACTTGCAAATTCTGATAATTCACCTATGGGAGAATATTTCTTTAAAATAACTTCTCCTTCTTTGTCTGTAAATATTTCAAGAGGATCACCTTCTTTTATACGAAGTACCTTTCTTATTTCCTTTGGAATTACAATTCTTCCTAAATCATCTATTCTTCTAACTACGCCTGTTGCTTTCAAAACAATTCCTCCTTTTAATTTACGTTAATGCTATTATTTGTTATATTAAAAAAATTATTCATTTAAAGTTATATTTAATAAAATTTTAGTATATAATGTAAAATTAGAAAAAATTTTTTGCATTTGTTGTTAAAATCACAAAAATGATATATAATTGTTGAGAAAGAAGAGGTGAGATATATGAATGATGTTGATTTGAAGAAAAATGTACAATATGTAAAAGGAGTTGGAGAAGCAAGAGCTAAAATTTTGAATAAGCTAGAAATATATACTTTAGAGGATTTGATTACATATTATCCAAGAGATTATGAAGATAGAAGTATTGCAAAAAAATTATGTGATGTACAAGATGGAGATGAGGTACTAATTAAAGCACGTGTTGTTTCAGGAATGAATGTTATACATACAAGAACCAAGAAAATGACTATATGCAGAATGATAGTTAGAGATGATACAGATGTATGTGAGATGATATGGTATAATCAACCATATTTGAAACAGAGATTTAAAATAGGGCAAGAATATAATTTCTTTGGTAAAATTTCAAAGAAAACAGGTCATATATCAATGAATTCACCAGTATATGATAATGAGGGATTGAAAAATAACACGGGGAAGATAATACCACTTTATCCTTTGACATACAATATATCTCAAAATCAAATAAGAAAAGTTATAGAAAATGGGCTAAGTCTTGTTGAAGACAAATTAGAAGAGACAATGCCTGATTACATATTAAAAAAATATAATCTTTTAGACGTAAATTCTG
>CANQKB010000060.1 GCA_947624405.1 uncultured Clostridia bacterium
AATGTGTCCTCCTCCTCCAAAAATCGAACAAACCTCTGATACATTTACATATTCATTAGAACGAAGTGAAGCTTTAAATACCCCTTCTTTTTCTCTTAAGAAAATAGATATTTCAACTCCTTCAATATCTCTTCCTATATCCACTAAGCCCTCATGATCTCCTGGCTCTGCATTTGTTTCAATATCATCTTCTGCTGTTATATATGTAAATGCAATTTTTCCATCTTCAAAAAATTCCATTCTATCAATAGCTTTCTTTGTAAGAGCAAAACTAGCTTTAGTCTTAACTTGTAATACTTTTTTGCATATTTCAGATACATTTATACCTTGCCTTAAAAGACGAGACACAAATTCAAAAGTTTCCGTATTAACACTTTCATATCTAAAACCGCCAGTATCTGTCACAATTCCAGTAAGTAAGCATGTACCAATATCCTTATTTATTTCAATTCCCATACTTGTTAAAACTATAATTAAAGTCTGGCAACATGCGGGTGAAACTGGATCTACAAAATTATAATCTGCAAACATTGTATTTGTACCATGATGATCAATTGATATTTTTACTTTTGCATCTTCATACCAATTTTCATATCCAGTAAGTCTCAATGTATCTGTGCAATCTAATGATATACCTAGATCATATACAAAATCTTTCTTACCTTCTTCTTTTATATTTTCAGCACCTGGTAAAAACGTGAATGTCTTTGGACATTTTGGTATTACCACATCCACATCTTTACCAAGGCCACTAAGTGCCTGATACATTGCAAGTGAACTTCCAACTGCATCTCCATCTGGTGATTCATGTGTAAGTATTACTATATTTTTTGCTTTGTTTATTTCCTCTATTATACTATCTAATGTCATAAACCCCTCCATTAATTTTCTTTTGGCATTATTTCCTTTAAAATCTGGTCTATTTTTGCCCCATATTCCATTGAGTCATCTAGTACAAATATAAGTTCTGGTGTTATTCTCAAATTAATTCTTTTGGCAATTTCTGTTCTTATATATCCTGTCGATTTCTTTAAATTTGCAAAAGTTTCTTTTGTGTTTTTGGCATTTAATATACTAACATACACTTTTGCATATTTTAAATCAGGAGTTATCTTTGTTTTTGTAACACTAATTAATCCCGTGATTTTAGGATTTTTTAACTCATAATTTATAATATTACTTATTTCCTTTTTTAACTCCTCATCTATTCTACCCAATCGGTTTGAATTTTTACCTGTCATTTTATTTTTCCTTTCCATCTTGAGTCTTTGGTGCATACTTATGTTTCATTAAGCTTTCTCTTACTCTTTTTGATTGTTCTTCTGGTGAAGGTGCATTTTCTCTAAGTCTTTTATAAAATTCTTTACTTCTTTGATGATAATTCATTTATTATTTTTCCTTTCTTCACATTGTACAGGGGAAATCCATTTTTATATTGATTTTCCATATACAATAAATTAATTATTTTTTTATTTCTTCCATTATGAATACTTCTAAAGTATCACCTTCTATAATATCGTTAAAGTTTTCAACTTGAAGTCCACATTCATATCCTGCTGATACTTCTTTTACATCATCTTTAAATCTCTTTAAAGATGCAAGTTTTCCTTCATGAATTACAACATTATCTCTAATTACTCTTACTCCTGCATTTCTCGTAATTTTTCCATCTAATACATAACATCCTGCTATTGTACCTATACTGCTTACTTTAAATATTTGTCTTACTTCAGCATTTCCTATAACCTTTTCTTCATATGTTGGATCCAACATTCCTTTCATAGCAGATTCTACATCTTCTATAGCTTTATAAATTACAGAATATTGTTTAATTTCAATTTCTTCTTTTTTTGCCATTTCCTTAGCTATTGGTTCAGGTCTAACATTGAACGCTATAATAATAGCATTTGCAACCTTTGCTAGTGTTACATCAGATTCTGTCACTCCACCAACAGCTGCATGTATTACTTGAACTTTAACTTCTTCATTAGAAATTTTTTCCAAGCTTGTTTTAACTGCTTCTACAGATCCTTGAACATCTGCTTTTACAATTAAATTTAATTGTTTTAGTTTATTCTTTTCTATTTGTGAGAATAAATCATTTAAGCTAACTTTTGACATTGCATTAATTGATTTTTCTCTTTCTTGACGTTTTCTCTTTTCAATTAAATGTTTAGCAGTTTTTTCATCTTTTACTTCATAGAATGTTTCTCCTGCTTCTGGAACTTCTGTAAGTCCTATAATTTCAACTGGTGTAGAAGGTCCAGCCTTCTTTACCTTTTTACCCTTATCATTTGTCATAGCTCTTATTCTGCCAATAACAGAACCAACAACTATTGTATCTCCAGTATCAAGTGTACCACGTTGAACAAGCATTGTTGCAATTGGTCCTCTTGTTTTATCAAGTCTTGCCTCTATAACTACACCTTTTGCCTGTTTATTTGGATTTGCTTTTAATTCTTGTACATCTGCAACAAGTAAAACCATTTCTAGTAATCCATCTATATTTATCCTCTTTTTAGCTGAAATTTCAACAAATACAGTATCTCCGCCCCATTCTTCTGGAACTAAATCATATTTCATTAATTCTTGTTTTACTTTTTCTGGATTTGCACCTTCAACATCTATTTTATTTATTGCTACAATTATTGGAATATTTGCATTTTTCGCATGGTTAATAGCTTCAATAGTTTGTGGCATTACTCCATCATTTGCTGCAACAACCAAAATTGCTATATCTGTAACTTGAGCACCTCTTGCTCTCATAGAAGTAAATGCCTCATGTCCTGGTGTATCAAGGAATGTTATTTCTCTTCCATTAACTTCAACCATATACGCACCAATATGTTGTGTAATTCCTCCTGCTTCACCTTCAATTACATTTGTTGACCTAACTGCATCTAATAATGATGTTTTTCCATGATCTACGTGTCCCATAACAACTATAACTGGTGGTCTTGGTTTTAAATCCTCTTCTTTATCATCTGAATCATCAAATAGTATATCTTCCTCTGTAATTACTTCTTTCTTTTTCGCTGTTATTCCAAAATCTTGAGCAATTAAAAATGCTGTATCAAAGTCTATTTCATTATTTATTGTTGCCATTATTCCATAATCAAATAATTTCTTAATTATATCACTTGTCGTTTTTTTCATTTCTTGTGCTAAATCTTTTACAGTGATAGATTCTGGAATAGTTATTTCTGTTAATTTGAAGATTTTTTGCTTTGTTCTTTCTTCATTTACAGTATTTTTCTTTTTACCTTTTTTACCTCTTGTAGTTGTTAAATCATAATAATCAAGCATTCCACCTTCTAAATCGCCAAACATATTTGATAAACTATTTTCTTGTTTTAGATTTCTTAGTTTACCTGAATCAAATTCTTCATTATCTCTTCCTGTTTTCGAATTTCTTTTTTGTCTCGTTTCATCTCCAGAATTTCTATTATTATTTTTTTGTTTTGTCATACTTCTATTATAGTCTCTTGTATTGTCTTTTTCTCCCATATCTTGAGCCATAATATTTTTGATATTTTTCTCAATACCCTTTTCATCAAGTTTCTTATTATTTTTGTAATCTCCGTTATCAAAATTCCTATGTCCCTGATTTTTACCATTATTTTTTTCATTTCTATTATTTTTATCACCAAAATTAAATTTAGCATTTTTATTATTTCCATTAAATTTATTATCATTATAATTTTTTTGACGATTATTATCAAATCTTGGTTTATTTGAAAAATCTCTATTCTCACGTTTTCTACCATTTTGGTTATTTTGTGCATTACGTGTATTTTGATTTACTTGATTACTTTTAGCATTTAGGTTACTTTGATTATTTTGAACTTTTTGAGTATTTTGAATATTTACTTTATTTGGGACACTTTCTTTAACTTTTTCTTGAACTTTCTCTGGTTTTTGCTCTTCTTTTTGTTCTACCTTCACTGGCTCTTCTACTTTCTCCTCTACTTTAGGTTTTTCTACTTCTTTAACTTTAGGTTCTTCTTTTTTTGGCTTAGGTTTCAACCCAAATAACTCACTTGCCGTCATTGGTTTAGATGGCTTATCTCTATAAACTATATTGTATTCTTTACTTTTATTTCTTTCAACAAAACCAACTTCTTTATTTCTATTATGATTTTCTTTTTCTTTTCTCTCTTCTTCTCTTCTTGCTAATTCTTCATCAGAAATAATAACTTCACGTCTAATTATAACAGGTGCCTTTTCCTTTTTGTTCTCTTTCTCTTTTTGCTTTTCTTTGCTAGGTTTTTCATTTTTTTGTTTTGACATTTCTCTTTCTATTTTATTTGCCGCCTCTCCTTCTATAGTACTTAAATGGCTTTTAATTTCAATTCCAAGGTTTGAAGCCATTTCCATAATTTCTTTACTTGATTTTTTTAATTTTTTTGCTAATTCATGTATTTTTATTCTTTCCATAGCAAATCACCCCCGATTACATTTTTCTAGTATTCCTTCTGAAAAATTCTTATCCGTTATGCAGATTATTGCTCTATTTTTCTTTCCAATAGCATGACTTAATTCGTCTATTGTACTTAATTGTATTACTTTTGTTTCAGTATTAGTACAAACATATATAACATTTTTCTTACTTTTTTCAGATGTATCTTTTGCAACAATAACGAGTTTAGCTTTACGTTTTTGTATGCATTCACAAACTGCATCCATGCCTGATACGACTTTTCCTGATTTTGACGCCAGACCTAGAATACCTAAAAACTTTTCATTCTCTGTCAAATAACACACCTCTTATTCTAACTTTATTCTTCTACATTTGCATTCATTTCTTCATCATTTTCTTCTTCCATTTCTTCTTGCATTTTCATTATCATTTCTTTGAATTGTGTTTCTGATTTAATATCTATCTTCCAATTAGTAAGTCTTGCTGCAAGTCTTGCATTCTGTCCTGATTTTCCTATTGCAAGTGATAATTGATCATCTGGTACAATCACTCTTGCTGACTTTTCTTCTTCATTTATATCCACAGCCATGACTTTTGCTGGCAATAATGCAGATGAAATAAATATACTTGGTTCTTCATTCCATTCTATTACATCTATTTTTTCTCCATTTAATTCATTAATAATATTTTGAATTCTTACGCCCTTCTGTCCTACACATGAACCTACTGGATCAATATTTTCGTTTTGTGCATGTACTGCAACTTTACATCTATTTCCTGGGTCTCTTGAAACACTTTTTACTTCAATTAAACCTTCGTATATTTCTGGTATTTCAAATTCAAATAATTTTTTTACAAATTCTCCAGAACTTCTTGAAACTATAACTTGAGGAACTCCTTTACTTCCTTTTACTACGTCCATAACATATGCTTTTACTTTATCATTTACTTCGTAGTGTTCTGTAGGAATTTGCTCTTTTGTTGGCATTATTCCTTCAAGTTTTCCAAGGTCTAAAACTATTATTCCTTTATCAACTTTTTGAACTATTCCTGATACTATTTCTCCTTTTCTCTCATTAAATTCACCAAATACAATGTTTCTTTCAGCTTCTCTTAATTTTTGAATTATTACTTGCTTTGCTGTCTGTGCTGCAATCCTACCAAAATTTCTAGGGTTGATTTCTATATCAACAGTATCTCCTATTTCTAAGTTTTTATTTATTTTAACTGCTTCTTCTTTTGATATTTGAAGTACAGGATTTTCAACTACTTCAACTATTTCTTTAACTGAATATATGTGTATTTCGTTTGTTTCTCTATCTATTACAACTTTGGCATTCTCACTATCCTTATAATTGTTTTTATATGCTGTAATCAATGCTATCTCTATTTGTTCTAACATATACTCCTTTTTTATTCCTTTTTCTTGTTCTAATGCTTCTAATGCTATATCTAGCTCTTTATTATCAATAGCTTTCATTTTCTAATCAACCCTTTCTTACCAATATTTTGTTTTTATTTGTGCTATCTGCTCTTTTTTTATTTCTTTTTCTTCTTCGTCTGTTTCTATATAAATTTTTTCTTCATCAAATTTCAAAAGTTTCCCTATTATTTGCTTTTTTCCATCAATTGGTTTAAATAATTTTATTTCAACATCCTTACCTATATTTTCTTTGAAATGCTCTGGCTTTCTAAGTACTCTTTCTACACCAGGTGATGATACTTCTAAAAAATATTCTGTTTTTATATAATCTGCTTTATCCAAAGAATCATTTATAGCATTAGTAACATTTTCACAATCTTCTAACCCTATTCCATTTTCTTTGTCTATGAATATTCTTAGGTAGTAATCTTTTCCTTCTTTTACATATTCTACATCATATAGCTTATATCCCAATTTTTCTATTATTGGCTTTACTAAACTTTCAACCTTTCCTTCTATTGCCATATATTTTCCTTTCTATAATTAACGAAGAGTGGAATTTGCTTCCACTCTTCTGTCTCATTTTATGCTTTTATTATTTTACTACGTTTTGTAGGCTTTGTCAAGGGTTTGACACGATATTCTTTCAAATTTAAGACACATCTATTGATACTACGTGATCTAGCTGTACATCACTCCACTCAATTACACCATCAGTCGTTATACTTGGCCACTTAATAACTGCTGGATTTGAAGCTGGTACAACGGATAAGTCGTGGTTAATACCATCTAGAGGTTCATTTGAATTACATCCAAACTTACCCTTGATGATATTATATTTATAGGACCCGGATGCCTCTAGAGAGCGGTTTAGTGTAGATAGAAAATAGTCCACCGTCCGTGTTCAAGACAACGTTCAGATTCGAATCAGAGAGTTCAATTGTAGACCTCTTCGAGAAGACTGAAGCATGGTCTTTAACGTCAAGAGAAGCGCCCTTGGCATTCAGGTAGATAACATAGGTGCTATCTGATGCCCCCCCACTTGAGACCACAGACCTGTCTCCGATTGTGATGGAAGCGGGTACATCTACCCAAATTGTAGGTGTCCCTGATCCTCTAGTACTAGTCTTAGTCGTACCGGAAGATATAAGTATCACCGAGTATAGCAAGAGACGACTCTGCAGCAGTAAGCCCGGATCCTTCGCCGAAGAAAATTCCTACAGCAGACACATCATTCCCAACTGGGTAAAGTTTACAATCACGTATTGTAACATCTGATTTATTGAGTATATTAATTATTTTTTGGGTAACACCTATCGTTAATGAAGAACCAGTAATATTTATTGTTCCTTGAGAACGGATATACATAGCATTTCCACCGGTCTGGAGCACAAATAGTTGAATTGGTCACATTACAGTCTACGAACTTGGTTAAGGCTATTGCCGAATTATAGTCGAAGTGTACATTAGAACTGTCAATTGTTAAAGATACTTTATTCTCAGCCGTGTCTCCACCAGCAAGCTTTACGCCACCGATCAACTTCAGTATTTCCTGTTATTGTCACGTCATCTATGCTACTCAAGGTAATAGCTGCTTGATTCTGCTTATTTACAGTGTTTGAGATTACTGAAGAGGAGCCAACCGTTAAAGTTCCTGTTGATTCTCCCATGTTATTGTATATCGCCATTTTACTTAGTGTGTTTGCAGAAACCTTCGTATTATCGACAGTTGTGGCACCATTTCCTTCTATCCTTACTGCACTTCCACCTGTACTAATTACTTGTCCACCATTTATATCTAAATTGCCATTATAGTCTTGAGACATATATATCACCAAACCGCTGGGAGCTTATGGTTGGAGTGCCATTTACAACTATGTTTCCGCCCCTTTGCTCCTATTAGGACTTGATCTAAGTCTGTTTTGATTGTTCCATTTCCCTTTATTGTAAATGTTCCTTGATTTGTTATTAACAAGCTTCTTTCTATGTCTAATGCCGACAAACTTGAGTCTTCCCAGCCTTTTTGTATTGTCAACGTTTTATTATTTGTATTTATTGCTATTGTTTTATCTATTATAAATTGTTCGGTAATGTCCTCATTTACATCTTTTTCTACTACTATTGTCCCTCCTGTGTTATCTTCACCGTATGAAACTGTATCTGCATATGCCTGAGATAGTCTTTCATAGTATGTTGTTGTTCCATTGTTGGTTACACTGTAATTTTTACTTAATGTTTTTATTTTTGATACCTCACCAGTCGTTTTATTTCCTGCGTTATCGTATGCTATTGCATATACACTATATTCCACACCGTCCAACAATTCAGAAAACTGATGATTTCCTGATTGTTGACCTGTTAAAGTTTGAACCGGTTGCGAACCATTTGATATCACAATATCACAATCTCTAAAGCCTGACATTTTTCCAGTAATACCTGCGTCTATTCCTGTAACATTCACACTGAAAGAATTAAAGTCAAGTGTTCCTTCAACTAATGATACAACTGGCTTTTCTGGAGCTAAACTATCAATATGACATGTTCCATGTGCTGGTGTTTCACACTCCTCGCTATCATTTGTTGTCCACGCTTGTATGTCGTGAGTTCCATCATTTATGCCACCTTTACCTGTAGTTTCTATAGTAAACGAAACTTGCCTACTATTACCTTCAAAATTTATTGATTGTTTTTTGCTTCCGTCTACTCCATCTACTCCTGTTATTGTATAATTTATCTTCGTTGCCGTTGAATCTTCTGTTTTATCTGTTATTGTTACTGTTACATCTCCTGTATACCAGCCATTTACTGGTTGTACTGTGGCTCCTTCATTTTCTTGTTTAAATGTAATTTCTGGTGTTTGTAATGCTTGTATTGTTTTTTGTGTTAGCTTATTTTGTGTATCTCTTGTTGTTCTTTTATGTCCTACTCTATCTGTACTTTCTACATAAATCGTATATGTTTCTCCTGGTTTTAAACCACTTATTTCACATTCTTTATTTACCATACGATTATCTGTTCCATTACTAATTGTCTTTGTTGCCACTTTTGAACCATCTGCTTGTTCAACTATTATTTCACACTTCTCTATTCCTGATTGGGTTCCACATGTTTTGCAATCTTCTGCATTTACCGTTACGGTAAAACTTGTTGTTGTAACTGAGCCTGCCTTTATTTTTGCTTCTGGCAATTCGGGTACCATTGTATCTCTTTTAAATTTTTCTTCATCTTTGTCTTTTGATGTTTTCTCTCCATCACTTGTCCATGCATCTATTACAAACTCTCCATCTTCTCTGAATATATCATTTTTTACTTCAAATTCTATCTCATGTGTACTTGGCTTAAATTCTTGCTCTGTATCTGTTACTTCATCTCCA
>CANQKB010000061.1 GCA_947624405.1 uncultured Clostridia bacterium
AATGCAATTATAATTGCCAAAAACCTGTCTATGTATGTTTTGAAAATGTAATACGGTGCAAAATATACAAAAATTAATTGCAATATCATAGGAGTACCACGAATAATTAAAATATACAAAGCCATTATTTTAGATAAAAATAAATTTTTAGAGTTTCTCAATATTGCTACTACTATTCCTAGAGGAACAGAAATTAATAATGTTATAAAAAAAATACTTAATGTTGTTCCAAGTCCAGAAAATAATATTTCACATAAATTTAATATATCCATAATCTATTCCTCCTGTAATTTAATCATCGAATTTCCTAACCATTTCATAGATATCTCATCTAATTTTCCTTCTTTTTCAAGTTGTTCTAAGGCGTTTTCTATTTTTTCTTTTAATTCAACATTCCCCAATTTAAATGCTATTACTGTACCACTTGCAGTAGAAATATCATATGAAGGTATTGTCCTATAATCTTTATTTTTAGATTCAATTATATAATTTCCATATGTGCTGGAAGTATATACAGCATCAATTCCACCCATTTCTAAATCCAAACATGCTATTAAAAAATCTGCATAAGGAACAATTTCAACTTGTTTCCCAAACGTAGAATTTTCTAAATCTGCTTCTTGAACTGAACCAGATTGCACGCCTATTTTCTTACCTACTAATTCATCTTGTGATTCTACATTGCTATCTCCTTTTAGCATAAAATACATTTCACCTTTTAAATATTTTCTAGATAAAGTCATAGTTTTTTCTCTATCAGGGCTATATGCAAATCCATTCCAGATACAATCTATATTTCCGTTATTTAATTCTTGCTCTTTTGATGCCCATGAAATTGGTTGAAATTTAACCTCCATTCCTATTTTTTCTCCAACAGCTTTAGCTAAATCTATATCCAAACCTTCAATTTCATTATTTTCATTCCTATAGCCATATGGTGGAAAACTGTCGTCTAATCCTATAATAAGCATATTAGCTCTATCTTTTGAATCTGCTTTTCTAATTCCAATAATTACTCCAATTAAAATACACAAAGTCATAATTATAATTAAGCCTATAATAAAAATTTTCTTATTCATAATACTTTCACCTTATTTACCTTTCTTTACATTTTTACTTAAAATTCGAATTTTATTTGTTTCTTTGAATAAAAATAGATTATGAATTATATTTAAAAACAAAAAAGACATATAAAAAAACTATTTATAGAATTTTTATTATCCTACAAATAGTCTTGTATATGTCTTTAAGTATATATTTTTAAACTATCGTAGGTACAGCTTACTTAGCCTGTACCTACTAATACATTATTTAGTAGCTACAAGCTCCTACGATGATGATGCATTTTATTGTTTAAAAATATTGACTTCATAATCTATTTTCCTTTCATTAAAACATTTTTATGTTCAACATATATTTATATTAGCATAATATTAAAAATTTGTCAACATTAATTCTAATGATTTCTATAATTTAACAGTAACAGTTCAGCGAATTTTAGAAGAAGCCTGAAAATAGTTGTTTTTAAGCATGGAGGAATGTTTGAATGTAGCAATTAATTTCTGCTCCAAGCAAAATAACATAAAAGATTGTATATAGCCACATCATAATCAAAGTAATAGTAGTCAAACTTCCATAAATAACAGAAAAATTAGTTGAAATATTAACATACATAGAGAAAAAATAAGAAATAAAATACCAACATACTGTTGAAAACAAAGCTCCTGGAACACATTGTTTCCACTTCATTCCTTTATATCTTGGAGAGAATCTGTACAAAAGAAGCAATACTAGAAAAATAACAGTAATTGCAATGACACTTTTAAACATTAAAATAATTTCAAAAACATCACTAAATTGTTCAAAATGTTCATCAATAGTAGATTCTATAACATTACCAAATACCAATAACAAAAGTATTGAAATAATTAAGATGAGAGCAATAATGGCTCCTAAAACTCCTTTTATTCTTAAAAATATATAGCCTTCTTCTTCTTCCTTATCATAAATAACAGCTAATCCTTTATTTAAAGCATAAAAAATTCGACTTGCAGACCAAAGGATAAATATAGCTGATATTGAAACTATTTCTATAGATTTTGAATATACTTCTTGAATTATATCTAATACGCTATTTTTTAAAATACTTGGTAAAATTGCCTCAAAAATATAAACTAAAGTTCCTTTTTCTATATTCATATATTTGATAAGACTTAATAAAAGTACAATAAAAGGAATAAAAGACAAGAATGTATAATATGCACATACTGCCCCATATTCTCCTAGGTGATCTTTAGTTGCTTTTTTTGAAATATCTATTACTTTATTAAAAAAATTTCTTACTCTCATTTTCAGTTATTATTTTTCCCAAAAACTAAAAAAATAACCTCTAAAAAGAGGCTATTGTATATTATGAATGGATTATTTAAAATTTTTCAAGAAATATTCCATTCTGTCTAAGAATTCTTCATTATTCTTGCTTATGACCATTTGACTTAATAATTGCTCTGTAACATCTGCAACTGGCATACTTGATAAAGCTTTTCTAAGAGCAAATACCGTATCTAATTCTTTTTGAGTAAGTAATAATTCTTCTCTTCTTGTACCAGATTTGTTTATATCTATTGCTGGGAAAATGCGTTTTTCAGACAATTTTCTATCAAGGTGTACTTCCATATTACCTGTTCCTTTAAATTCTTCAAAAATGATGTCATCCATTTTACTACCCGTTTCTACTAAAGAAGTTGCAAGTATAGTCAAACTTCCACCGTTTTCAATATTTCTTGCTGCACCAAAAAATCTTTTTGGCTTATGTAGAGCAGTTGGATCTAAACCTCCTGATAAAGTTTTTCCAGATGCAGGTACAACTAGGTTATATGCTCTTGCAAGCCTTGTTATACTATCTAACAAGATTACAACATCCTTTTGATGTTCAACTAATCTTTTAGCTCTTTCTATAACCATTTCTGCAACTTTAACATGATGTTCAGGAAGTTCATCAAATGTAGAATATATTACTTCTCCATTTATACATCTTTTCATGTCTGTTACTTCCTCTGGTCTTTCATCTATTAATAATACTATTAAATTAATTTCAGGATTGTTAGTTGTAATGCTGTGAGCTATTTTTTTCAAAAGAGTTGTTTTTCCTACTTTTGGAGGTGATACTATCATTCCTCTTTGTCCTTTTCCAATTGGAGACATAAGATCTATAATACGCATTGCTATTTCTTTAGATTCCGTTTCTAACCTCAATCTTTCTGTAGGATGAATTGGAGTAAGTTCATCAAAATTTTTTCTTTTTAAGGCTACCTCTGGTATTTCATCATTTATATGACCAACAAATATCAATGCTGGGAATTTACCACCTTCTTGAGGAAATCTTGCAATTCCTTTTATTTTATCTCCTGTATTTAATCTAAAACGTTTTATTTGTACTGGTGATACATAAACATCATGTGCTGTTGATAGATAATTATCTCCACGTAAAAAACCATATCCATCAGGTAATACCTCTAATATTCCTTCTACTATATCATCATTTTCACCTGTAACTTTGTATACCCCATTTCCACCTTTGACTTTTTTTTCATCATTTTCTTCAGCTTGTCCTTCAATATCTATTTCCTCAAATTCTTCATTTTCTTCATTTTTTTTCGTGTTAATTACTTCTTCTGCATTTTCCTCAATTTTTTTTATTTCTTTTTTAGGCCTTTTGGTTTCTTTTATCACTTTATTTTCTGCTTTTTTCTCATTTTCTTCTGTTTCATTTAATAATTGTATTAGTTCATCTTTTTTTAGTTTACTAATATTTTTTAGCCCTTTCTCTTTTGCAATTTTACGCAATTCTACTAATGAAATTTTGCTTTCCATAAATTATACCCCCATATAATTTAAATAATTTTATATTAATTTTTTTATTTATTGTATAAGTTTAAGAAATTAATTAAGATATTACATAAATAATTTTCTATAATAGATTTTAGCATTGTAGTTTAAAAAATTAGACAAATTCTTTATAATAAGCAAAGGATTTATTTTTCATAATAAATATTAACGATTATAACATTTACAAAAATTTAGAACAAATAAAACTCTTTTATTATTTTAATTTCCTTTCATCGTGTCTGTATCTCTATAAACCTTTTCGTTTGGCATATACATTTGTAGCTTTTCTCTTGCAATTTTTTCTATATATTCTGGTGAATTTACATTTTCCTTAAGTGAATTTAAAGATTCTTTATATTCTTTTTTTTCTTCTATTTCTTGATTGACAGTTGCAATATTACTTCTATAATCTTCTAATACTTTTTGTTGATTATATATTGTAACCGAAAAATATATGATAAAAGCAACTATAACTGCTTTTTTTAATAATTTTTTTATATTAAACTTCATATGTATCTCTTTTCATATTTATCTTATGCGTCACAAAACAATGCTTATATTAATTTATATTCTACAGAACATTTCAAAATCCTTCTTTTTTTTCTAAATTTTTTGGGGATTTTTTAATATTTTTTAAATTTCTATGCTTTTTTATTATTTTTGACAAAATTTTTACAACTTTTTTTATAGGAAATGCAATTATTTTGAAAATTGTATAGATGATATTTTTAATAAAAGTTACTATTTTTACAAAAATCTTTATTATTGTTTTACTAATAAATAACATATATAAGGCTATTCCAAATAATAAGCCAATAAATATAAAACCTCGAATTTCTCCATTGTTAAAAACGAACAAAGAATATAGTATTATTGAAACTGATATAATCCAAAATAAAGCATCTTCTATATATGTTATTATATTGGGGGTTTTGAAACTACGCCTTAATATTCTAAATATATCAAAAACAATTCCTATTAAAAGACCGTTTAAAATAAAAATTAAAAATAAATAAGCTTGATTTACTGTAACTGCATTCACATTTAAACCTCTCAATTATCTAAAAATTTTATGCATTAATCCTCCACCATTATTCTTGCCTAATTCTTTTTCAGAATAACTCATAAAACCTATATCTCCCTCAACTATTACTTCAGATGTGTCTATACTTAATTTATTTATTTTTAAATTTTCTCCTTTTATTGTAAGAAGACCAAGCTCTGTTTCTACCATAACAATTTGGTCATCAAAGCTTATCACGTCTAAAACTCCAGATATACTTAATTTTTCTCTGTTTTCTAAAATTAAATTTTGAATAGTAGTTTGATTCATACTTTTTCTTTCTTCTAAAGTCATAATTATTTCAATTCCTTTCTTGGTATTATCACCTTTTCTTTTATAAATATATTCAAATACTATTCAATTTAGAACATTAAAAATTTTATTCCTCTACTTTGTTCCTTAAATACGCCTCCATAAATCCATCTAATTCTCCGTTCATAACCGCTTCCACATTTCCAACCTCAAATCCAGTTCTGTGGTCTTTTACAAGTGTATATGGGCAGAATACATATGATCTTATTTGACTTCCCCACGCAATATCTCTTTGTATGCCTTTCAAATCTTCAATTTTGTCTTTATGTTCTTTTTCTTTTAAATCTAAAAGTTTAGATTTAAGCATTTTCATTGCAGTTTCTTTATTTTGTAATTGTGAGCGTTCAGATTGACAAGATGTAACTATATTAGTTGGAATATGGGTAATTCTAACTGCTGATGATGTTTTATTGATATGTTGCCCTCCCGCTCCTGACGAACGATACGTATCTATTCTCAAATCATCAGGATTTATTTCAATTTCTATATCATCCGTGATTTCTGGAAGAACTTCAACAGAAGCAAAAGATGTATGTCTCCTTCCTCCTGCATCAAATGGAGAAATTCTAACTAATCTATGAACACCCATCTCACCTTTTAAGTATCCATATGCATAATCACCCTCTATAACTGCCGTAACACTTTTTATTCCAGCCTCATCACCTTCTAAAAAATCAGTTTCTTTCACGTTATATCCATTACTTACTGCCCACCTTGAGTACATTCTATATAGCATTTGAGCCCAATCTTGCGATTCTGTACCACCTGCTCCTGGGTGCAAAGTTATGATTGCATTATTTTTATCAAACTTACCTGATAAAAACATTTTTGTTTCAAGTTTTTCTATTTCATGAGAAAGAGAATATGTGCTTTTGGCTAAATCAGCTAACATTTCTTCATCCGCTTCTATATGCAAAAATTCATTTGTCTCAATTAGATTATTTAATTCATCATTTATATTACTTATTGAAGTATATTTACTTTTAATATCTTTCATTTCTCTAAGAATAATATTAGAATTTTTTGTGTCATTCCAAAAACCATCAACAAGTGTTTTCGCTTCTAACTCTTTTAGCTTTTCTTCCAATTCTTCTCTTTTTCCTATTGTATTCTCCAAGTTTATTAACTTTGCCTTCAAGTTATCTAATTCTCTTCTATTTTCATCAAGATCAATCATCTCTATTCACCTTTCTTATTTTTTCAAAGCATAATCTAAAATTGTTTTTACTCTTGATGTTACATATCCGCTTTTCTGCCTTTTTATTTACATCCTCACACATTGATACAATTAAAAGTTGATTATCTATTGAATCATCTGCTGTAAAAGCACAAAACCAACCGATTTCGTTTCCTTCTGTATCATCCTTTGATTTTTTTAATTCTGCTGTACCAGTTTTACCTGCAAGAGTTACATTTTCCATTTTTACGTTATGTGCTGTCCCACCTGCGTCTTCTATTACTTGAATCAAATCTTCTTTTATAATGTTAGCTGTATTTTCTGTAAAAGCATTTTTAACTAAATATTCAGGAGTAGGATTATCTTTGTATTCTATGTATGGTTTTATCATATTTCCACTATTTACAAAAGCAGAATAGATAGAAGCCATGTGCATATTACTTACTAATATTTTGCCTTGCCCATAACCTGAATCTGCAAGTTGTATTTCACTTTCAAATTCATTTCCATCAGCAAATTTTGATGATGATATTGAAATTGGAAAATCTATTTGTTGATTAAAGCCTATTTTGTTTAATCCATTTGCAAGATTGTCTTTTCCAATTTTAAGAGCAAGTTTTGCAAAGAATATATTATCAGAATATACTAATGCATTTCTTAAATTTGCTTCACCTGAATATTGATTTATTGTTGTTATTTTATATGTTCCCCAACTATCATCTTTTTGCCATTCTTTTCCACTCTTTCCAAAATCATCTTGTGCTGTTAACGAATTAGTATCTAATCCAATGCTTGCAACAATTGGTTTAAATGATGAACCGAGGAGCAAAGCAACCTGTTAGCCTATTATACAATGGATTTCTCTCATCTGCATTAAGCTCTTGCCATTTACTATCTGACATTCCGAGTATAAAATCATTTGCATTATATTCTGGATTACTACACATAGCAAGAATTTCTCCTGTTTTAGGATTTATTACAACTGTTGCAGATTCATCATTTTTAAACTGCTCATTTACACAATTTTGAATTCCCATATCTATTGTAAGTTTTATATTCTCTCCATCTTTCTCTTTTTTACTAATTACGTCTTTCTTTTTATTTCCATTAGAATCTTCTATGTATATATCATATCCTTCTATTCCTCTTAATTTATCTTCATATGCCTTTTCTATTCCATTCTTTCCAATTATGCTATTTTCTGTATATCCCTTACCTTCATTTTTTTCTAATTCTTCTTTTGTTATTGCACCTATATAACCTGTCAAATGACTTGCTGATTCTGCATAAGGATATACTCTTCCAGCTACTGTATAAATTTTAATACCTGGTATTTGTAATAATTCATTTTCAAGAGCTGTATTATCAAGAGCTACATTTCCAATTTTAACAAAAGTATCTTCTTTAACATAAGAAGCACTTAACCCCTTATTTATTTTTTCTTCTGTTATTCCAAGTAGTTCTGCAACCTTTTTTATATCTTCTTGTGGCTCTGCATTCATCTTTCCAGGTACAAACCCTACATCTAAAACTTGACCTTCTCCTGCAAGCATATTTCCATATCTGTCATAGATAGAGCCTCTTTTTGCCTCAATAGTTTTCATCCTTAATTTATCTGTATTATTTAAATCAGGAATAATTAAATTAGAATTCCATTTTATGAAATATTCATTTTCAACTTTTTCAAGAATAACACTATTGTTAAAAGACAAATGTCCTGCAATTGTTTCCATATCACTTGTATATGAAAGTTTTATATTCCCGATTATCCAATGTTTCTTCTGTAATGTTTGATAATTCTATATTATTTGCTTCTATTGATGAATATATATTTTTATTTCTTTTGATAAAATCCTCTTCGCTTATATTCGACTTTGCTTCACTTGTTAGCATGTTATACATTTCACTATATTTTTCATCACATATATATGCCATGTACGTTTTTAGCTTATCTTCTGGCTTATTTAATACTTTTTCGTCTACTTTATTTATTAAGAAAAACACTAATATGGCACATATTATTATTACTACTAAGATTATTGCGATTTTTACTTTATTTCCTTTTTTTACATTTTGTTCCATATATTTATCACCTTTTAACCCTTTGCATTATTTTACCATAAATTATTAAAAAAATAAATAGTACAGAAATATTTAATGTAAAATTAAGGAAACAGTTGTTACAATTCACAGCCGATTTTCGCTAAGCGTGGAGGAAATGCTTTTAAAAATGCGTCGTTGCGTTCTCCAAGGCGTTTAAGATAAATTGGATTGTTAAAATACAGATACGAATTTGAAACAATACAAGCAAGTAAACGAGTAGGTCGAACTCACTTCGATTTTTAAAACATTCCTCCACGCTTAGCTAGTTAAGGTGTGAACTGTAACAAACAGTTCAGCGAATTTTAGAAAAAGCCTGTAAAATAGTTGTTTTGAAATGAACGCGTAAGCGACCAAACGAGCAAAGTGAGTGCGAATTGGAGCAATCGACATATAAAAATATAGAATGGAGATTGCGACACC
>CANQKB010000062.1 GCA_947624405.1 uncultured Clostridia bacterium
TGGTGTCGCAATCTCCATTCTATATTTTTATATGTCGATTGCTCCAATTCGCACTTGCTTCGCTCGTTTGCTCGCTTACGCGTTCATTTCAAAGCAACTATTTTTCAGGCTCTTTGAGATTGTGCTAAATTTTATTAAATGGAATTACAACGCAGGATGGCATTTATCTTCGAAATTCGCCTAGGTCGAGGCGGTAATCTAACATATCCCTCTCTACATATTTTTTTAGCAATCCATTTACAAACTCTTTAATTTCTTCTAAATCATCACCTGTTTTTGTCAAAGCAAATAGCCTTGAATTACCTACAGACTTATATTTATCCTCATCAATTTGCTCCATACTAGAGCAATATACTTTAATTTCATTGTTATTCAAAATATTTTCATCAATTTTAAATTCAATAGGTTCTGCCTTTGAATCAATCGCATATGATTTTGAAACAACGTAAACTACATATGATGCCTTTTCTTCAAAATTACAATTTTCTTCATTTAATTCGTTTCCTTTTGCTATATCCAATGCTACTTCTGCAAATGGTGTTTTCATAAGGCTAAGTACATTTAATGCTTCTGGATCACCAAGTCGTGAATTAAATTCTATAAAGAATATACCTTTTTGTGTTTTGAAAAATCCTCCATAGATTACTCCATTAAATATTATTTTTTCTTTATTTATTTCACGTACTACCTTTTCCATTACTTCCTTACATTTTTTCATATCTTCTTTTGTTAGAAATGGCATTAATCCATCTTTAAAAGTTACAACACCCATTCCTCCAGTTCCTGGGCCTTTGTCCCCTTCAAATCTATATGGATGATCATATGTACATGGTGCAAGTACTACCTCTTTTCCATTTGTAAATCCCATAATTGTGAATTCATGTCCTACCATTTTATCCTGAATTATTACACATTTATCTTGTTTTAAACATCCTAAAGCATAATTATATCCTTCTTCTTTACTTTTAAAGTGTTCTCCACCAACTTTTACGCCTTTTCCTCCTGTTAATCCATTTGGTTTTACAACAAATTCTACATCGTCGTATTCGTCTATTACTTTTTTTAATTCTTCTTCATTTTCAATAATCTTTGTTGGATTTAACATTTCTGGAGCTAGTTTTTCCATAACTGATAATGCATACGCTTTGTTCCACTCTATTTTTGCTCCTTCGCTTGTTGGTCCAAATGTGAGTATGCCACATGATTTTGCAACATCTATTACTCCTTGTTGTAGTAAATTATCACTATTTACTACACATAGTTCGATGTCATTTTCTTTTATTACTTTTTTTATAAATTCTTCATTTGGCTTTTTCTCAATATAGTATTTTCCTCCAGTTTTTTCTACTGCTTCTATTATAGTTGGATTCTTGTGTGATATGACTGCATATAGTTCATATTTTTTTGCGAGTTCACTTGCAATTATAGCTTCTCTTCCTCCTGCTCCAAATAATATACATTTCATATATGAAAATCCTTCCTTTCTGATATAATTTTTACATTAATTTTATCTTAATTTTGTAATTATGTCAAGGAAGCTGGGAAGTTTTACAAATTTTTTTAACCTTATTTACAAAAATTCTGACTTGTGCTATAATTTGTGATATAAAGGAGTGAAAATTTAATGAATCAGATTTTATATATATCAGAGGGGAAAACAGCAGGTCCATTACCAATTAAAACTGTAGCTAGATTTTTTGCTATTGCTATAATTATATTTGGTTTTGCTTTTATAGGGCAATCAGCATATGCAATGTTCTATGGAGATGAATACAATAGTGTTGAAATGGATAATACCATCCCTGAAATTACTTTTGCTCAAGATGGAAATAACGCAACAATAACTGTTCACCATAATAAGGGTATAAAAATAATTAAATATTGGTGGAATAATGAAGATTATGAAGTTGAAACTGGTAATTCGCAAACTGATGTAATATTATCTGATTTACCTATTCCTTCTGGAATAAATACCCTTAATGTTTCTGCTACAGATGATAATGGTAAAGAAGCTAATGAAAGTCATGAATACTCATATGATGGAATTGCAATAGATTTATCTGTTGTGGATAATACTTATATGAAGATTGTAGCATCTGATGTTAATGGAATGTCTTACATGACATACAGATGGAACAATGATGCAGATGTTACTGTATACCCAGATGAAGAAGGTGCTATGTCTATTGAAGCTTCACCTGAAATACCTTCTGGTCTTAATACTCTTTACATTACAGCTGTAAATGCAGAAAATATCACTTTAAATAAAAAACAAGAAATAAAAGGTAATAAAAAACCTCAAATTTCATTATATCAAATTGATGAAGATCTATTTGTCACAATAACTGATGAAGAAGGCTTAGCTGAAGTTACACAACAACTTAATGTTGATGCACCAGAAACAATAGAAGTTGAAAAAGGACAAAAAGTGCTAAATTACCAATATCATATCGGTAAAGAAAATATAACTGTTACTATCACTGCAACTGATATTGAAGGTATTTCTAAAACTGTTAGAGCTTACACCACAAGTTAATGGTGGTACGCCAGAAACAATACCTCTTGAAAAGGGTCAAAAAGTATTAAATTACCAATCTCATATTGGTAAAGAAAATATAACTATTACTATTACTGCAACTGATATTGAAGGTATTTCTAGAACTGTTAGAGCTAAGAATTATTAAAAGTTACGCTTTCAACTCAGCACTTGAAAGGAATATATTATGGTACAAGAGATATTTATAATTGAAGATAAAAAAGATATAATAAATCATTTAAATACTTATTTTAATGGTTCTGCTAATATAATAATAAGGCAAATAACATCAAGTAAATTGGCTAGACATTTACTTGATGTGCCTTCTTTGTTTTTCATAAATGAAGATGCACTTATTGATAATAACGTTGTTGATATTTGCAAACTTATTCGTGATAGTGAAGATAATGCTATTAATCCAATTATAGTACTTACCTCAAATGCTTCTTTCGAAAATGAAAAAAATCTTTTAAAGCAAAATGTTGAATTTTGCATAAAAAAACCAGTGGATTATGAGGCTTTGTACTATATAATAACAAATATTGTTAACTTATTAACTATAAATAGAGGTGTTAGCCCTCTTACAAAACTTCCTGGTAATATTCCTATACAGGCAGAACTTAAAAGACGTTTATTAAAAAAAGAGGAATTTGCTGTTTTATATTTTGATTTAGATAATTTTAAGGCTTATAATGACACTTATGGTTTCCTTGGTGGAGATGAAATCATCAAGCAAACTGCAAAAATTATCATCAAAAATGTAAATTCGAATGGAAGTTGCCACAATTTCATTGGCCATATTGGTGGAGATGATTTTGTTGCTTTAGTTGATGATATGAATTATGAAGAGATTTGCCAAAAAATTATTCTTGAATTTGATAAAAAAATATTAGATTATTTTTCTCCTGAAGATATTGAAAGAGGTTATATTGAAGTACCAAATAGAAAAGGTATTGTTGAAGAATTTCCTCTTGTTTCGCTTTCTATTGGTATTGTTGAAGTTACAAAAAATAGATTTCACAATGTGCTTGAAATAGGTGAAGTAGGTGCACAAGTTAAACATTTAGCTAAAGTTACTCCTGGTTCTGCTTATGCAATTAATAGGAGATTTCACCTTTAATTTAATAGTTATCTTTTTATTGTCCCCCTCATATAATATTGATGAAGTTATTTTTCATTATTATATGGAGGGATTTTATGTTGGTTTTGAGACGCAGACACTTTCTTATAATGATTAGTTGTTTAGTTATATCTTTTTCTGCATATTATTTAAACAATTCTAATACAACAAATCGTACATATGAAGTTACTCAAGTTTCTAGTTTACCTGTCCATGAAAAAGTTATTATCATAGATGCTGGACATGGAGGTGAAGATGGTCGGTGCTTCTTCTACTTCTGGTATTAATGAAGCTGACATTAATCTTAAAATTGCTTTAAAATTGCAAAATCTTCTCGAGGAATCTAATGCAACTGTTCTTCTTACTCGTTCTGACGAAAATGCTATTTATGAACTTGACAGCAAGTCTCTTCGTCAAAAGAAAGTTTCTGATATTAAAAATAGAGTAAAAATTGGAAACGCTTCACATGCAAATATCTTTGTCTCAATTCATTTGAATAAAATCCCTCAATCTCAATATGATGGTTGGCAAACTTTTTATAATAAAAAAAGTGATGATGGTAAGCGTCTTGCAGAAGCTATACAAACCCAAATTGGAACTTCTACTAACAGAACTAACAATAGAGTGGCAAAATCCATTGAAGATATTTACATTGTTGATCATGTTGAGATTCCCCTTGCTCTTGTTGAATGTGGCTTTTTGTCTAATCCTGATGAAGCTAATCTACTTAGCACAGATGAGTACCAAAACAAAATTGCTTATGGAATTTTCTTAGGCATTGCAGATTATTTTTCTAATACAACTTAAATTATCAATCTTGATTTTATCTTAGGCTTTTTTGTTTTTTCATTTGATTTATTTTTTCTCAAAATAATTTCTTTTTTTAAATCTTTACATTCATTTAAATATTCATCTACAGTATTTTTAAACTCTTCTTGTAATTTTTCTATTGTATCCGCTTCAAAAGTAATCACATCTTTTATACTCTCTATTTTTCCCCAATATGTTTTACTTTCTTTTTCATAATTAACATTCGTATAAAAACCATTGTATTTTAAAATTCTTATCATTCATTTTCCTCCAATCTTTTAATTATTTCTAAAATCATTTCTATTTGATACTTTTTTAATTCATTTTTTGGATGAGGTTTATGTAATTTTATTTCTAATTTATTTTCTTTATGTATAAATGAAACTCTTGAGCCTGAAGTTTTTCCTTCATTATATTCATAAAATCCCAATGATTCTAATAATGTTTTTGCTTCTTGATATGTAAAATCTTTTTTCTTTAATTTAAGTTTATTTTTTAGTTTATCTTTTTTACTCATATATTATACTCCTTCTATTAATGAATTGCAACTGATTTTCTTCCGTTTTTACTTACTTGTATCATTATTTCGCCCATTTCATCTGTTCTATATATTTTCGTGCCTAATTTTTGTATTCTTTCAATCACTTCCTTATTTGGATGTCCAAAACCGTTATTTTTTCCTACTCCAATTAATGCAATTTGTGGATTTACCATTTGTATAAAATCATTTGTCGATGATGTTTTTGAGCCATGATGTCCTACCTTTAAAATTGTAGCTTTTAACATATTAGTATTTTGATATTTTGAAACTAAAATTTTTTCAGTTTCTTCTTCAATATCTCCTGTAAAAAGCATTGTAAATTCTTTATAATTTAATTTACAAACTAATGCATTATTATTAATTGTATTTTTTGATACTTTTTCAGTACTACTAGGCCACAATATATCAAAATACAAATTATTTTCAATATTAATTTTTTCTCCCTCTTTTACAATTTTTACATATATTTTTTTACTTTTTACAATTCTTTTAAACTCTTCATAATTTTCGTTTTTTTCAAACTGCTCTCCTATTATTACCTTATTTACCTTTATTTCTTTTAATAGATATAGAATGCCTCCTACATGGTCTGTATCAAAATGACTACAGATAATATAATCTATTTTTTTGATTCTTCTACTGAGCAAATACGGTAGTAAAATATCTTTTCCTACATCTTCTTCTGTACTTCCCCCTCCATCTATTAATATCGTCTTTCTTTGTGTAGTTACAATAAGTGTACTATCTCCTTGTCCTACATCTATAAAATATATTTGCAAATTATTAGGCAATATATCAGTAAGTTCTCCAATTAACATTACTACTAAAAGTATTGCAACAATTTTATTTACTAAATTTTTTTGTTTTCTTTTTATTACATTGTCATCTTGATTAAATTTGAATTTTTTTGCATTTATTAAATAAAAAGCAAGTATGTAATAACAAATTATTTGATAAAAATATGGTGTTTTGACATATATTTTTGAAAATGGTAATTGACTTGTAATTTGTGTTATTTTTAAAAGAATATTTATTAACATATTATATGGTATCCCAACAATTTTAATTAAGTCTAAAGGCAAAAATAACGAAATAAAAGCTATAATAAATCCGAAAATAATTATTATTCCTATAAGTCCACTTGTTAGAATATTTGATATTATAAAAGTTAATGACATAGTTTTATATGAATAAATTATTACTGGCATTATCACAATTTGCACAGCAATGCTAACTGATGCAATTTCTTTTATATATTTAGGAATTTTAGTTTTTTCAAAAATTTCTCGAATTGGCTTTAGAAAAAATACTATTCCAATTACACCTCCATATGATAGCAAAACTGACATACTGTATATATTGTATGGATTATTTAATAGTGTTATAAAAAGAACTAAGCACAAACTATTGATTATATCATTTTTTCTATGAAGTAATCCGTGCTATTATACCAAGTATTGTCATCATACAACTTCTAACAACTGATGAAGTAAAGCCGAGTTAAAAACATAAAAAAGATTAAAAATATACCACTGATTACGCTTATTTTCGTTTTTGAGACATTTAATCGCTGAAATAAGAACATTATACCTATAACAATAAAATTTACGTGTGTGCCAGATACAGCTAAAATATGATATATACTACTTGTTTTAAATTCTTCTATAATTTCCTGAGATATTCTTGCAGTATCTCCTAATAGTATTCCGCTTTGTTATCTCTGAATTATTCCCTAATATTTCATCTAAATTTTTTTCTATTTTTAATTTGATTTCATTTGAAATAATATATGCTTTATTTAAATATGTTTTTTGGGATATTTTAATTTTTTCATTTGAATTGACTATACCATATACTTTTTTTGTTTTTAAATACTCTTTATAATCAAAGGCCTTATAATTTGTAGCAGAACTTGCCTCACTATATTCTCCGTGAGAAACTTACTTTTTTCCCATATTCGAGTTTTACATTCTTCGGAGCATACAAAATTAATTTTGTATTTTTATATTTTGAATCTCCATTTATTTCTTGAACTTTGATTGTATATTGCTTTTTATATTTTGTTTCTTTGCCGATATTTTCAATTATACCCACAACGTCTATTTTTTCTAAACCTTCATATAGATTTGTAAATTTATTTTCAAGATAATTTATTTGTAAATTTGAAAAAAACATCGATATAAAAAAAATTATGATAAAACTTTTATATTCATTTGTATCTTTTAATAACTTGTTCTTGCCGAATTGCGAACAGAATTAAAGTTAAAAAAAATATGGGAACTATATTAATTCTTAAATATAGCCCCCATATAATTCCTAAAATCTGTCCCGCTATAATATATATTAGCGGTCTTTTCAATTTTTACCTTCTTTCATTTCTAGTGTATTAGTGTATTAGCGTATTAGAACTCTTAAGCTTCTTACAAAGCTTTGCTCTAGCTCTAACTTCTAACCTCTAATCTCTCACTTCTATTATATTACACGTCTTGCTGTTACAAAGTAGTAACCTGCTCCCCAAACATTTGAAATTATAACTCCTGTACCTGAATTTCCTGCATGTATAAATTGTCCTCCACCGATGTATATTCCAACATGCCCTACTGTAGAGCTTCCACTTGTTCTAGCAAAACATAGTATATCTCCTAATTGTAATTCATTTGAATTAACTCTATATCCATTGCTAGCTTGTGCTCCTGATGATCTGTTCAATGATATACCAAAATGTCTATATACATATGATGTAAATCCTGAACAATCAAATCCTGATGGACTGCTTCCTCCATATACATATCTGCATCCTAGGAATTGTTTTGCATATGATACAACTTCTGAGCCTGATACGTTTCCTGTTGGTACATATGTCTCCTCTGCTGCTTTAATTGCAGCTGCTGGAGTTGTTGTAACTGTTCCTGTTCTTCTTGTGCTAGACCTTGTTGTTGTTACAAGTGATGTTTCTGATATATACTCTGTTGAAACATATCCCCTGTCTCCGTTGTATTCTATTTCCGACCAAGATTCGTCTTTCGTGATTAGTGTAACTTTAGTATTTCTAGAAAGTGAATTAATTATCTCTCCTGATGTACTTGGCGTTTTTCTGAAATTTACCGAGCTACCTGAAATATATACTGTTTTTTGTGATGAACTGTTATTATTATTTTCTGGCTTTGAAACCTCTAATTCCTTTTGTTGTATATTTTCAGTTCTAACCCATCCAGAAGTTGTTCCCATTTTTATATAAGACCAACCATTTACCTCACTAACTACTTCAATTTGTTTTTCTTCTGAAAGTGTTGCTATAACCAATGAATTAATAACTGGTGTTATGTGAATTTTTTCATCTTTTGCAAGTACCTTCACCATGTTTGCATTTGTTCCATCCTGTGTTTCCGTAGCTTGTGTGTCGTTATTTTCATCATTTTTTGTTGTCTCGTCATTACCTTCATTTGCTGTCTGATTATCCTCATTAACTGTTTCATTATTTGTGTCTGTGTTTGCTAAAATGTTAATATACTGTGTTGCTACATAGCCGATTTTTCCTTCAAACTGGATTTTACACCATCCTTCAGATTCTTCAAGTATTTCTACTTCATCACCTGCGGATAAATATTCAATTACTTTTGAATCTGTTGAAGGTTCTTCTCTTACTTTTAAAGTATCTGCCGTAACAAGTCCTGTTGACGCGAAACTACATAATGCTGTGCAAAATAATGTTGCTACTGTCAATAAGGATATTACTATACTTTTTTTCATAAATCATCTCCTACTTTTCATCACACATTCTC
>CANQKB010000063.1 GCA_947624405.1 uncultured Clostridia bacterium
CTCAGTTCTTTTCCAATCTCCACCTGAAGTATATCTTATTCTGGCATAAGCAGTAGCTTGTACACCATCTAAAGTGTATGTTCCACCTTTAGTTATATGTTTAGATTTATGACCCGTAACATTATTTACTTCATCTATATATGGATTTATATATCCAGCTTCCTCATTTGTAATTTCAAGTTCAACTCCACCAAGTGCATCTATTACATCTACAACTACTCCAAAATTAATTGCAACATAATCAGTAATATCTAAGTCCAAATTCTTATTTAAAACACTCATAGATTTAGTAGGTCCTCCGTTGCAAAAAGGCATGTGTTACTTTATCATATGAACTATTTGTAAACTGCAAGTATGTATCTCTATACACTGATGCAATTTTTACTTTTTTCGTGTCTTGGTTTATACTAACAACCATTATAACATCGCTAAGTGCATTTTCATATTCATTCTTTCTTGAATCAACACCAAACAAATAAATATTTTTATATCCTGTTGCAATTTCAACTCCTTCATTTATCTCTATATCTTCTTTATTTATATTATTATCATAATCTATCATTCCAAATTTACTATATACATAACCAGTAAATACTCCTAGTAATATAACAATTATTACTAACAATATCATAAAAAGTTTTGCTATTATATGTCTTTTTTTCTTCATTCGTTTGGCAGCCATATATCTCTTCCTTCCTTGTTTTAAATTTAACAATTATAAAATATGTTACCAACTCATTTTATTATACTTTATTCTTTTACAAAAAGCAACATAGTATTATAAAATTCATAAAATCTTCACAAATGTCTTCGTTACAGTTCACACCCTAACTAGCTAAGCGTGGAGGAATGTTTTAAAAATCGAAGTGAGTTCGACCTACTCATTCCCTTGCTTGTATTACTTTAAATTCGTATCTATTATTTAACAGTCAAAAGTATCTTAAACGCCTTGGAGAACGCAACGACGCATTTTTAAAATCATTTCCTCAGGTAGCTTAGCGAAAATCGACTGTAAACTGTAACATATCTTTTACATTTTATTTGGCATCTTAATTCCTAACAAATTTGCACCCTTTTCTAATACATTATTTACCATATATGTTAAACCTAATCTTGCATTTGCAACATTTTTGTCTTCTACCAAAATTTTATGCGTGTTATAAAATGTACTATAATTTTTAGCAAGCTCAATAAGATACCTTGATAATAAATATGGTTCATTTTTTTCTGTAACACTTATTAAAATATCTTCAAACTCATATATATTTTTCAAAATAGCAATAGATTCTTCATCTTGAATTTTCGATATATCAATATTATTTAAATCTAATTCTATTTTTGCATTTTCAAGTACACTCTTAGTTCTAACAAACATATATTGTAAATATGGTCCTGTTTCTCCTTGAAAATTTAATATTTGATCCCAATCAAATATTTCATCTTTTATTCTACTATTTGCTAAATCATTAAAAATAACTGCACCTATTCCTACTTTTTCAGCAATTTTTTCCTTTTCTTCCAATTCTGGATTTTTTTCTTCTATAATTTTTTTGGCCCTTTCTATTGCTTCATTAAGCAAATCAGCAACTTTTATTACATTACCTTCACGCGTTGACATCTTTCCTGTTTTTAAATGTACCATTCCATATGCAATATGTTCTAAACCTTTTGTATATTTTTCATCTAATCCTAACAATTTTGCCACTTCAAATATTTGCTTAAAATGCAAGTTTTGCTCATATGCCACAATATATAAACATTTATCAAAATCATAAGTCCTAGCTCTGTATAAAATTGCTGCTAAATCACGTGTTGCATATATACTTGTCCCATTCGATTTCCAAATTATACAAGGTGCCATTCCTTTATCACTCAAGTCTATAATTTTTGCTCCTTGTGATTCTACAAGTTTTCCTGTGCTTTCCAATTTATCAATTACTTCTTGCATTTTATCCGAATAAAATGCTTCACCCATTATAGAATCAAACTTTACATCTAATAACTTATATATTTTATCAAATTCTTTTAGGCTCAACTCTTTCATTTTTTCCCAGAGTTGTTTCTCATATTCTTCACCATCTTCAAGCTTTTTAAAATTTTCTCTGCACAATTCTAAAACAGCTTCATCTTCTTTACAAAGTTGATTAATTCTAATATATATTTGAGTTAAATCTTCTATTGGTTTTTCAAAATTATATTCTTCATGCCATCTTTTATATCCTTCTATCAACTTACCAAATTGAGTTCCATAATCTCCTAAGTGATTAATACCGAATCGTATTATATCCCAAGTATTTATATGTATTATATAAAGCATTACCAATTAAAGTTGTTCTTAAATGTCCTATATGAAATTCTTTTGCTATATTAGGAGAAGAATATTCAACAATAACATTCTTACCTTTCCCTATATTAGATTTTCCGTAATCTCTGCTATTTTCAGCCATTTCTCCAATAACATTTTTTGCAAGTATTTCTTTATTCACAAAAAAATTTAAGTATCCTCCAACAACTTCTGTTTTATCAATTAAACCTTTTTCAAACTCAATCTTTGAATTAATATCTTCTGCAATCATTTGAGGAGATTTCTTTAATGTTTTTGCAAGTCTAAAACAAGGAAAAGCGTAATCTCCTTGTTCTTTTTCTTTTGGAATCTCAATACTAATTATCAATTCTTCATAATTAGTATTTAAAACTTTCGCAATTGCTTTTGCAATCTCCTCTTTAAACTTTATCATATTGCTCTACTCCTTCTATAATCGTTTAATTATTTTCTCTAAACTTTTATTAATCGCCTAGAGCTATTCCAATATTTCTTGCCGTCTTAACAAGATCATCATCCATAGCAACCCTTCTCAAATTACTCTTTTTAGTATTTCCAGAAACAGCTCCAATCTCCTTATTTCTTCCAACAACTTTTTCTAAAGGAACAGAAGAAAGCTTGCCATTTTTTAAAACTGTTAAAACTCCAAATTCTCCTGCTAATGCAAGTTCCATAGCTTTTGCCCCATATTTAGTTGAAAGTACCCTATCATAAGCCGTAGGAGTGCCACCTCTTTGCATATAACCAAGAGTTGTATTTCTAGCTTCAAGTCCTGTAAGTTTTTGCAATTCTTCTGCAACCTTTTCACCAATTCCACCAAGTTTTGTATTATCAACGCCTGCTCCATTATCTCTTGTCCCTTTTACAGTAATTGTACCATCTTTAGGCATTGCACCTTCTGCTACAACAACCAAGCTAAATCTTTTACCTCTAGCAATTCTTTCCTTTATTTTATCTGCAACTTTTTCTAAATCAAATGGAATTTCAGGAATAAGTGCTACATCTCCACCACCTGCTATTGCAGATTCTAGTGCTATCCAACCAGCGTATCTTCCCATTACTTCCAAAACCATTATCCTATGATGTGTTTCTCCAGTTGAATGTAACCTATCTAATGCTTCCATTGCAACTGATACTGCTGTATTATATCCAAAAGTAATATCTGTACATGCGACATCATTATCTATTGTTTTTGGTACACCTATTATATTTATTCCTTTTAAATACAAATCTCTTGCTGACTTTTGTGTACCATCTCCACCTAATGTAAATATGCAATCAAACCCGTCTCTTTTTACATTTTCTACACATACATCTGATAAATCTTTATATACAATTTCTCCATTTTCTTCTACTTTATAGTTAAATACGTTAGCATTTGTTGACGAACCTATTATTGAACCACCTTTATACAAAATTCCAGATGCGTTTGTATATGAATCTAATTCTATATAATTATTTTCCAATAACCCCTTATATCCTTCTATAACACCATAACATTTTATTCCGTGATTTTCTGCTGTTTTTACTATTCCTCTTATTACTGCATTAAATCCAGATACATCTCCTCCATTAGCTAAAATAGCTACTTTTTTCATATATATCATTCCTTTCCAAGGCAAAAACATCAAGGTTTGAAAAATATTTCAACCCTTTCTTCTTTAGTTTTGCGACTTCTAAAATATTATATACAATAATTGCGTTTTTTACAAGTTTTTTTGATAATTTTATATTTTATATGAGAAAAATCGTTTTTTTATAATAGATGCTGTAAATCCATATACACTTGATTTTTAAAATAAGAACTCATTTCTATATTAGAAAATCTTACTGTAACAATCTTATTTTAAATATTATTAAACATCGACTCAAATTTTGTATAATTGATGGAATTTTAAAATACAAAGAAAATTTAAAAGCTCATTAAAAGATAGTATAAAATATCTCCTTTACAATTTTACAAATTATTTATTATTTTTAAAATACATATCTTTTATAATTGTTAATACATTTTTTATATATACTGCACTTTTTTTGTATTGTTCAAAAACAATATCAAATCCTTCATCACTATCACACACAAAGTTCCAATAATCTTTTCCAATTAAAAGTTCATCTTTTGTAAAATACTGTTGTACTCTTCCTTGTTTCCATTCTTTTCCCTCGCCATATTTATTATATGCTGTAGCCAAATAAATTTTTATCTTCTCATTACTATCTTGTATTAAATTTTTAAGTAAAAAATATTCTTGCAAAAGTTCATTCTTTTCTACTTTTGATTTCTTATTATCTAAATCCCCACCAGCTTTTAATTCAATTATATAATGTTCTTTTTTTATAGGATTATAAAAATAGTTATCCGTTTCGTGACTTTTCATAAAACTAGTTACATCTTTTGGGTGCATACAAGTAAAATTAGAATAATCTTCTATTTTTGGTTTTGTATGATTCGTTTCATATTCTAATAAAAGGTAATCAATGTGTTGACTTTGTTGAATTAATAAATATGAATCAATTCTTCCTCTTACATCAAAAGATAATTTAGCTATTGCGTTTCCCATATTTTCTAAAATCTTACCAAAACTAGAATCAAAAGACCTAACAAAAGCAGAGTAAAACATAAATTCTTTACCCAATTCCGCAATAAACACATTATTCTTTTTTAAATTAATAACACCATCTGGAGAATTAAGTTCTGATGTGTATTTTAAATCCAAACCATCAACAAAGCTTTTAATGCTGGTATCAACAACTTCTTGAATTGCTTTTTTCTTTAAATTATCCATTCTATCTCATCTCCTATTAATAATTTGTAATTATAAGATGTTCTACATCTTTTTCATTTCTGTTTTGAAAACTTACTAAATATTTCTTGTCAAATGATTTTATATTAAAGCCTTTAGAATTATATAAATCATAAATAAAATCTGTATTTTTTATAATTATCATTATATTTGCTTTTGTATTATTTAGTGTATTTGCTAAACGAATTTGGTCTTTTTTATCAAATGCATTTTTAGCATAAGTAGAAAACTCTGTATCATAAGGTGGATCAATAAAAATAAAATCGTTTTTCTCTGGTTTTATATTTTTTAAGAAATCTTCAAAATCTTCATTATAAATGTGTGTATTCTTTGTATATTCATGAAGTTCCTTTGATGATATATAGTTTATTTTTTTATAAAAATCTTTACGATTATAGCTAATACCACCATATGGGACATTAAATTTTCCATTTCTATTATATCTGAACATTGAAGCATAACAATATTCTCTAATAAAATAAAAAATTGCCTCATAAAAAGAAGTATTAATATTAAGATTTTCATGTTCATTATATAGATACCTTAAATGCATATAAAACGCACTTTTAAAAGAGCATTCAAAATTATCTAGTATATCATTTAATAGCATTTTTCCTCTTTTAATTTCAATTTTATGCATACGTGTCATCTTTGATATTAGATTTTTTTCTATTTCTTTTATAAAGTTATTAGTTCCAAAATTAAATTCAGCTGATAAAGCTCCATTAAATTCTTTAGAATGATTTTCCACAAAATTATAAATTGTTTGGCTAAACTCTTTTTTTAAATTTTTATTTGTATTATATTCTTCACAATATTTTTTATATATTCCTAATAATTTATCTTGATTGTTTTGCACAATTTTTTCTAATAATTTCCAATTTTTATATATACTATTAATTTTATTATAAAACTCTAAATCATTATTTTTTATGCAAGAATACAAATTAATTAGTTCTTCTGATTTATCATTTATATACGAATCTTTTATATTCATATTAAAATATACTGCCCCTCCACCAACAAAAGGCTCTATATATCTATCAATTTTTTTAGGTAAATTTTCCTTAATATATGTTAATTCTTTTTCTTTACCACCAGCCCATTTTATAAATGGTTTTATTTCTTCCATCTTTACCTCCAAATTTTCATTTTTACTATATCATATAAATATTTTTTTCTCAATAAAATTTTACAAAATTTGCAAAAAATTTAATATTATGGTGTTACAGTTCACCCTCTAACTAGCTAAGCGTGGAGGAATGTTTTAAAAATCGAAGTGAGTTCGACCAACTCAGTCCCTTGCTTGTATTGTTTCAAATTCGTATCTATTATTTAATAATCCAGAATATCTTAAACGCCTTGGAGAACGCAACGTCGCATTTTTAAAATCATTTTCTCAGGTAGCTTAGCGAAAATCGACTGTGAATTGTAACAATTTTTATAAATCCTTCGTAAAGTTACAGTTTACAACCAATTTCAGCTAAGTTACTTGAGAAAATGATTTTGAAAATAAGAACTCATTTCTATATTAGAAAATCTTACTGTAACAATCTTATTTTAAATATTATTAAACATTGACTCAAATTTTGTTTTGATTTCTTTAATTTCATTTTGAATCACTAGCATAATTTCATACATTTTTCCATCTAAGTCTAATTTTAAAGCTTTAAATTTTTCATCTGCTGAAAGTTTAACACCTATAACTAATTGTTCATACCTTTTATTATTCTTTTTCATTTCTTTCCTTAATAGCTTAAGTTCATTTTCATGTGCTATTTCGTTTTCTCTTATTTCTTTTATTTGTTTCATTAATTCATTGTATTTTTCATCTTCATTCATTTTTATTTCTCCTTTTATTTATAAGTTAATGTTTATTTTGTATTATATTACTTTTTTCCATTTATTTCAATATTTTTGTTTTATTTTTACTAATAAGTTATATAAATGGTTGCAATTTTCTATTTCCTATACAATAAAAATAGCTTTTTAAAATGAATGAATAGCTTTTAATTAATTAAATAAAGTGCACTTTGAAATATTTTTTATATTAGTGTGATTGATAGCAATTTAGAATACAAAGAAAATTTAAAAGCTCATTAAAAATTTATTCTTTTAGAATATTAAGATAGTCTTTTTCAAATTCATTAAAAAAGTTTGATATAATTTTTTCTTTCGAAAAATTTTTACCAAATTCCTTTTTTAGAGAAGTTGCAATTTCTTCTATTTCCTTATCAAATTTTACTTGATTTACATTTATTCCAATTCCTATTATGATTTTCTTAACAACTTCTCCTTTTGTTGTACTTTCTGTTAAAATTCCACACATTTTTTTATTATTTAACATTATATCATTAGGATATTTTATTTCTAATCTACATTCACACACTTTATTGATTGCTCTTATAACCGCCTTTGCAAGAATTACAGTTAACTCATTTATTTTTTCTATCTTACAATTTGGTATAAGCAACATTGAAAACGTAAGATTATCCCCTAATCTTGTTTTCCATTTTCTACCATTCGTTCCTTTTCCATTGTTCTGATTATTAGCTATTACCACAATTCCATCTGTAGTATAACCTTTTTCTTTAATGTAGTCTTGGGTTGAACCGTACTTCTTCTAAGTAGATAATTTCTTTTCCTATTATTTTTGTTTTTAATTCTTTTTTTATTTTTTCTATTTCCATGCTAAAACTATAACATAAAATATAATTTATTGCAATAAAAGTATAAATTTTTATTAAGTCCTTCATTATACCAGTTGCCAAAAACATATTTTTTATAAAATATTATTTTACACTATACTTAATATCATTTTTGGTTATTGTGAAGATAATCGTATCTGAGCCAATATTACAGGTAATTTTATTTCCCTTTACATTGATATCAGTAATTTCTAATTCATTTTTTAAATAAGAAGTAAATCCTCTTTTTATCGCATTTAAATGATTCCCACTATCAGAAAATTGAGAGAGATTTCCTAATTGATATGTAGCAATAACAGTTTCTGCAAACTCTGATGCTGTCATTTCCTGAGAATTACTTGATGAATAATCATATTTATTGTATTCATGTTCTATTGATATTCTCAATGCAAAAAATCCAATGTCTATAACTATGATAATTACTATAATGACTATATCAAGCATAAAAGATTCAAAACCCTCTGGGCTTTCTTTTGCTTGTTTTATCTTATAAACAAACATAGCAATAGCAATTATAAAACTTATAATTGGAATTATTGGTCCTGGTGTTATTATTGATGCAAATCCAAGTAGTGCACAAATAAACTTAAACATATGCTTATCTTCAAACATTATCGCTACCTCCTGTATTATTTTTTTCATCTAATCTTTCATAAAACCAATCTGTACTTTCTTTATATTTTTCAGGATTATCAGCTTTT
>CANQKB010000064.1 GCA_947624405.1 uncultured Clostridia bacterium
CATAAAAATTTTGCACTCAACTTCAGTGTATCCTTATTTTACATTTTTCATTCTCTTTTGTCAATATTTTTTTCAAAATTTAGATTTTAATTGTGTTACAGTTCAGCGAATTTTAGAAAAAGCCTGAAAATAGTTGTTTTGAAATGAACGCGTAAGCGACCAAACGAGCGAAGCGAGTGCGACTTGGAGCAATCGACATACTAAAATACAATTTGAAGATTGCGACACCAAGTGAATGTAAAAACAACTATTTTACAGGCTTTGCATTTATTTATATAAAAAATGTTACAGTTCACACCATAACTAGCTAAGCGTGGAAGAATGTTTTAAAATTTGCATTTTTTAATCTTCTCTTTCCATACTTTCTTTTGTTGATTGAGGTTTTTCTTCTATCTTAGTTTCAACCTTAGCTTGATTTACATCAACTACAATCTGTTGTGAAAAACCTCCTGCTCCACTACTTCCGTTCTTTTTTCTTCTATTAGTCATAAAATAATTTGGAATAATCAATCTTATATTTTCATATGCCTTTTTAAATGCTTCACGCCTATCATTATCCTTATCTTTACTTATTATATCCTCAGGTGTAGTAATATCATCTTCACTCAATAAATTCATTTTTTCATTATCTTTTTTTGACATATATACCTCCGTATTGTGGACTTTTTTACCACATTCATATTATACATCAATTCATATAATCTCTTAATTTTTTACTACGACTTGGATGTCTTAACTTTCTAAGTGCCTTTGCTTCTATTTGTCTAATTCTCTCTCTTGTAACTTCAAAAACTTTGCCAACTTCTTCAAGAGTTCTTGCTTTTCCATCTTCTAAGCCAAATCTTAGTTTCAAAACCTTCGCTTCCCTTGGAGTTAATGTATTCATTACCTCTTCTAGCTGTTCTTTTAATAATGTATATGCAGCCGAATCTTGAGGTGCAGGAGAATCATCATCAGGTATAAAATCACCCAAATGGCTATCATCCTCTTCTCCAATAGGTGTTTCAAGCGATACAGGATCTTGAGCAATTTTTTGTATTTCCATTACTCTATCTATTGGCATTTCTAGTTCTTTGGCTAACTCTTCTGGGGTTGGTTCACGACCAAGTCTTTGAAGTAGATGTCTTGATGTACGTATCAATTTATTAATAGTTTCTACCATATGAACTGGAATTCTTATAGTTCTTGCTTGATCAGCTATTGCTCTTGTTATAGCTTGTCTTATCCACCATGTAGCATAAGTACTAAATTTATATCCTTTTTCATAATCAAATTTTTCTACGGCCTTTATTAATCCCATATTTCCTTCTTGGATTAAATCTAAGAATAACATTCCTCTTCCTAAATATTTTTTAGCTATACTTACAACTAATCTTAAATTTGATTCAGCAAGTCTTTGCTTTGCTTCTTCATCTCCAGCCATTATTCTTTTTGCAAGTTCTAATTCCTCATCATATGTAAGAAGCTGTATTCTACCAATTTCTCTCAAATACATTCTTACAGGATCATCTATATTGATTCCATCAAAATCACTAAGTGCAGCATCACTAATATCTACTTCCTCTATTGTTTCTAAATCGTCAATATCTGGTTCTACATCATCAAAATCATCTTTTAGTAAATCTACGCCAATTTCTTCAAATGCATCAAATACTTTATCCATTTCATCTGGATTAACATCTTCAAGTTCTGAAGCTAATTCTCCATAGGTCATACTTCCCTTTGCTTTTGCCTTTGATAATATTTTATCAACTTTTTCTTTATTAGTTAGTTTTTCGTTAGGATTATTTGCCTTAGTCTCATCATTTACACTCTCTTTATTTGTTTCTTCTTTTTTTGCATTTTTTAATGTTTTGGTATTTTCCACATTTTTTGTTTTTTTGGCTACAGATTCATTTTCATCATTCTTTGATTTTTCCGTTTCTTCTGCAGTTTTATCTATTTTACTAACTTTCACTTCTTTTTTATTTTCTTTAGCGTTTTTAGATTTTTTCTCAGCTTTTTCTATTTTCTCTGTTTTGTTTGTTTTTTCTGCCTCTTGAACTTTAGATACTTTTTCTTCTTGTTCTTTTTTCATTTTCACTATCATTCCTTTCTAAGGCACAAATTAAGTTTGAAAAACTTCTCAACTTTTCAAAACTTCAACCTCATTAATTTAACATAACTAATTTTTTGCTTATATCTCTAAGTCTACCTTCTATCTCTTTTGCTTCTTCTACTTTTAATCCACCTAATGCCAATTTTTTTAGTATATTTGCTTTTTCTTCTCTAAGTCTTTCTTTAGCAAAGTTTTTTATTAAATCATCAACAGCTTTTTCTGTCTGTGTTATATCTTCTTCTTTTGATAATATGTATGTTATATGACTTATAAGTTCTTCGTCATTCTCAAAAAGTCCTATTATATTACTAATATCTCCTTTTTCTAATTCTTCATACAATACTTTTGCAATTTTTTTATTTTGTTCGTTTTTAAAATCATCTGGAGATATATGTTCCTTTATTTTTTTATATACTTCTCCTGTATCATCATTTATGAGTAACCATATAATAAGGTTTTCGCGAGATGTATTTACAGTTGTATCTTCTTTTTTGGTACCCTTTTCAACTTTAATAACAGGAGTTTGTCTTTCTAAAACTTTTTCACTTTTCGTATTTGCATATTCTAATTTGTTAAGCTCAGCTATAATAGCTTCTTTTGATATATCATATGTTTCTGCAATTTTGTCAATATATACTTCTTTTTCAAAAGTATTCTTCATTTTTGAAAGTATTTTACAAATCTCATTCAAAAATTTTATTTTATCATTTACTTGATTCAAATCTAAATTTTTCTTTATATTTTTTATTTTAAATTCTACAAATGATATAGCATTTTTAACATATATATCAAATTTGCCACTTCCATATTTTATAACAAATTCATCTGGATCCTTGGCACCTTCTAACTGCAATACTCTAATATCATACCCAAGACTTTGTACAATATCCAAACCTCTCATTGTCGCACCTTGTCCAGCTTCATCAGTATCATATCCTATTATTATCTTTGATTTATATCTTTTTAAAAGCCTTCCTTGAGCTTCTGTAAGTGCTGTACCTAGCGATGCAACAGCATTATCAATTCCTCTCTGATGTAGTGAAACAGCATCCATATATCCTTCTACCATAATCACAAAATCTTTTTTAGTTTTTTTGGCTATATTTAATGCATATAAATTTCTGCCCTTGTTGTAACATATTGTGTCTGGTGAATTTATATATTTAGGCTTTGAATCATCTAACGCTCGTCCCCCAAATGCAATTACTCTATCTTTAACATCTATTATAGGAAACATCAATCTCCTTTTAAATGCATCATTTATAATTCCATTGTTCGATTTTAAAACAAGTCTTGATGCGAAAATTGCCTCATCATCAAATCCTTGTTTCTTTAGTGCTTTATATAATTCATCAAAATTACATGAATAACCTATTAAAAACTTTTTAAGTGTTGCATTATCCATTCGTCTTTTTTTTACATATTCTTGAGCCTCTTTCGCATTAGCTCCATATAGATTTTGGTGATAAAAATCTGCCGTAAATTTATTTATCTCAAAAACTTTTTCTCGCAAAGCAATCCTTTTTTGTTCTTCTTCACTTACCTGTATCTTGGGTAATTGAATATTCGCTCTATCTGCAAGTATTTCTATTGCATCTGTAAAATTAATATTTTCGATTTTTTGGACAAATCCTATTACATCTCCACCTACGCCACATCCAAAGCAATGAAATATTTGCTTAGATTCAGAAACGAAAAAAGACGGTGATTTTTCATTATGAAAAGGGCATAATCCTGTATAGTTTCTGCCACTTCTTTTTAGCGATACATATTGTGAAACTATATCCACTATATTAATATTAGCTTTAATGTCCGTGATTAATCCGCTTTCATATAACGCCATCTTTATAGTATCCCTTTCTCAGGCTTAAATTAAGTTCTTACAAACTTACACCTTTTTATACTCTATATTATATTATTCGACAGATAAATCTCAAATCCTTCTTTATATTATGTAAATAACTTTACGCTAATTTTTCTTCGATTAAATCAGCTAACTCTCTAGCCTTTTTCTCAATATATTTTTGTTCTTCCCCTTCAATCATTACTCTAACCAAGCTTTCTGTACCAGATGCCCTAATCAAGACTCTTCCATTTCCACTAAATTCATTTTCTAAATCTTGAATTGCCTTTTTTATTTCTTCATTTTCTTCATATTTATACTTCATTTTTGAATTTACTTTTGCATTTATTAAAACTTGTGGATATATTTTAATTATTTTACTTAAATTTGATAATTTTTCTTTATTCTTTAACATTATCACTATTAAAAGTAATGATGTTAATATACCATCTCCCGTTGGATTATAATCTAATAATATAATGTGACCAGATTGCTCTCCACCTAAATTATATCCAGCTTCTATCATTTTTTCTAATACATATCTATCTCCTACTTTTGTTTGTTTTAATTCAATTCCATTTTCCTTTGCAAACTTACTTAATCCCAAATTACTCATAACAGTTGCTACAAATGTATTATTACTTAATTTTTCACTTTCCTTTAAATATTTTGAAAATATAGCAAGTATTATATCTCCATCTATCATGTTGCCTTTTTCATCAACTGCCAAGCACCTATCTCCATCTCCATCATAGGCAATTCCCAAGTTCAACTTATTATCTACAACGTATTTTGCAATTTTTTCTATATGAGTAGAACCACAATTCTCGTTGATGTTTACCCCATTTGGAGCATTATTTATTATCTTATATTTTATACCTAATTTTTTGAAAATTTCCTCTGCTACCTTATATGTTGCACCATTTGCCGTATCAATTCCGGATAGTAAAATCTTTTGTGAGATTTTCTTTAATTTCTTTTTCAAAAATACCTTTCAAAAATTCTATATATTCTTCCGCAAGCCATTCTTTATTTTCAGAAATTCCTATTTTATCTCCTGGCATAGAAACTTTATTTATTTTCTCAAAATTTTCCATTGCCTCTTCGATTTCTTCCTCTAGCTCATCCGCAATTTTAGTTCCTTTATTGCTGAAAAATTTTATTCCATTGTATTCATATGGATTATGAGACGCCGAAATAACCACACCTACATCAGCCTTCATTTTTCTTGTTAAATATGCCACTGCCGGAGTAGGTATTACTCCTAAATTTATTACATTAGCACCATAACTTAAAAATCCTGCATTCATACTACTTTCAATCAAACTTCCTGAAATTCTAGTATCCTTTCCAATTAGTATTAATGGCTTATTTTTTGTATATTTTGAAAAGACATAAGCACCTGCTTTTGCAACTTTATATACAAATTCCGGAGTTAACTCACTCCCTGCAATACGCCTTATTCCATCAGTTCCAAAATACTTTCTCATATACTTCCTCCTTTTATAATGGATCATTATTTAATTGTATTTTAAAATTTTACATATTATTACAAAAAATTTAAGACGTCCAATTACTTGGGCGTCCATATGTTTTGTATAGTTATTATCCCACTACACTATCACTTTCTCCATCGAAAGGGATAAATTTATTTACTTCAGCAGTATCTCCAATGTTCTCAACTTTGAATGTTTTGAAAGAATTTGAAATTTTTTGTTCTACTAAATTTTCAACAACATCTTGTTCTTCATTTTCTACAAGTGCAAGTTCGCTAACTAAAATTTGCTTTGCATTTGTAAGCATTTTCTTTTCTCCTGTAGAAAGTCCTTTTTCTTTTTGTTTAAGACTTAAATTTCTAACAACATCTGCTACTTCGTATATATCTCCTGTTTTCATTTTGTCCATATTTTCTCTATATCTTTTGTTCCAATTCATCTCTGTTTGTGTTTCGTTCTCACTTAAAATGTTAAATACTTTTTCTGCTTGAGATTTATCTATTATATTTCTTATTCCTACTTTTTCTGCTTGTACTGTTGGTATCATTACTTTAACTTCTCCAGGCATTTTAATAATGTAATAAGCCTGCTTTTCACCTAAAATATCTTTTTCCTCAATTGCATCAATAGTTCCCGCACCATGCATTGGATAAACTATAAAATCCCCTACGTTGAACATAAACACACTTCCTCTCACGTCATTAAAGATTTTTTCGACATATCTATTATACTATATTTTTCCAAAAAAGTCAAAGGTTATCTTTTAATTTTCTATGCAAATTGTTACTAGATAATAGATTTTTTTCAAAAAACTCATAAAATGATTGATATAATTATATTTTTCTTGTATAATTGTATTAGTTCGATTTAGGGAGAAAATAATTATATGAAAAACAAAAACGGTAAAAGAGATAGTAACAAATTTCCATTTTCAAATGTAATAAAACAAGTAAAATATGAATTCATAAAATTCATTGAATCTATGCCAGATGATGAATTTCAGGAATTTATTCTTTTATTTTCTTGTTTTTTGGAAAACATGGATGATTTAGAGAATGAAGATGAATTTGTTTTTGAATATGAAGTTGAGCACGAATATGAATCTGATGATGCATTTGACGACGACGAAGATTTACCATTTTAAAAGGCGGACCTTCTTGAAAGAAGGCTCGCCTAAAATGCAAATATTGTTTTCTTTCCAGCAAATATGCTTTTTATTGTTTCACCTATATTCATATGCTGTTTCTTACAAGTATCAATTATACTTATTGCATCACAATAATATTTAGAAAATTGTAAATTTCTAAATCCACCTGCAATTTTTAATTTAGTCTTGACTTTTCTTAATCCCCTTTCAGCTAAATTATTTGTAAAATCAATTCTAAAATCTGTTAGAAATCTTAGATGATCGTCTACATATTCTTTTAATCTTTTTATTAAACATTTCTCTGAATCGTAATAACGCCTTTTTTCATAGGTATATTCTGTTTTAAATTTTTCATCCCATATATCCAATAATTCTAAATATTTTTCTTTCGCCTCTTTATATTCATTTTCCGTGAAAGATGTTTTTCCTTGCAGTTTATATTCATCAACCATATCTCTCAAGCTTAACAGATAATCCATAAATTCTTTTATACATTCTCTTTTATGAACTTCGTACTCTGCTTTACAATATCTTAAAATATGAAAATTACATTCAGCTTGTTTTGACTGTATAAATGAATCGTGTATTCTGTTATGATCATGACATACTGTTCCTATATACCTATCAAGGATTCCCATTTCTTCGAAACTTTCAAGTTTTCTATTTTCAAAAGCTTCAAGCAATGATATTCCTTTTGTAAATACACCTATTACACTCATAAATTTGCCATTTACTTTTATTGGTGTTTCATCTTCATTTATTACCGGTTCTTTTAATATTTGTTTCTTCATTTTGTTAATAATGGGATTACTTTTTTTGCTAAATTGCGCTACTGTATTTCCAACTGTACCTTGGCACATTTTTATTTTATTATTACTCAATAATCCTAATAGCTCAGTTACTTTGGCATTTGGTATATTGCAATAGGAATTGAGATATACAACCAATGCTTTTATTCCTTCATCATAATTTACTATACTTTTCACTTGCTTAGGAAATTTAGGCATATATTCCTTATGGCAACATGGACATACAGTTTTCTTGCCTCTATATTGTGTTGTATGTACTATTACTTCAAGCGATATTAAGTCTCTTGATATTTCCTCTGTTTCTTCTGTTTTATGACCACATGTACAAGTTGCAACTTTTGATACTTCGATAACTTCATCAGGATTTGTGGTTGCAGTTGGTGCAGATCTTTTATGTCCTTTTTCTCTACCAGGTTTTCTTCCAGATTTTACACGATTATTTTGAATGACCTTTTTAAAACCATTTGTAGAAGAAGGTTTACAACTATTGCTGCTGTCTTTTTCTAAACTGATTTTCTGCATCGTGAATTTTTCTTCGTATATCTTTAGTTTTTTTTTGAGTTCATAAATTTCTTGTGTCGCTGATTGATATTTTCCGCGATAATCATTAGGGTCTAAATCATGAATTATTTCTGCTTGTTGTTTATTTTGTTGCTTTAGCAATTTTACTTCTTTTTCTTTTAGTTCATTTTCCTTTTGTAATTTTTGTATCTGTTGTTTATATTTTTCTTCTAAATTTTTATATTCTTTTTCAGAATAAACCATGTAAAATCACCACCTTCCTGATGTAATAATTATACTATATATTATTAAAAAATGCACGTTAAAATCTAATTACAAGAATGTTACAGCATGAGAATTAACTGAGATAGAAATGTATTATATTTTTCTTTTTTAAATTAGCTGATAAAGAAAAAAGCTTTAATGAGGCATATGTGCTCAAATTAAAGCTTTTTGTATTGTGTAACACTTTTTAGAAAATTATTTTTCAAAAAATTTACATTAAATTTTCGTTACAAAACTATTACAACAACTGAATTTCAGAGTTCCTATTGTTTAAAAATATTATCTAGTAAC
>CANQKB010000065.1 GCA_947624405.1 uncultured Clostridia bacterium
TTTGGTCCTTCTGGATCGTATACTGTATCTCTATTTGGCTCTGAATCTTCATCATCATCTGAATCTTTAGAGATTTGGGCTACATTCTTTAATATCCTTGTTGTATCATCTTTGGTTGTTGCTTTGAATGTTACCTTAAATGCTATCTTTAAGTCTCTATAGTCTGGGTTTCTTACTTCTCCATCACTTATTTCTGCATTTTTGTCAAATGCTTTTAATAAGTTGTCTCTTTCTGCTTCTTCTCCTTGTTCTTGTGATAAGTAGTCTGTTACTATGTATTTTGCTTTACTTACATCGTCTGTTTCTTCTTCGTTTTCATCTAGTAATACCCATCTATATTCTTTGTTTATTTCATTATCTGGCAAATATTCTAGCCCTTCTGGTACATCATCTGTTACTTCTTCTGCATATCCGTCTTTTTCGCCTTCATTATATACCCTTATTGTGTATATTACTGTGTCTCCTGTTACTAATTCTATTGGCTCTTTTGTGTGTTCATAACTTAGTTTTCCATCTTCATATTTTACTTGTGGATAACGGTTATTTACATCTGTATTTTCTACTTTTGTAATGAATTTTCTTAATGCTAAGTCAAATGGACCTTCTACTACTACTTTCTCGAAGTCATCATCATCTTCTTGTCCTGGTACATATGGATCTTTTTCTTTATCTTCATTATATCCTGGTAATTCTTCTTTATTTGGTATTTCTCCATTGTCTGGTGTAGAATCTATATCTTTTTGTGGATTGTCTTTATCATCTGTACTTTCTGTTATCTCTGCTATATTTGTTAATTTTATTCCCGTTCCTGCTTGTTCTACTATTCTACAGTTGATTTCTACATCTATATAACTTAATACATCTTCTTCTACATCATAATGTGGTATGATTACATCTTTTAAGTATTTTCCTTCATATTCTTTTGATGTATTTCCTCCTACTTTTACTACTTTACATCTTACTGTTGATTCTACTTTATTGTTTTCTTCTCCTTCTGTCATTGTCCAATTGTTTCCATTTGCCACTTCTTCTTCTGTTGGCTCATATATTAATGATTTGTCTAGGTAGTCTGTTATTTCTTTTACTTTTCCGTCTATATCTCCTTCATTATATATTCTCATTGTATATGTGATTAGACTTCCTGCTTTTACTTTTATTGGCTCTTTGCTATGTGGATATTCTGCTGTTGTTCCTGTGCCATTTTTTAGTTTCGTTGTATCTGGTTTTGGTTCTCTTGATACTTCTAACTCTTTTCCATCTACTTTACTGATGAATTTTCTTAAAGCCAAATCAAATTTTGTTACTACTACTTTTTCAAAATCGTCATCGTCTTCTTGTCCTGGTACATATTCTTTAGATGACTCTTCATCTTTATATGTTGGCTTGTTGCTTTCTTCTGGTATATTAGCATTATTTTGCTTAGAATCTCTATCCTCTAATGCCTTTCCTTCTGCATCTGTCATTTCTGTTACTTCTGCTATATTTGTTAATGGAGTTCTGCTTGGTGCTGTTTCTTTTACTTTACATACTATTTCTACATCTACATAACTTAATATCCAGCTATCTTTTGCTCCTTCTTCTACTTCTTCATTTTTCTTTGCTGATGGTATTAATACTTCTGATAGTTTTTTTCCTTTTACATTTTCTGTAAAGCTTCCTCCATAATTTACTACTGTACAGTTTTCTGATGCTTTCACTGTTTCTGCTTCGGCATTTCTTTCTTCTTCTACTATTTCCCAGCTTCCTGCATTCTCTTCTGCTAAAAACTCCATATTTGCTGGCAAATGATCCTTGATTTCACTTACATAGCTATCTACTGTTCCTTCATTGTATATTCTTATTGTATATTTAACTATGTCCCCTATTGTTACATTTACTGGCTCTTTTGTATGATTATATATTGCTGTTGTTTGTAATTTTTCTGTTCCATCAGTTCCTGTTTGCCACGTATTAAATAGGCTAGTATCTACTTCTGGTTCTCTAGATGGTTCTTGCTTTACATCATTTACTTCTGTGATGAATTTTCTAAGTGATATATCTGCCCATCTATGTGTGTTTGTTACATTGAATATATAATCATATTCTGCATTTCCTTCTTCATCATATTTTCTTTCTACAGTATATGTATATCCTTCTGGTACACTTGTTTCTTCTACACTATATATTATTTCTACTCCATCTTTTGTTTTTGGTAAGTCTGTCCATACATGTTCTTTTTCATCTTTTGTTAATGTTACTGTTGCATTTTCTATTGTTACATTATTTTCTCCTGCTTTTCCTTTTAGTGTAAATTCATATTGATCTCTTATACCTTCTAGGTTCTCGAAGTCGTCCCAATTTTTATTTACTTTTACTTTTATTTTGTCTATTTTTACTTTTTCAAAATCATCATCATCTTCTTGTCCTGGTACATATTGTTGTTTTGATTGTTCATCTCTATATGATGGCTTTTCATTTTCATTTGGTATATTTGCATTTTTTTGTGTAGAATCTCTATCTACTAAATCTGTTGTTCCATCACTCGCCTTCATATTTGTTACTTCTGCTATATTGGTTAAGTTTGTTTTACTTGGTGCTTCTGCTTTTACTTTGCATTTTATTTCTACATCTACATAACTTAATCTATATCTATCAGTTCCCTGATCAGCTATTTTTTCTGCTTCTGGTATTTGCACACTTCCTAATGTTTTTCCTTTTTCACTTTCTGTTAACTTTCCACCAGCATTTACTATCTTACAATTTTCCGTCGATTTTACTGTTGTTCCGCCTGAATTTTTATCATAATTTTCAACTATCCATTCATTTCCATTTTCATCTGCTAAAAATTCTAAGTTTGCTGGTAAATGATCCATTATTTCTTTTACATATGCAGGCTCTGAACCTTCATTATATATTCTTATTGTATATGTAATTATATTATCTGCTTCAACAGTAAGAGGGTTTTTTGGATGAATATATTTTGCTGTTGTCTGTAAAACTCCATTTACTTTTGTATTAAATTCACTTGTATCTACTTTTGGTTCCCTTGACACACTTGGTTTTGCTCCATTTACTGCTGATACAAATTTTCTAAGTGAAATATCTGCCCATCTATGTTTATTTGTTACATTGAATATGTAATTATATTCTAAATCTCCCTTTGAGTCTTTACTTATTTCAACTGTATATTTATCTGGTACTTTTGTTTCTTCTATTGAATATACAATTTCTACTCCATTATGTGTTTTTGGTAAATTAGACCATTCATACGTTTTTTGATCCTTTGTTAATTTTACTGTTGCATCATTTATACCTAATGAAATTTCTTTATTATTTACTTTTCCTTTTAATGTAAATTCATATTCATTTCTTAAGCCTTCAAGATCATCAAAGTCATCCCAGTTTTTATTTACTTTTATTTTTACTTTTTCTTGCTCTAAAACTGTTACAACTGGTTGTTCTGTTGTTGGATTTTCACCTAAATATACTTTTACTTCTCTATTGGGTTGGTATAGTCCATCAAGATTTTTTGTTTCATTTTCTGCTGTAGTTATTAAATATTTATATAACTGTGCTGCTGCTGCTTGTCTCTTTGTACCATGTTGTCCATCATGTATTCCTAGATTATTTCCCCAATCTGTAAGGTTTGCCCAACCATTTCTTGATTCATAGCCTTTTTTATCAGAAGTTTCAAGGAAATCCCCTGCTACTCCATTCATTGTATAATCTGTTATATTTATAAACAAAGATGATAATTCATCTTCTTTATATACATCTTCATCTCTGTTAGAAAAATGCCATATTGCAAGTTGTTGAATTGCCTCTATATCTGCTTTTGATAATATATCAAATCTCATTCCTGATGTTACTAGTTTTATCTCTTCTTCTTCATAGTCATAATCATCTAAATTTTTATATACATTATCCCATAAATATTTCTCAACTTCAGTATCTTCTGCATCTTCTAGTATCATATGGTCTAATATCCACATTACAGCATTATAGTTTGCTTTAGAATCTGTTTTAAATAATGTTACAGATGAAGAATTTAAAATCGATTGTACATTTTCATAATCTTTTGTCAAATCATATACTTGATTATATGTTTTTACTGTTCCTTCTGCATGTCCTGTTTCTGATGCAAATCCTAATCCAGCCCTTATACAATACAAGTTGTCCAATTTCTCTCCTGAACTATTGCTTGCTTCTTCTAGTTTCCATACATTTTTTGTTTTTGAGCCTGCTTCTGTATCATCTGTATATAGCTGATATTTTATTTTATAACTCCCTTTATTTGTATTTTGATCTGTAGTCCATCCAATTTCAGCATTTCTTTCCTGTGTAATTTTTAAAGAAATGTTTGCAATAGCCGCTTGGCTTACATTACTAACTGTCAACAAAAGAAATACTATAAGAAATATAATTACCAAAAATACTATTTTACTCCTTTTCATACTTCAATCCTTTCTAAGTTTGAAAAAATTTAGTACGCGTATTTAAGGTAAATTACTATAAACTATATTTAACCTTAAAGAATAATTTGTCTGTAAAAGTTGAACACAATCTGCCTATTTTTTCAAACTTACTCCATTTTTTCTTTTAATAATATAGTCTTTAGTATTTTTTAAATCTTTTGATTTTTCTATTCTAATACATATTTTTTCATTACAAATATACCACCTGCAAATGCAATAAGCATTATCATAGTAAGCCCAATGTATATTCTAAATGTACCTGTATGAGCTGCAATGACTACAGATGAATCATCTAAATCGTCTTCTTCGTCTATCATGTTTCCTAGTATTGAATCTATATCTGTGGCATTACTTTCATTTCTTGTTTTACTTATTTCTGCTTTATTTATTTTTTCTCCAAGGTTTTCTATACCGTTTTTCCATACTAATACTATAGGTACTTCTGCATAGCTTCCTGGTTTTAATTCTGTATCCTTTAAATAATCTGTTCTTACAATTCCATCTTCACCTATTTTCCAGCCCCATTTTACATTATCTGATTCTTCAAATTTAAATCCTTCTGGAATGTAGTCTGCTATTTCATCTGCATATCCTTGGATGTTTCCTTCATTATTTACTCTTATCATATATTGAAATTTAACAATTATTTTGTTTATATTTTTTTCTTCTATTTCAACTTTTATTGTTGGTTCATTTTTTGATTCTTCTACAGTATTACCTTCAATTACTGTTGTTTTTCCTTTTAATGTAACTCTTGCTTCTTTAACCCATTTTTGTATTGATAAATCAAAATATCCAGTTTTTATTTTTTCTGCATCAATATCATCTTGATTTTCTCCATCTTCTGCGTATTCTTCTTCTCTTGTAGGTTCTGAATCTATGTCATTATCTGAATCTTTTGATATTTGTACAGCATTCATAATTACTTTATTTTTTTCTTCTTGCGTTTGTGGTACAAATGCTACATTTAAGGCTAATTGTATGTCTTTGTATTGTACTTCTGCTGATTCTTCGCTTGGTTTAAATGCTTTTATTTTATTTTCTCTTCCTGTTTCTTGTTCTTGTGCTTTTGATAAATAATCTGTAACAAGGTGTTTTGCTTCACTTTGTTCCCTTGTTTCTTCTTCATTTTCGTCTAGCATTTTCCATTTATATTGTTTGTTTATTTCATTATCTGCTATATATTCTAATCCTTCTGGAATATTATCTATTATTTCTTCTGCATATCCATCTGCTTTTCCTTCATTAAATACTCTTATTGTGTATATAATTGTATCTCCTGGTTTTGCACCAATAGGAGCTTTCAATTGTTCATATGTTATTTTATCATCTTTATAGATTACCCTTGGCTCTCTATTGTTTACTTTTGTTATACCTATCTGTGAAATGAAGTTTTTAATTGATAAATCGAAATCAGGTGAAATACATATTTTTTCAAAGTCATCATCATCTTCATATCCAGGTATATATTCTTTTGCTTCTAATATTTCATTATCTTTATATTCTTCTAATTCTTTTGCATTTGGTATTGTTTCATTTTCTAATTTTCCATTTGGTATTGAATCTTTATCTTTTAGTAATTCTTCTCCTCTTTCATTTAATTCTTTTGAAATTTCTGTAATGCTTGTAATTACTGTTTTTTCTTCTGTAGGTTGTACTTCATATTCTATATTTACATCAATATAGCTTAATATGTCATTTTCTTTATCATATGCTGGTATTATTACGTCTTTTATGTTTTTACCTATTTCACTATTGCTAACTTTTCCTCCAACACCTGTTACTTTGCAAAATTCTGTGCTTATGCTTGAGTTGTATTCTTCTCCTTCTGTTTGAAACCATGCTTGTGGATTTTCAGGTTGCATTTCTTGGTTTTCTGCTACATCTACATTTTGCTCAGTATTTTCATTTTGTACTATCTTTAATAATTTTGAAGTATAATCTGTTATTCCTGCAACACTTCCTATTTTTTCGCCTTCGTTATATATCCTTATTGTATATGTTACTCTATCTCCAGCTTTTGCTATGATTGGCTCTTTATTATGCTTATATTCTGCTGTTGTTCCTATACTATTTTTTAAAGCCGTTGTATCTACTTCTGGAACTCTGTTATATTCTATATCATTTACTTTTGTAACAAATTTTCTTAGTGCTAAGTCTAATGTTTCTTCTTGTACAACTACTTTTTCAAAGTCATCATCGTCTTCTTGCCCTTGTACATATTTTTCATTTTCTAATTCGTTTTTATATGTTGGTAATTCTTCGTCTGCTGGTATTTGTAAATTGGCTTCTGATGAATCTCTATCTATAATCGTTTTTCCTTTTTCATTTTGGATTTTTGTTACTTCTACTAAGTTTGTTACTGGTTTGCCATATTGTGCTGTACGCATTATTTCTCCAGTTATTTGTATATCAACATAACTTAATGTATATGATTCTTTTCCATTTTCATCATTTTTCTTTGCTGGAGGAATTAGTACATTTACTAATTTTTTATCTGTTATTTCATCAAAGTTTAATTCTCCACCTGCATTTACTATTTCGCAATATTCTGTTGTTTTAAATGTGAAACCATATTCATCATCAGCTATCCAATATGCCTTGCTTTCTTCTGGTTCTATGTATGTTATGTATGATGGGAAATAATTTTGTACTTGTTTTACGTATGTTGCTACATCTCCCTCATTGTATATTCTAATTGTATATGTTACTTTATCTCCAATTTTTGTAATTAGTGGCTTTTTTGTATGATTGTATATTGCTGTTTTTTGTTTATTTCCATCTATTGTTTGATTTAATTCACTTGTATCTACTTTTGGTTCCCTTGAGTTTGATTCTTTAAGTTCTACTCCATTTATTGCTGATATATATTCCCTAATCGATACATCAGCTTCTGGTTTTATTTTACTGTTTTCTTGAAGGCCTGTTACATATGCCACTACTCCATTATTTAAACTATTAAATAACTTTCCATTTGTTTTCTCTTCTTGCTCGATTTCTTTTGGCTCAGCTGTATTTGACAATTTTTCTGATATTTCTTGTCTTTCTTTTACATTTCTTCCTTCTGCAATTTCTAAATATGCTTGATGCCTATATGCTAAGGTGGATTGAAGCTTCCATGCTTCATTTTCTCTATTTACAGAGGTGTTTTTGTATTGTTGTAGATCCATGCTTTCTATTTTTCCCTTAGATAAAGCTTGTGTTTCGCTAAATACTCCACTTGTTATAAGAGTTGTCATAATCGCCATTAAAGCTACAGTTAATTTTTTAGTATTCATTCTTTTACCCACCTTTTCTAATTTACTACTTTAATATATATTTTACAATGTTTTTTTTTATTGTCAATAGTAGCTTTTGGCAATTTTTTTATCTTTATTTTTTTACTCGTTTTCCCTTTACGGATTACGTTTTTTCATTTTGATTATTGTTTTTTACGCTTATATTACAATTATATAACATTTTCGAGTTTTTTTCAACCCATTATGTAAATTTTTTGCAAATATTTGATTTGCGTAACATTTGAGCTTTTTTTATATTTGTTTAGAAACTTTTTTCTTTTTGTTGCATATATTATTATTAGATTGTTATAGTTCACAGTAAATTTTAGAAAAAGCCTGAAAATAGTTGTTTTGAAATGAACGCGTAAGCGATCAAACGAGCAAAGCGAGTGCGAATTGGAGCAATCGACATATTAAAATACAATTTGGAGATTGCGACACCAAGTGAATGAAAAAACAACTATTTTTCAGGCCTTGCAATTAATTATAACTAGTTAGGGTGTGAACTGTAACGAATAGTAAGCGATATGTATGCACTTTTTTCATTTTTTGCTTGACATTTACTTCTATTTTTGGTATTATAAATAGGTAATGCAGGTATAGTTTAGTGGTAAAACATAACCTTGCCAAGG
>CANQKB010000066.1 GCA_947624405.1 uncultured Clostridia bacterium
ATTCAGATTTTGAGTGGAATTGGACACATTTTGATGGAATTGATTACAATGCGAAAAATGGAGAAAATGCGATATTCAAATTTAAAGATAAAACATGGGAGAAATCTGTTGATGAAGAATTTGGAAATTATGATTATCTAATGGGAGCAGATATAGACTTTCGAAATGAAGAAGTAAGAGAAGAATTAAGAAAGTGGGGAAAATGGTATATAGAGCTTACAAAAGTATGTGGATTTAGACTAGATGCAGTAAAGCATATATCAACAAAGTTTTATAAAGAATGGGTAAAATATTTGAGAGAAATAACAGGAGAAGAGTTATTCGCAGTTGGAGAATATTGGTCTGGAGATGTAAATAAATTACATAGATATATAGAACAAACAGAAGGAGAAATTTCACTTTTTGATGTACCACTGCATTATAATTTTAATTCAGCATCTAAGGATGAAAATTATGATTTGATGAACATATTTAACAACACTTTATTAAAGGAAAATCCTTCAAAAGCTGTAACTTTTGTAGATAATCACGATACACAACCAGGACAAGCATTGGAAAGTTTTGTGGAAAGGTGGTTTAAACTTTCAGCGTATGGTATAATACTTCTTAGAAATGAAGGATATCCATGTGTATTTTATGGTGATATGTATGGTATACCTAATAACAATATAAAACCATTGCAAGGATTAGAAACATTAATAAATTTAAGAAAAGATAAGGCATATGGTAAACAAAATGATTACATAGATAATCCAAACTGTATTGGGTGGACAAGAGAAGGAGACGATGAACATATCAAATCAGGTTTAGCAGTATTAATATCAAATAAATGTGATGACGAAAAAAGAATGTATATTGGAGTAAAATTTGCAGGTGAAAAATTTATCGATGCAATGGCAAATATTGAAGAAGAAATTATAATAGATGAAGAAGGATTTGGAATTTTTAAAGTAAAAGAAAAATCAATATCTGTATGGGTAGAAGAATAAAAATGGGAAGGATATGCAGATGAATAATTTGGAATTTATATTCACGCTTATATTTTGCTTTATAATACCAATGACGATTTTTATAAAGCCAATAATTGAAGCAAGAAAAAATAAAAAAAGTCTAATAGATTTTTTAAAAGAAAATAAAATAAGGTTCATATTGCTTTGTGTCTTGATAATAGGAAGTTTAGTAAGAATAGTTGGAATAGATAAAATTCCAAATGCACTAAATGCAGATGAAGCATCAAGTGGATATGATGCATATGCAATTATGAAATACGGAATGGATAGAGCAGGAAATAGCTATCCTATAGAGCTATATGCTTGGGGAAGCGGACAAAGTGTGTTATATTCATACATAATGATACCATTTATAGCTATAGGTGGGCTTAGTGTTTATACAATGAGATTACCAATGGCACTAATTGGAATTGCATCATTATATATGATATATTATTTGTTAAAAAATATGTTTGAAAAAGAAAAAATTAGTCTCATTGCTGTAACATTTTTGGCAATATGTCCATGGCATATTATGAAAAGTAGATGGGGAATGGAATGTAATATTTTCCCAGATTTGATATTGCTTGCAACACTTTTGATAGTATTAGGTGTAAAATATAATAAAAAAGTGTTACAGATATTAGCATTTGTTGTTTTTGGTTTATCAAGTTATGCGTATGGAACAGCATATATGTTTTTACCAATATATGTTCTGGGAGTGCTAATATATCTAAATAGAAAAGAAGATTTATCAATAAAAAGGGCAATGGCATATTTGGGAATAGTATTTGTTGTAGCACTTCCTATGATAATATATGTAATAATAAATACATTTGGATTAGAACCTATAAAAATAGGAATAACAATTCCAATATTAAAATATGTTAGGTACATGCAAGTATCAAGCATATTTCAAGGAAATATATTATTAAATTGTACTAAAAACTTAAACAGTCTTTTCCATTTATTAACATTACAATATGATACGTTTGATTGGAATGCTTTACCTGAATTTGGGATGTTTTATCATGTAAGTATAATATTTATGGTAATGGGATTTGTAATTGCTGTAACGAAATATAAAGAAAATAAATATAACCAAATAATGAATATTTGGTTGCTTGCGTGTTTTATATTAGCATTATTTTTGGATAATAACATAAACAGGATAAATATAATAATTATACCATGTATATATTATACTATTTTAGGATTAGACTTTATAACAGAAAAACACAAGATAATTACGGTAGGTTTAATTGTAATGTATACAGTATTTTTTGTACTATTTATGAGAGCATATTGTCAGTTTGATAGTGATAATAATTGGACCTTTGCAAAGGGAATGGATGAAGTTATAGAATATTGTGAAAATTCAGATGCTGAAACAATATATTGTATAGTAAACGATAATGAACCATATATTTATTTTCTGTTCTATAATGAATTTGATGTAAATACATATATTAAAACAGTTGAATTAAAAGATCCAAATGGAACATTTAGAAATATAAAATCATTTGATAAATATAGATTTTATGTTCCGGAAAATATAGAAGAAAATACTATTGTGATAGTACCAACAGGAATTGTACCACAATATGAACAAGAAATAAAAAATAAAACAACAATTTATGACCTAGATATATATGAATATTAAAGAAAATGACTTGATAAAATTACATAAAGTGGTATAATGTTAAAGATAAGGCATAAGGAGGAATTTGTTTTGGCAAGATTAATTTTAATAGATGGAAATAGCATATTAAACAGAGCATTTTATGGTATTATGGGAACAAATATGTTGCAAACAGAAGATGGAACATATACAAATGCAGTGTATGGATTTTTGTCAATAATGTTTAAAATAATGGCAGACTTAGAACCAGAGTATATTGGGGTCGCATTTGATATGAAGGCACCTACTTTTAGGCATAAAATGTATAGTGAATATAAAGGAACTAGAAAAGGTATGCCAGATGAACTATTTGCTCAAATGCCACTTATTAAAGAAGTATTAGAAGCAATGAAGATTACAATAATTGAAAAAGAAGGATATGAAGCAGATGATATTTTAGGAACACTTGCAACTAAAGCAAGCAGGAAGGGAATAGATGTAACTATTTTATCAGGAGATAGAGATACATTTCAGCTTGCAACAGATAAAATAACGATAAGAATACCTAGGACAAAAGCAGGAAAAACAGAAGAGGAAGATTATGATAAAGAAAAAGTAATTGAACAATATGGAGTACAACCAAAAGCATTAATAGAAGTAAAAGGACTAATGGGAGATAAATCGGATAATATCCCAGGAATTACAGGTATAGGAGAAAAAACAGCATTAGGAATAATAAAAAAACATAAAACAATAGATAAGCTATATGAAGATATAGAAAATGGTAATGCTGAAGAAATTAAAGGAAAGACAAGAGAAAGAATAATTGAAGGAAAAGAATTAGCTTTTCTTTCAAGAGAGCTTGGAACAATAAATACTAAAAGCCCAATTGATGTAGAAATTAGTGATTTAGAGGTAAAAGAATGGGATAAACCTAGAGTATTTGATTTATTTACAAAACTTAGATTTAATAAATATATTGATAAATTTTCTCTAAGAGGAGAAGCTAAAAACCCATTTGAAAATGTAGAAATAATTGATGAATTTGACATAAAAGAACTAATAAAGGAAATAGAAAAAAATAAGGAAATAGTATATTATATAAATACTAAAGAAGATTTCGCAAAAGAAAAAATTATAAAAAAAGCAATTTCAAGTTTAGGAATTGCAATTTGTGATAAAGTTTATTATATAAAAGATATTGATAAGGTAAAAGAAGAAATAAAAAAAGTATTTGAAAATTCTGAAATAGCGAAGATAGGATATAAATTAAAGCAAGACTATATTTTATTTAAGCAAATAGGAATAGAATTAAGAAATTTTAACTATGATGTAGAGATTGCAGGTTATGTTATAGATGCAATTAAGAATAAATATGATATAGAAACACTAGGATTAAGGTACTTGAATATCGAATTAACAGCCTATATGGGAAATGAAGAAAAAGAGAAACAGCTAAATCTTTTTAGCACAATGGGAAATGAAGATGGAAATGAAAAAAATAAAACAGGAATTTACGCATATGCAATAGGAACAATCTATAGTGTTACAAAGAAAATGATGGAAGAGCAAGATGAATTGGAGTTGTTTCAAAATATAGAAATGCCAACAGCAGAAGTGCTTGCAAAAATGCAATATACAGGAATTGGAATTGATAAAGAAGAATTAATAGAATTTGGTAGAAAATTAAAGGCAGAGATAGAAGAAAAGGAAGAAAATATATATCAAATGGTTGGGCAAGAATTTAATATTAAATCTACGAAACAACTTGGAAAAGTATTATTTGAAGATTTAAAATTACCCGTTCAAAAGAAGAATAAGAATGGATATTCAACAGATGTGGAAGTACTAGAGAAGTTAAGAGAAGAACATCCAATTGTTAATGAAATATTGGATTATAGGCAACTTATGAAGTTAAATTCAACATATGTAGAAGGTATGCTTCCATATATAAATGAAACAACAGGTAGGATACATTCATATTTCCACCAGACTGTTACAGCAACAGGAAGGTTAAGTAGTGCAGAACCCAATTTACAAAATATTCCTACAAGATTTGAACTAGGAAAGAATTTAAGAAAAGTCTTTAAACCAAAAGAAGGAACAATATTTGTAGATGCGGATTATTCACAGATTGAACTTAGAGTTTTTGCACATATTTCAAAAGATGAAAAAATGAGACGAGCATTTAGAGAAGGAGGGGATATACATAGAGAAGTTGCATCTCAAGTATTTAATAAGCCATTGGAAGAAGTAACAAGTGCTGATAGGACTAAGGCAAAAGCAGTTAACTTTGGAATAGTTTATGGTATAAGTGATTTTGGACTAGGAGAACAATTACACATTTCAAGAAAAGAAGCTAAAGAGTATATTGACCAATATTTAGAAAAATATGTTGGCATAAAATCATTTATGACAAATATAATTGAGGAAGCAAAGGAAAAAGGATATGTTTCTACGATGTTTGGTAGGAGAAGATATTTGCCAGAATTAAAAGCACAAAATTATACTGTAAGACAATTTGGCACTAGGGCTGCAATAAATATGCCTATTCAAGGAACAGCAGCAGATATTATGAAGATGGCTATGATAGAGGTAAATAAAAAGATAGAAGAGAAAGGCTTAAAATCAAGAATTGTGCTACAAATACATGACGAATTATTACTTGAAGTACCAAATGAGGAACTAGAGGAGGCAACAAAGCTTTTGAAAGATTCAATGGAACATATAGTAAAATTGTCTGTACCACTCATTGCAGAGGTAACAACAGCAGATAGTTGGTATGGATGCAAATAGACGGAAGATAAAGGAGTAGAAAATTTGAAACGAATAATAATAATAGCATCACTTATAATTATTTTGATTTTATTTTTTGTTGGGTATTCGGTAGGGCTGAAAATAATATATCCACAGAATTATTTCGAGTATGTAGAAAAATATGCGAATGAATATCAAATTGAGAATGAATGGATTTTTGCTTTAATTAAAGCAGAAAGTAATTTTAATGAGGAGAGCGTTTCTGCAAGTGGAGCCATTGGGCTTATGCAACTTATGGAGAGTACAGCTGAAGAAATGGCAAGTGAAATACGGATTATCAGAATTTAATTTGAATGATCCAGAAACAAATATAATGCTTGGGACAAAGTATTTTACAAAGCTTGTTGCGTATTATGATGGTAATTATAATTTGGCAATTACAGCATATAATGCAGGTATTGGTACTGTAGCAAGATGGATTGACGAGGGGATTATCAAGGATGATGGCTCGGATATTGAAAATATTCCGTATAAAGAAACTAATAATTATGTGAGGAAAATCATTAAAAATTATAAGGTTTATAAGGACTTGTATTAAGTTAATTTTTTGTTGTTCTACTTGAAGAATGTAGGGAATGGAAAATAAGTTTTAAACATTAACTAGGTTATGAATTGGAAGACCAAAAGAAAGGATTAGGGAATGAATATTGAAGAAGTAAAAGAAGAATTAAAAACAAGATTGTCTACGCCTAGATATGAACACTCAGTTGGAACTATGAAGATGGCGAAAAAGCTTGCAAAAATTTATGGAGAAGATGAAGAACAAGCAGAGTTTGCAGGACTTATACATGATGTGGCAAAAGAACTTACAAAAGATGAGATAGAGAAGCTTGTTAATGGGTATGATATTGAAGTAGATGAGGTAGAAAAGCAAAATACGAAATTATTACATGCTAAACTTGGTGCAGTTATTGCAAGAGAAGAGTTTGGCGCAAATAAAGAGGTACAAGATGCGATAAGATACCATACAACAGGAAATAAAAAAATGGATAAATTTGCAAAAATAATTTATATTGCTGATAAAATTGAGGAAAATAGGATATATGACGGAGTAGATAAATTAAGAAAAATAGCAGAAAAAGATTTGGATGAAGCTATTTTAGTGATGTTAGAACATGTAATAGAAAAAAATACTCAAAGAGGTATTAAAGTACATCCAGATACATTAGAGTTAAGGGAAGAATTAATAAAAAATAAAAGATAATTTATATAATTATTGTGAAAGGAATGGGAATATGAAAAATATTTTAGTTAGAGAATTATTTAAAAATCCAGAAAAATACTATACAAAAAAAGTAAAAATATCTGGATGGATAAAAACAGTAAGAGATTCAAAAACATTTGGATTTTTAGAGGTAAATGATGGAAGCTTTTTCAAAAATGTACAAGTTGTTTTTGATAATAATCTTTCAAATTTTAATGAAATATGCAAATTGACTATAAGTTCATCGGTTATGATTACAGGTACATTTGTAAAAACGGAAAATGCAAAGCAAACATTTGAAATACACGCAAGTGAAGTGGAAGTTGTGAATTTAGCTGATAGTGAATATCCACTTCAAAAGAAACGTCATTCATTTGAATATTTAAGAACAGTAGCACATTTACGCCCTAGGACAAATACTTTTAATGCAGTATTTAGAGTTCGTTCAGTATTAGCATATGCAATACACAAATTTTTCCAAGAAAGAGGTTTTGTATATGTGCATACACCATTAATTACTGGAAGTGATTGCGAAGGTGCAGGAGAAATGTTTAATGTTAATTCTTTTGATTTAACAGATGTTCCTAAAACAGAAGAAGGAAAAATTGACTTTTCAAAAGATTTTTTTGGAAAAGAAGCACATTTAACAGTTAGTGGTCAATTAGATGTTGAAACATATGCTTTTGCATTTAGGAATGTATATACATTTGGACCAACTTTTAGGGCTGAAAATTCAAATACAGTAAAACATGCAGCAGAATTTTGGATGATTGAGCCAGAGATTTGCTTTGCTGATTTAAAAGATGATATGGATTTGGCAGAAGATATGATAAAATATATTATTAAGTATGTTTTAGATAATTGCCCAGAAGAAATGGAATTTTTTAATAGTTTTATTGATAAAACATTGCTTGAGAGATTAGATAATGTTTTGAATTCAGAATTTGGTAGAATTTCATATACTGATGCAATAAAAGAACTTGAAAAACACAACGATGAGTTCGAATTTAAAGTGTCATGGGGAATAGACCTTCAAACAGAACATGAGAGATATTTAAGTGAAAAGGTATTTAAAAAACCTGTATTTGTAACAGATTATCCACAAGAAATTAAAGCCTTCTATATGAAACAGAATCCAGATGGCAAGACAGTTGCAGCAACTGACCTTTTAGCACCAGGAATTGGAGAAATAATTGGAGGAAGCCAAAGAGAAGATGACATGAATGTTTTGAAAGAGAAAATTGCAAAGTTTGGATTAGATGAAAAAGATTATTGGTGGTATGAAGATTTAAGAAGATATGGAAGTGCGCCACATAGTGGCTTTGGACTTGGCTTTGAAAGAATGATTATGTATATTACTGGTATGCAAAATATACGTGATGTAATACCTTTCCCAAGAACACCAAAAAATTGTGAATTTTAACCTTTATATTTAAAAAAATTGTGACTGTCTGTTAACAAAAAATTTTCTTACTTTTGAAAAAAATCTTGACAAAAGAGAATGAAAAATGTAAAATAAGGATACAC
>CANQKB010000067.1 GCA_947624405.1 uncultured Clostridia bacterium
CTCCAAATTGTATTTTAGTATGTCGATTGCTCCAATTCGCACTCGCTTTGCTCGTTTGATCGCTTACGCGTTCATTTCAAAACAACTATTTTACAGGCTTTTTATAAATTGCGCTAATTTATTACTTCAAACTTAGTTTTTTTGCATAACTATTTTTCCCATCTTCCATATATTCCACATGGTAAAACAATTTTAGAATTTTTCATTGGCAGTCCTACTTCTCCAGATGTAACTTTCCCATTATGATTTTTCCCTACATATATATTTAAAATATTTTCTAGTACTTTTGAAGAAATGCCTGTTGTATATGAATTTATTAGGAAAAAAAGTGGATTATCAGATAGCACTTTTGCACATAGTTCTACTAAACCACATATATTTTCTTCAAACTGCCATACTTCTCCATTTGTTCCTCTTCCATAAGAAGGTGGATCCATTATTATTGCATCATATGTATTCCCTCTTCTTATTTCTCGATTTACAAATTTAACGACATCATCAACTATGTATCTCACTTTTCTATCTGCCAATCCACTTGACATAACGTTTTCTTTTGCCCATGTTGTCATTCCCTTTGAACTATCTACATGACATACACTTGCACCCGCTGATAAACACGCACATGTTGCACCTCCTGTGTATGCAAATAGATTTAATACTTTTATTTCTCGCTTTTGCTCTTTTATTTTATTTATCATCCATTCCCAATTTACAGCTTGTTCTGGAAATAGCCCTGTATGCTTAAATCCCATTGGTTTTATATTAAATGTTAAATTATCATATTTGATTTGCCAAGCTTCAGGTAGCTTTTTCTTATATTCCCAAGCTCCTCCTCCTGTTTTACTTCTTTTATATATTGCATCTGCTTTTTCCCATTCTTTTGCGTTTTGCTTGTCCTTCCATATAATCTGTGGGTCTGGTCTAACTAATACAATATTGCCCCAACGTTCTAATTTTTCCCCATTTGCCATGTCTATTATTTCATAATCTTTCCATTTTTTTGCTATTTCCATTATTAAATTCATTCCCTTCTAAGGTTCAATTCAAATTTGAAAAAGAATTTGCACCATAAAAGACTAATTAAAAAATTTTTGTTTATCAAACAATTACTCTGTATGCCTGCTCTTTTTCAAAAATATTTTTAAATCGTAGCTAATATATTAAAAAAGTTCACTAAAAGGACTGTATATACTGATATACATACTATTCCTAAGCCTAAAATAAATATTATTAATTTTTTCATTTGCATCTCTCCCATTCTTTATATATTTATGTGGGAAATGTGTAAATATTCAATAAAGTATATTCTATTATTTTAGGTTTTCTAATATTTTTCTTGCTAAATTTTCATTTATTCCATTTATTTGTGTTAATTCTTCTATACTCGCTTTTTTTATCTTTTCTATACTACCAAATTTCTTAAGCAATTCTTCTCTTTTCTTAGGTCCTATTCCTTCTATATCATCTAAAGCTGATTTTGTCATTTCTTTTTCTCTCAATTTTCTGTGATATTCTATTGCAGTATCATGAACTGTATCTTGAAATCTAGTTATTAAATTCATTGCATCTTCTGAGAGAGGAAATTCCTCTTTTTGTTCATTTATTAAGGCTCTTGTCCTATGTTTATCATTTTTTACCATTCCAAATATAGGTATGTTTACTTTTACTTTTTTGCAAGCATTTAATGCTGCTCTAATTTGCGTAATTCCACCATCAACAAAAATTGTATCTGGTAAGTCGCCAAAGCCACTATTTTTGTTTTCTATAGAATGTCTTAGCCTTCTTTCTATTACTTCTTCCATACATCTAGGATCATCTTGTCCAAATACTGTTTTTATTCTAAATCTTCTTGACAATGCTTTATTAATCTTTCCATCTTTTATAACACTCATTCCTGCCACCATATTTGTCCCAGATATATTTGATATATCAAATGTCTCTATTTTCATAGGTAACTTTTCTAATCCTAATTTTTCTTTTAATTCGGTTAATATCTCGAATTTATTTTCTTGTTTGTTTTCAAGTGTTACCTTAGCATTGTTTTTAGCCATTTCAACAAATCTTAATTTTTCTCCCTTTTTAGGAGATTTTATTTCTACTTTCCTTCCTGCACTTTCTGTTAATATTTGTTCTAGTATTTCTTCATCTTCAATTTCTTCTTCTATCATTATTTTATTTGGCAAATTTTCCGAACCTAAATAATACTGCTTAATAAATCCTGATAGGATTTCGCTTATTTCCATATCTTTTAATTCACTTAGAAAATAATGCTCTCTACCTATCATCTTGCTTCCACGTACAAAAAATATTTCTACACATACATTTATATCATTTTTTGCGATTCCTATTACATCAATATCGTTTGTAATTACATTAGATACTTTTTGTTTTTGAGATATATTTTCTATTGCTTGAATCTTGTCTCTTAAATATGCGGCTTCTTCATATTTTTGTTCTTTTGCTGCTTTTTGCATATCTTTCTCAAGCTCTTTTTTTACATTATCTATTTTTCCGTTCTAGTAACATTATAATTTGTTCTATTTGTTTATTATATTCTTCTTTTGGAACATCATTAACACATGGTCCTAAACATCTTCCAATGTGATAGTTTAAGCAGACTCTTTTATTATTTTTGAAATTTCTACACTGCCTTATTTTAAATCTTGTTTTTATAAAATTTACCATTTCTTTTGCACTTCCAGGGTTTGCATAAGGTCCAAAATATTTTGCTCCGTCTTTTACAAGTCTTCTTGTTATATATACATTTGGATATTCTTCTTGAAGTGCAACTTTTATATATGGGTAACTTTTATCGTCTTTAAGCAAAACATTAAACTTTGGTCTATTTTTCTTTATCAAATTACACTCTAGTATCAATGCTTCTGCTTCATTATCAGTCACAATATATTCAAAATGGTCTATTAATGAGACCATTTTAATTATTCTTGCAGTTTTATTTGTTTTTCTAAAATACTGTCTTACTCTATTTTTTAATGATATTGCTTTTCCTACATATATAATATTATCATTTTTATCTTTCATTAAATATACTCCCGGTTTTCCCGGAAGTTTCTTTAATTCTTCTTCAATATCAAACATAATTTATCCTTCCAAATATGCTACATAAGGCAAATTACGATAATTATTATCTATATCAAAGCCAAATCCTACTATATAATGGTTTGGAATATCGAATCCAATATAATCAATTGGAACTTCTAATTCTCTTCTACCAATTCTATTTGCCAAAGCACATACTTTTAAAGTTCTTGGACTTTTTGCTCTTAAATAATCTAGCAAATATTTCATGCTTTTTCCTGTATCTACTATATCCTCTACAATAAGAACATCTTTGCCTTCTATAGATTCTCTTAAGTCTGTTCTTAAAGTAACTTCTCCTGTAGATTCTGTTCCTTCATAGCTTGAAATTGTAATAAATTCATACTTTAGTTTTGTTTTCATTTTTAGTGTTAGTTCTACTGTAAAAAATACTGCTCCTCTCATTACGCATATTATTGTTAATTCTTTTCCTTGATAGTCTTTATCAATTTGTTCTGCAAGTTCTGCTATTCTTTTGTCTAATTCTTCTTTACTAATTAATATTTTAAAATTTTCGTGCATTTTTTCCTCCTATAATAATATATTTTTTAATTTTTTAATTTTAATCAATAAGTACTAAGCCTGAAAAATAGTTGCTTTTTCATTCACTTGGTGTCGCAATCTCCATTCTATATTTTTATATGTCGATTGCTCCAATTCGCACTCGCTTCGCTCGTTTGGTCGCTTACGCGTTCATTTCAAAACAACTATTTTCAGGCTTTTGCTAAAATTCGCTGAACTATTCCCCATATCATAACACATTTTGTTATAAAGATTATTTTATCCTAAAAAACAAACTCCCTCTTCAATCTATTTTTTCATTTTAGGTTTTGCAATCAAAGATGCAATATATCCAAAGAAAACTGCCGCAGAAATACCTCCAGCTGCTGCCTTTATTCCACCAGAGAAAGCCCCAAGAAGTCCCATCTCTTTCACGCCTTTAATTGCACCTTTTGCAAGATTTGCACCAAAACCAGTTATTGGAACAGTTGCTCCTGCTCCTGCAAGTTCTATTATATAATCATATAGTCCTAATCCTCCGTAAAATCGCTCCAACTGTTACAAACAATACCAATATCCTTGCAGATGTTATTTTTGTCTTATCAATCAAAATTTGCCCTATTACACATATAAGTCCACCTATGATAAAGCACCATACATAATCCATAAATTTTAATGATGCAAAAAACATATCCATGATACTCCCACCTCTTTTCTATAAATTCTCAATAGCAACTGCATGGGCAATACCTGGAATACTCTCTCCTTGTTGCGATGAAGTTGAATTCATCAATGCTCCAGTTGCAATAAGTAGAATTTTATTTATTTTTTTGCTCTTTAATTGATTAAATAAATATCCTGAAAAAACTGTCCCACAACAAGCACACCCGCTTCCTCCAGAATGTGTATCTTGAGTATATTTATCAAAAATTAAAACACCACAATCATTGTAATTTTCTTTTACATTAAAACCATTAGTTTTTAACATTTCATACGTTATACTTTTACCAATATGACCTAAATCTCCAGTTACTATCATATCATAGTAATCTGGTTCTCTTCCTGTATCTTCAAAATGTGTAACTATTGTATCTACTGCAGCAGGTGCCATAGCAGCTCCCATATTGTTTGCATCTTTTATCCCCATATCAACTATTTTACCAGGGGTTGCATATGTTATACTAGGTCCCTCTCCTGATGCCGAAACTATTGCTGAAGCTCCTCCTGTAACTGTCCACTGCGATGTAGGAGGTCTTTGATTTCCTAGTTCCAATGGAAATCTAAACTGTTTCTCTGCACTACAGAAATGGCTAGAAGTGGCAAAAAGACAATTTTGTGCTGCTCCTGATGATATTAAAATACTTGATAAAATCATTCCTTCAACAAATGTTGAACATGCCCCAAATATTCCAAAATATGGTATAGAAAAACTACGAAGTCCAAAACTTGCAGAAATACATTGATTAAGTAAATCTCCTGCAAAACAATAATCTATGCTATCTGACGGAATCTTTGATTTATTTATTGCAAGGCTTATACTTTCTTTTATTATTTTAGATTCAGCTTTTTCCCAAGTTTTCTCTCCCCAAAATTCATCATTTAAACATGTATCAAAATATTTTGCAAGTGGTCCTTGTGATTCCTTTGGTCCAACAATAGAAGCAGTTTCTATAATTTTTGGAGTTTTATCAAATTTTATAGTTTGTTTACCTAATTTTTGCATTTAAACTCTCCTTTCCGAACAAAGAGCAATAAAGCTCTTCGTTCAATCTTGTTTGTATTACTCTTAAACTAAAGTGATTGCTTGTGTATTAAATATAAGGTATATAAGTCCTACTAAAATAGATGAAGATATACCATACACAAGAACTGGTCCTGCTACTGTAAACATTTTTGCACCAACCCCCATAATATATCCTTCTGACTTATATTCTATAGCTGGTGATACTATTGAATTAGCAAATCCTGTTATAGGAACTATTGTTCCTGCTCCTGCAAACTTTCCTATTGCATTAAATAAATTTAATGATGTTAAAAATGCACTAATTCCAATTAAAATAATTGCGACAACACTTCCTGCACTTTCGGTATCTAGTCCTCTATATTTACAAATATCAGAAATAAATTGTCCGTATTATACATACAAGTCCACCAACCCAAAATGCATTAAAACAATTTTTTAATATAGGAGAGTTTGGAGATTTTTTATTAACATACTCTTGATATTGCTCATTTGTCTCTATCTTTTCCATGTATATCATTCCTTTCAAACTTAGTCTTCTCTTTCCCTATCAATAGTAAATGTCAAATCTAAATCAACACAAAATTCTGCAAGCTTTTTCCCAGCGATAGTCGCTCTTTGCTCTAATATTTTTACAGAAGCTAAATAATCCAAAGTTTTTGAAGCTTCTGCTACTGCCTGTACAATTGCATCTTTCCATGAGACATTAGATGTACCTGTAATAAATAAATGTTTTTGCATTGCCATTTGGAAATCCCTCCTTTCATGACAATCTTTATCTCGATTTTTAGTTATTACCAAATTACCAAAATATATACATTTTTGTTGAACAATACAAAAATAGAATGAATTTTCTTTTAAAAATTCATTCTATTTTTTCTTAAATCATTACAAATTTATAAGAAATTTACATTTATTCAAATATTACTGATGTAGTTTCATTTAAATTAACAGTCTTTGTATCTTTCAAAATATCATCTACATACAATTTTACGTACACAGTGCCTATACCTGAGAAATTCGTTTTAATATTCGTCTCATTTTCTTTATGAGAACTACTATAAACTGTATCATTTCCAACTACAACCTTAACTTTAACGCTCTTAGGTCCTGATGTTGTTCCTCCACCAACTTCATTATCATCTGGATCACTTGGTGCTGTAGGTTCAGTATAATTTAATACTGATTTCAAATTAATTGTTGCTGTTCCTGTAACCATCTGTCTTATTTGGTTCACTGTTATTGTTATATTAGAACCTTTCTTTACTGAATCTCCAGCATTTAAGCTTTGTTTCAATACAGTTCCATCTTCTCTTGTTGAATCTTCCTCAGTAAGTGTTGCTGTGATTACAAAACCTGCATCTTGCAATTCCTTTGTAGCCTCTTCTTTTGTCTTTCCAACTACATTTGGAACTACTACCTTTTCTTCTCCTTTACTTACCTTTACAGTAACTTTTGAACCTGCTCCAACTTCTTCATCTGGTGGAACATCTTGCTCTATTACATATCCTTTTTCAATTTTATCATTATATTCTTCTACTTCTTCTATTTCTAACTCAGCCTCTTTTATTGCCTCCCTTGCCTCTTCAATTGTCATTCCTGATACTTTTGGTACTTTTGTAAATTTTTGTCCTTTACTTACTACTATCTTTATTACTGTGTTTTCCTTTATCTTGTAATCTTCCTTATATTCAGGTTCTTGTGATATTATCTGTCCTGCTTCAATTTCTACGTCATATTTTTCTTCTGCTATTTCATATTTCAATTTTGTATCTTTTATCTCACCTTCAATTTGTTCTACTGTTTTTCCAACAAAATTTGGCACTTGTACATCTTTGCTTCTTGTTAGATTAAATACTAATATTGTACCACCTAAACTTAATGCAAACAACATTATTAATATAAGTACTACTGTCAGCGTTTTATGTTTTTGGAAAAAGTTTTTCTTTTTCTTACTAGCCTCTTTTTCTTTTATCTTTTCCTCTATATTTTTATTTTGTAATGTCGGTATCACTTGTGTTGGAAACTCTCCATCATTTGTATCAATATTTACGAAATTTCCATCTGGATTTTTCAATGCCATAGTCAAATCTCTTAACATTTCTGTTGCTGATTGATACCTTTGATTAGGATCCTTTTTCATAGCTTTCATTATTATTTTATTTATTGCTGTTGGTATTGCTGGATTTATTAAGATTGGCTCTTTTGGAATTTCTTGCATGTGTTTTAAAGCCACTGATACTGGTGTATCTGCATCAAATGGAACTTTTCCTGTTAACATTTCATACATTACTACACCTAATGAATAAAGATCTGATTTTGCATCTGTATATCCACCGTCTTGCATGCTCTGGTGAAAAATAATGAACCGAGCCAAGAGTTGTACCAAATGCTGTTATTGTTGAATTTGAAACGGATTTTGCTATTCCAAAGTCTGTTACTTTAGCAATTCCGTCTTCTGTAATTATTATATTATGTGGTTTAATATCTCTATGAATTATATTATTTTTATGTGCAGTCTCTAATGCTGAAGCTATTTGAATAGCTATATTTAAGCTCCATTTCCAATTTAGTGCCCCATCTGACACAATTATTTCTTTTAAAGTTTTCCCTTGTATTAGTTCCATTACAATATAATATAATGTTCCTTCATGTCCTACATCATATACTGATACTATATTGGGATGTGTTAAACTCGCAACTGCTTGTGCTTCTGTATTAAATCTTTTTATAAATTCTTCATCTGTTGTAAATTCATCCTTTAATACCTTCACAGCAACATATCTATTAAGTA
>CANQKB010000068.1 GCA_947624405.1 uncultured Clostridia bacterium
AGCTTAATTCATCACGGTGGTATTTACGCGAAAGATTATAACGCTTTGTATCCACTATCTTCAAGTGGGTTTAAGTTAACCTTCAACAGAGGATCAATTGGTAGTAAAGATAGTATGCTTAATACGTTAAAGGCGTGGGCTCCTTATAGTGAAATAACCGAATCGGAGAATCTAGAAATTAACTGGCCGAAACTAGATACGGAAGGAAAGGTAGCATATGATACAGTGACAATGCCATATGTAGCAACGGTAAATTAAGTAACCAATAAGAAAAAATGTGCTCTTGACACAGTCAAAAAGAACTCAGTATATCCTAATACAGGATATACTGAGTTCTTTTGGCACACAAATAAGTTAATTTCTCAATGAAACCAATGTCAACAATTTAAGATTTTTTAATATTCAATTTCACTAGATTTATCAAATAAATCATTAATTTCTTTTAATTTATCTGTAACTAAATTTCTATCAGTGTCTGATAGGTTAGCAAGACCATTTCTAAGATAATTTGAATTAATATCAGTATATGCTTTTATTACATCATACATTGTATGGGCATTTTTTTCAGTTAAATTTAAATTTGGAAGTATATCTAATAGAACATCTAAACCAGGTTGATTAGAAAAATTATCATTAAAAAATTCTATAGAACTTTTATAATTTGATAGATTATAAAGATCATCTGGTGTAATATCTTCCAATCCTTCTTGTACTTTTTGCTTCAGTTGGTCATATTTTTGTTTAAATTTATTTTCATATGCTTCTGTATCCATTTCTACTATTGGGATATTATATTCACTAGCAAAATGTAACAATCTTTTTGTGTTTTTATCATTTAGGTTATTATAATTCATTGAAGGTAACAAATTAAAAGGTCTATCTCCCTTTCTTTTAAATGTTAATAAATATTTGGGTGGAATCCTATCATTTTTATCAATAAGGTCAAGTTGATCTGTTTGTTTATATCTACTACTAACTAATTCATCATAGTGATTTGCAAAAAATGAGCTAACTTTGCTATTTTGGACTTTTTCTATATTTTTTGAATATTCTACTGAAGAAGTTGGAGTAGCTGCATCACCATTAGAATAACTTAAAATATTTTTTTCATCTAATTCAAGACCTACAAATAAAGTATCTGGAAGTAATGAAAAAAATGCCATTTGATCATCCTTTTGAATTGATGATGATAATAAGGAAGAACCTTGCTGAAGTGTTGTAAATAAGCTAGGATTTTCATAAAATGGAAGTGTATCCCTTGCTTTTTCATTAGTTAAATTAATAGAACCAGGGGCTCTACCACCTAAACAATGTATGACACCTTTATAATCTTCACCTGTTAGTTTTAATATATCTATGTTCTTTCCATCATATTCAATAGATGACCTTTCTCCTGAAAATTCTTCAACTTTAAAAGTACCATCTAATAATCTACCTGCATAAAAATTATAAACCTCATCAAATGGCTTTCCTATATTAATTGTATCTCTTATTTGTTCTAATTGTTTGTCAATAGTCATTAAAGAGTTTATGTCTTTAATATCATTTATATGTTTGATAGCATTTATTGTAGATTGAGTTTCTTTCGAAAAATTTCCTATTTTTCCATCTTGCAAAATTTCTTCTATATTAGAATAGTCCATGTTAAAATATTTCTTTTCTATAATGCCTTTTTTAAATTTTAAATCAGGAGTTTGTTCGAGTCTATAGTCAAACCATTTATCTCTTAAAGTTCTATAGAACTCGGGAGATTTTCTCAATTTATACATTTCTTCTTTTATAGACATATTTCTAGTATCTGGGAAATAATCTTCAATTTCGTAAGAAGGAAAGTGGTTATGATATTTTTGGTTATATTCTAAGAAGAAACTACTAAATTGCATGTTTCGTTGTAAAAATAATTTGACATCACTTTCAGTACGAAAAAGTTGATTTCTTTGTAGCTGAATATAACTTTGTATTTCTTTTGCAGGTATATTATTTTTTACAGCATTTGTAATAGTAAAGCTATCTATGCTGTTTAAATCTTTATCTGAAATTGGCAAAAGTTTTTGTAAGATATTTAATGGGTATTTTCTTTTTGTATCTTCACTGTAATCATTTAATGGTAATAAGGATCTTAATCTGTTTGACATATTGATTTGAGTTAAATCTTTTGCTGTTACTTGATTAACAATATATTCATTAACATCTCCACCAAAACCTTTGATATTAAGCATGACATTGACGTTATTGAGCATTTCATCAAGTGAAGCATTTAATTCGTTTTTTGTATCAGGAGTTACTTCATTTGACAATACGTTTAATAGTGCATCTACAACTTCATTTAGTCTATTTGGCAATTCATCTTTTGTTCTTTTTAATGTTGATAATATTTCTTCTTTGTTATTTTTGTATTGAGATTGTATGTCAGAATTTTTCAAAAGAGATGTTACAAGTGCAGTGTGTTGACCACATATTTTGTCTAAATCCCTATATTGAAATTTCCATTTAAGTTTTTCAAATATATTTAATTTGCTTATTGTCATTTGTTTTTCCATGGTTATTCTCCTCTAAAAAATTATCAATTTAATAATAACATAACAAAAATAAAATGTAAAGTATAAGAGTTTGATTTTAATTTTTTTGAAGATACATGGTAAAAGTTCAGTGAATGCTTACGTATAATTTATCCTCTTTTTGGTATAATATCCAAAAGGAGGATAAAATTTTATGTATAATTTTAGGACAGACTTAGCTCTTGAAAGAAAGGAAATAGTCGAGAAAGCAACTGAAAAAAGTATAGAAGGAGTAGAAGTAGAAGAAAAAGAAGTAGATGAAAGGATAAAAGTCACAAAAGTAAAAATTACAAATGAAAATGGAGAACAAACAATAGGAAAGCCAATTGGAACATATGTAACAATAGATATAAAAAAGTTAAAAACACTTGATACAGAAGAAATAGATAAAGCATCAAATACACTTGCAGAAGAAATAAAAGAACTTGTGAATAAACATGCTCAAAGTATGGATGATGTACTAGTTGTAGGGCTTGGAAATGAATATATAACACCAGATTCACTTCGGCCCAAAAGTAATCTCAAACATTGAAGTAACAAGACATGTTATAAAATACTTACCACAATATGTAGAAGAAGGTACAAGACCAATAAGTGCAATATCTCCAGGAGTTTTGGGAACAACAGGGATTGAAACTTTAGAAATATTAGAAGGAATAGTAAGTAAAGTTAAGCCAAAGCTGTTAATTGTAATAGATGCATTAGCATCGAGAAGTATAGAAAGAATAAGTAGTACAATACAATTATCAGACACAGGAATCGTACCTGGAGCAGGTGTTGGAAATACAAGAAATGAGATAAGTGAACGAACATTAAAAATTCCAGTAATTGCTTTAGGAATACCTACTGTTTTAGAAAGTGCTGTACTTGTAAATGAGGCACTTAATATTTTTATACAAAAATTACAAGATGAAGCAAAGTCAAATGAATATCTAAATAGCTTAAAGGAAAATGACAATTATGAAGCAATAAAAGAAGCTTTAAATCCAGGAGACTACAATATGATAGTTACTCCAAAAGAAATAGATGAATTAATAGATAATATGAAAGAGATTGTTGCAAATGGTATAAACTATGCTTTATAAGTATTAGCTAAAAATAAGATGAAGAACATATATAATCAAAAGGTGTATTGGATAGAAAAGGTACAAAAAATATTTTGTATCTTTTCCTTTTTCATGGTTATATAAATCAATAAACACAAGAGGAAAAATAGTGCAAGCAGCGTGTTTTACAAAATAATCAATTATTACAGATGGAATAGGATTATATATCATAGAGTATGGTCTTAGTATTGAAAAATAATCATAAATTAAAACTAATGTAATAAATCCTAAATTCATTAAAATTTTATTTTTCCTTAATAAGAAAAATACAAAAATTGACAAAACACCAAAATACTTATAATCAACATGAATTAAAGTGGCGATATATGCTATGATTCCAACTATAGCAAAACCTATTAATTGATATAATCTATGTAAAAACCCATTTTTACACTGAATATTATCTAATTTATCATAAATAAATATTGATGTAAGTCCAAGTAAAAGGGTAAAGAAAATATTTAAGTGCCATCCGAGATGTAATCATTGTTGTAAAAAGCATAAAAGGAATTTGAGAAATAAGTGCAAAAGCAAATAACCTTAAAAAATACTTTTTAAGGTTATGGGTATGAGTATATCCTTCTGTTATTTGAAAAGCGAAAATTGGAAAAGCAATTCTGCCAATAAAATTCATAAATGAAGAACCACCGAAAATCAAATAACCAGAATGGTCAATTGTCATAGTTATTACTGCAATTATTTTTAAAACAAATGCTGAAATCATTACTAATATCATTCCTTTCCAATGCACAAAATAATGCTATATATTTTAACATTATTATTTTTTCATATTTGTCTCTCTTTCTTCGTTATAACTATCTATAAAATACAATGGACGATGCTTTGTCTCATAAAATGCTCTTCCAAGGTATTCTCCAATAAGTCCTAAAAAGATAAGTTGAATGCCTCCAAGGAACAATATAACCACCATCATTGAAGCATAGCCAGATACATCTATACCGTGAATTAGAGTTTTAAGTATAATTGATATCATATATATGAAACCAACAATTGATACTAAAATTCCAACAATTGCAGCCCAACGTAGAGGAGATGTAGTAAATGATGTTATTCCATCAATTGATAAATTTATTAGATTTCTGTAATTCCATTTAGTTTTGCCTGCAATTCTAGGGTCTCTATCATATAAAATTTCTTTCTTGCGATAACCAATCCAGCTATATAATCCTTTTGTATACCTTTGAGATTCTTTTAATTGCTTAATTGCTTCAACACAACGTCTATCAAGGAGTCTAAAATCACCAGTATCTTTTTGAATTTCAATTTTTGTCATACTTTGGAGTGTTCTATAAAAACCCCAAGATGTAAGCTTCTTTAAAAAACTTTCACCTTTTCTAGATCTTCTTTTAGCATAAACATCGTCATATCCTTCTTCCCAGTATTTTAGCATTTCTGGTATGAGTTCAGGTGGGTCTTGAAGGTCTGCATCTATTATGACTAAAGCATCCCCTTTTACATAATCAAACCCTGCAGCCATTGCGATTTCTTTGCCATAGTTACGTGATAAATTAACATAGTTTATACGCGAATCTTTTGCACGCATTTCTTTAATTAAATCCAATGTATTATCTTTGCTACCGTCATTTACAAATAATATTTCAAAATTATATGAAGATTGTTCATTCATAAGGGTGTTTAGCCTTTCATACAAATGAGGTAGTGCTTCACTTTCATTATATGCTGGTATTAATATTGTGACTAATTTTTTTTCTGTGTCCATATGTTTCATTTCCTTTTTTATTTAAAGATACTATATTTATATCACAAAATGGCTAAATAGTAAAGATAAAAGAAAAATATTTCCTAAAATTTAAGTTCAGCGAATTTTAGAAAAAGCATGAAAATAGTTGTTTTGAAATGAACGCGTAAGCGACCAAACGAGCAAAGCGAGTGCGAATTGGAGCAATCGACATATAAAAATATAGAATGGAGATTGCGACACCAAGTGAATGCAAAAACAACTATTTTCATGCTTTGCAATTATTTATATAAAAATGATTGAACTATTACAAATTAAAAACCCCTTGACAAGATTTACAGTATATGATAATCTAGTATTGAAAACTAGATGAGAGGGTGAAGAAAATGAGAGATAAAGATAAAACATTTTTTGAATATCCTGTTTTTAACAATATAAGAGATCTTATATATAATGCTATAAAAGAATATCCAAATCATGTAGCATTTAGAATAAAAGAAAAAGATAATGGTGAAGTAAAATATATAGATATAACCTATAAAGAATTTATAGATGAGGTAAATAGACTAGGAACTGGATTATTTTCACTAGGATTGCAAAATAAAAAAATCGCAATTATTGCAAAAAATAGATATGAGTGGGTTTTAAGTTATATTGCGATTCTTCTTGGTGGAATGGTGGTAGTTCCATTAGATAAAGGATTAACAGATATTGAAATTGAAAATTCTTTACTTAAAGCAGATGTTCAAGCTATTATTTATGAAGATAAGTATAAAGATATAATGGAAACATTAAGAAAAAGTGAAAAATTAAATATTAAAGAATATATTTGTATGGAAAAAATAGAGGGTACAAGATATATAGGAGATTTAATTGATGATGGTAAGCAAAAGTTGGAAAATGGAGATAAAGACTACTTAAATTGTGAGATAAAAGAAAAAGAACTTGCAGAATTAGTATTTACATCAGGTACTACCTCAAATTCAAAGGCAGTTATGCTTTCACAGTATAATATTGCAAATAATATATCTGATATGCTTTTAGTTGAAGATATACGAAGCACAGATGTAAATATTGCATTTTTACCATTTCACCATACATTTGGCTCAACAGGGCAACTTGTAATGCTAGGAAGAGGTGTAACAACTGTATTTCCTGATGGACTAAGATATATTGCACAAAATCTAAAGGAATACCATGTTACATTGTTTATAGGTGTACCACTTTTAATTGAAAAAATGTATGAAAAAATAGAAAAGAAAATAGAAGAACAGGGCAAGTCAAAGCTTATTAAAATAGCTAAAAAGTTCACTAATTTGTTATTAAAACTTGGAATTGATATAAGAAGAAAAGTTTTTAAACAAGTTATTGATGAAATTGGTGGTTTAAGATATATGATAAGTGGTGCAGCAAGTTTAAATGAAGAAGTAGAAAAAGGATTCAATGATTTTGGGATAACTACAGGGCAGGGATATGGATTGACAGAAACGGCACCAGTTGTATGTGCTGAAAATAGTAGATTTAGAAGATATGGCTCAGTCGGTTTTCCAATGAAAAGAGTAGAAATTAAAATTGAGAATGTAAATGAGGATGGAATAGGAGAAATTGCAGTAAAAGGACCAAATGTCATGCTTGGGTATTATAAAGATGAAGAGTCAACTAAAGAAGTTATACGAGATGGGTGGTTTTACACAGGAGATTACGGTTACATAGATAAAGATGGGTATGTTTTTGTAACTGGTAGAAAAAAGAATATGATTGTTTTGAAAAATGGTAAAAAGATTTTCCCAGAGGAACTTGAAAATAATATAAACAAAATTGATTTAGTTGAAGAGTGTTTTGTATTTGGACTTCCAAAGGGGGATGATGTGCTTTTATCGGTAAAAGTAAAGTATGATGAGGAAGTTATGAAGGAAAAATATGCAGATAAAAGTATTGATGAAATTAAGGATATAATTTGGGAGAAAATAAAAGAGACTAATAAGCTTTTGCCAAAATATAAATATGTGAAAAATATGATTTTGACAAATGAGGAATTTATAAAGACATCAACGAATAAAATTAAAAGATTTGAAGAAATGAAAAAAATGAATTTGGGATAGTAAAAAAATCGCGTTGCTATTCGTAGTCAATTTTCGCTAAGCTACCTGAGGAAATGATTTTAAAAATGCGTCGTTGCGTTCTCCAAGGCGTTTAAGTTATTTTGGACTGTTAAATGATAAATACGAATTTGAAACTGTGCAAGCAAAAAAATTCGTAGGTCGAACTCACTTCGATTTTTAAAACATTCCTCCACGCTTAGCTAGTTAGGGTGTGAA
>CANQKB010000069.1 GCA_947624405.1 uncultured Clostridia bacterium
GGTGCTCCTTCAAGGGCTCGAACCTTGGACCTACCGGTTATGAGCCGGTTGCTCTAACCAACTGAGCTAAAGGAGCAAAATCTATTAAATAAAAAGCACCCTCTTTATAAGGATGTATAATGGAGCAGGTAGCGGGAATCGAACCCGCGTCATCAGCTTGGAAGGCTGAGGTTCTACCATTGAACTACACCTGCATTAGCTCTAACAATTATGTATTATACTTGTTATTTTTTATTTTGTCAATACTTTTTTTAAAAAATTTTAAAAAAGTCAATCACCAATTGTTATAAGTTATAGTAAATTTTATAAAAAGCGTGAAAATAGTTGCTTTGAAATGAACGCGTAAGCAATCAAACGAGCAAAGTGAGTGCGAATTGGAGCAATCGACATACTAATATTTTAGATTGGAGATTGCGACACCAAGTGAATGTAAAAACAACTATTTTCACGCTTTGCAATCAATTATATTAAATAGCACTGATTCCTCCAAGTTTAGCTAATTAATGGGTAAATGGTAACTACCAATTTTGAATTATTAATAAAATCTTAAATTACAAAAGTTTTAAAAAAACTCTTTATCTTTTTAAAAATTTGTATTATAATATAAAAGTCAAAAAATAAATTTAGGAATATATTACTCTTAAAAGGAGGGAAAATATATGAGCACAAAAAAGAAAAAAGACAAAGAAAAAGACCAAGAAACAAAAGTGGTAAAGAAAGTAGATTCATCAGAGAAAAAAGAAGAAACGAAAAAAAATAAAGGAAGTAAAAAAAGAAAAAAACATCCAAAACTTAGAATGTTTTTTAAAATAATATTTATAATATTCATACTCTTATTTGTAATAGGTGCAGGAATTGGAGCAGCATTAGTGTATCGTTGTATATGGGGTGACTGGGCAATAACAGAAAAGGAATTAGATATACAATTTCAAAATTCAAAAATGTATGACAAAAATGGGAATGTGATTGCAGTTTTAACTGGAGAGGAAAATAGGGAAATAATAAGTAAAGACCAAATGTCAGAATATTTGCCAAAAGCATTTATAGCAATAGAAGATAGAAGATTTGAAAGCCATCATGGAGTAGACTGGAAAATGACACTTGGTGCATTCACATCATTCTTAACACATGCAGGAGAGAGCTCATATGGAGGAAGTACTCTAACACAACAAGTAGTTAAAAATTTAACGCAAGAAAATGAATGTAGTGGAATAGATGGGGCTTTGAGAAAAGTAAAGGAAATAGTTAGAGCTTATGAAGTTGAAAATATATTATCTAAAGACCAAATAGTTGAACTATATATGAATTTAATACCACTTGGTGGTGGAGGAAAAAATATATATGGAGTGCAAACAGCATCAAGATATTACTTTGACAAAAATGCAAGTGAACTTTCACTTGTAGAATCGGCATATATTGCAGGAATAACACATGCTCCAAATAGATATAATCCTTTTGGAGAAAATAATGATAATACAGAAACAATAAAAGAAAGAGTAAAAAAAGTTTTAGGCAATATGAAAGAATTAGGCAGTATAACAGAAGAAGAATATAACAATGCAATAGCAGAAGTAGAAGCAGGTATAAATTTTAAACAAGGAGAAGTATCACAAAACAATAAACTTACATATTATTTAGAAGAGGCAAGAACACAAATACTAAACGATTTAATGGAAGAAAACGGTTGGTCATTAGATATAGCAAGATTGCATTTATATGGAGAAGGATATAATATTTACACAGCATTTGATCCAGAAGTGCAAGCACAAGTAGATGCTCAATTTGTGGATAATGCAAAAAAATGGTATGTAGTAGTAAAAAGAAAAAATAGCGAGGGACAATTAGTTGATGTACAAAGACAAGGTGCTATGGTAGTAATAGATAATGAAACAGGATATATTGTAGCAGGTTCAGGAGGACTTGGAGAAAAAACAACAGCAGATGGAACAAATAGAATGAATATAAAAGGACATAATCCAGGTTCATGTATAAAACCAATAGCAGTTGTTGGACCTAGCTTAAATGAAGGACTTATTACATTGGGATCAACTATAGATGATACACCAGTATCATATGGAAGTTATAATCCAAATAACTGGTATATGAATGGTGGATATTATGGATTTATGACTATGAGATATATAATAGAAAAATCTTCAAATGTACCAGAAGTAAAGATGTTACATAACTTAGGATTAACAAAATCACTTGAATATCTAGCCAATATGGGCGTAGATGTAACAGGAGAAGAAGACGATGGTCTAGCCTTAGCATTAGGTGGAATGGCACATGGTTTAACTGCGATAGAAATGGCAACATGTTATGCAACTATTCAAAATGGTGGAGTATACAGAACACCATTACTATATACAAAAATTACAAATCAAGATGGAGAAACAATTTACGAACCAAAACAAGAAACGAGGCAAGTATTTACTGAACAAAATGCATGGCTACTTACAGATTTGTTAAAACAACCAATTTATGGTGCAGAAGGAACAGGAGGAAAAGCAGCTATATCAGGACAACAGGTTAGAGGAAAAACAGGAACAACAAATAATGACTCTGCTGCTTGGTTCTGTGGATTTACAAAATACTATACAGCATCAGTTTGGCTTGGATTTGACAGAGAGGCAGATGGAAATGCTGGAGGAAATGCAGATTCAGGAATATGTGGAAGCTTGTTTAGAGCTGTAATGACACCAGTCCATGCAGGTAAGCCTAGTGCAGATTGGCCAAAACCAGCAGGTATTGTATCTGCAACGGTATGTAGTGTTTCAGGATTGTTGCCAGGAGAAAATTGTGAACATGACCCTAGAGGAAGTAGATTAAGGACTGAGTATTTTGCATCTGGTACAGTGCCTACAAAAACTTGTGATTTACATGTAACAGCTACAGTATGTAAAGTATCAGGAAAACTCGCAACAGAAAATTGTAAAGAAACAGAAACTGGTGTATTTATAACAAGACATGATGCAACTACAAATACAGGATGGAAAAAAGCTGTAGATGCCAAATATATGGCACCAACAGAAGAGTGTACAGATTGTGTAGGTGGAGCAGTAAAGGAGCCAGAACCACCAAGAGAAGAACCAGTAACTCCACAAACTCCAAGTGACAACAATACAGCTACTGGAAATAATACTGTAGGTGGTAATAATACAAATCAAGGTAATACAAATACTAATACTAGTACAAATACACCAAATACAAATCATAGCAATACAAATACAAATCAATCAGGAGGAAATACAAATACCAACCAACCAAATTCAAATACTAATACGAATACGGAAACCGGAAACGGTAATACAAATACAAATCAGGAGGCAGCATGATAATAAATTTTTACAATACTTTAACAAGAAAAAAAGAAGAATTTAGTCCAATGGGTGAAACTGTTAAAATATATACATGTGGACCTACAGTGTATAGTTTTGCCCATATAGGCAATTTTAGATCATATATATTTATGGATACATTAAGACGTGTTTTAAAATATAATGGCTATAAGCTAAAACACGTAATGAATATTACAGATGTTGGACATCTTGAAAGTGATGCAGATGATGGCGAAGATAAGATTGTAAAAGCTGCAAAAAAGGAAAATAAAGATCCATATGAAATTTCAGAATATTATACTAAAGTTTTTCTTGAGGATATAAAAAAACTTAATATAGACAAACCAGAAATTATTTGTAAAGCAACAGACAATATAAAAGAAATGTGTGAATATGTAGAGAAAATTGTAGAAAATGGCTATGGATATGAAACATCTAAAGGAATATATTTCGATATTTCAAAACTTGATAAATATCCTATTTTGTCAAGCAGAAAAGTAGATGAACAAATTGCAGGAGCAAGAGTTGAAGTAGATAAAGAAAAGAAAAATCCAGAAGATTTTGCACTTTGGATAAAAGCTCCAAGTACTCATATTATGAAATGGGAGAGCCCTTGGGGATTAAGTTATCCCGGATGGCATATCGAATGTTCTGCTATGAGTACTAAATATTTAGGAAATGAGTTTGATATACATACAGGTGGAATAGACCATATACCAACACATCATGAAAATGAAATAGCACAAAGCAAAGGAAATTGTGGGAAAATTCCAGCAAAGGTATGGATGCATTGTAATTTCCTTCAAGTAGATGGTGGAAAAATGTCTAAAAGTTTGGGGAATATATATACAATAGAAGATTTAAGCCAAAAGGGATATGAACCATTAGCATACAAATTATTCTGCTATACATCACACTATAGAAATAATTTAAACTTTACTTTTGAAGGTTTAAGTTCAGCCAATAGTGCATTAAAAAGATTAAGACAGGGATATCAAAAACATCTGGAAAGTAATGAGAAAATTGAACCTAGTATTTTAAATAAATATGAAGAAAGATTTCATGAAGCAATAAATGATGATTTAAATATGCCAAAAGCAATGGGAATTGTTTGGGAATTAATTAAATATGAAAAATATAGTAAACAAATTGCAGACTTACTATTAAAAATTGATGAAGTACTTGGAATAAAAATAGACCAAGAAGAAAAAGAAGAATTTGATATTTCAAATGATGTGAAAGAAATGATAGAACAAAGAAAAAAGGCAAGAGAAGAGAAAAATTGGAAATTATCAGATGAATTAAGGGATAAAATAAAAGAAAAGGGGTATATTATTAAAGATACTAAGGAAGGTTATACCATAGAAAAAGTATAAGCTTCAAAAGGGGTTGAAATTTTAAATGGAATTAAAAGAACGTAACTTCTTTCAAAAAGTATGGACAAGTATAAAAGATTTTGAAGGATATCAAGAATTTGCAGCAGAAAGTCTAACAAAATCGATAACATATATTGTGATTTTTACATTAATATTTGCAGTATTGGTAGCTGTACCATATACATACAAGGCATATCCAAAGGCAATAGAAGAAAATATAGTTGCAAATGAGCAAATGGTCATACCAGTACTTGGAAGTGCAATGTTTACATATTTGTTTTTGGCATATATATTAAACCATTTCATTGATGCATTAGTACTTGGTATATTGCGGATATCTTTTTGCAAGAATTATAAAATTAAGATTAAAATTCAAAGCAACATTTAATATAGGAATTTATGCACTAACTCTACCAATGATTTTGCAAATAATATATGCGTATTTAGAAAACTTTGCAGGTTTTGAAATAAAGCTTTTTGACTGGATGTATACGTCTATTTCATATATTTATGTTGCAGTTGCAATCCTTATGATAAAAACAGAAATAATAAATCAAAAAATACAGCTGATGCGATTAAATAAAATTCAAGAACAAGTTTCAAAAGAGGTAGAAGAACAAGAAGCAGAAAAAGAAGAAAAAAAAGAAAAACAAAATGAAGGCGATGAAGAAAAAGAGAATAAAAAAGAAGAAAATACTGGTAATGAACAACCAGAAGGTTCAAATGCATAGTGGAAAGGAAGTAAAATAAGTGAATAATAATAACAATAAGCAAAATGATAAAAAATTGATGATAATACTTGGAGTAGTATTAGCAATTGCAATAGTAATTTTAGCTACAACAATATATATAATGGTACAAGAAAAAAAAGATGAAGAAGATAAAGTAACATATACTGAATTCTTGAAGGATATAGAAGAAGGAAAAATTGAAGAAATAGAAATGACGGTTGGTAGTACAACCATGAAAGTAAAATATAAAGAAAGAGAAGAAGAGGATGAAACTGAAAAAATAATTGTTCCTAATATACAAGCTTTTATGGAATATGTACACCAAAAACGCGATGAAGGTGTAGAAATAAATCTAAATGAGGTATCAGCTGGAGTATTAGCAGGGCTTAGAGGAAATCTATTATCAATAATATCAACAGGACTTATGATAGCTCTTGTTGTTATGATTTTCAAAATGCAGGGATTAGGAGATAAAGGAAAGGTTTATGATAGTGTAGAAAACAAAAATAAAGTTACCTTTGATGATGTAGCAGGCTTGCAAGAAGAAAAACAAGAAATGATAGAAGTTGTTAATTTCTTAAAAGAGCCAAAGAAATTTTTAGATATGGGAGCTAAAATTCCAAGGGGAATACTACTTTGTGGAAAGCCAGGAACTGGTAAGACTTTAATTGCAAGAGCAATCGCAGGTGAGGCTGATGTTCCATTTATATCAATGAGTGGTTCAGAATTTATTGAAATGTTTGCAGGACTTGGTGCATCAAGAGTTAGAAAATTATTTGAAAGAGCAAAGAAACTTTCTCCATGCATAATATTTATAGATGAAATAGATGCAATAGGAGCAAGAAGAACAAATGCTAGTGGAGCAGAAAGCGAAAATAATCAAACATTGAATCAACTTTTAGTTGAAATGGATGGATTCGAAACAAACGATGCAATAATAGTACTAGCAGCAACAAATCGTCCAGAAATGCTTGATAAAGCGTTATTACGACCAGGAAGATTTGATAGACAAATTACTATTGCACCACCAGATTTAAAGGGAAGAGAAGAAATATTAAAAATTTATACAAAGCAAAAGAAGTTAGCAGATGAAGTTGATTTGACGAGCATAGCAGAAGATACAGCTGGCTTTACAGGGGCAGAACTTGCAAATGTATTAAATGAAGCTGCAATTATTGCAACTGTTAATAAGCATGATGCGATTACAAATATGGATATAGAAGAGGCTGTTAAGAAGGTTACAGTTGGTTTGCAAAAAACAAGTAGAATAATTTCTGAAAAAGACAAAAGACTTACTGCATATCATGAGGCTGGTCACGCAATTGTAAGTAAATATCTTGAAACAGTAGAAGATGTCAAAGAAATATCAATTATACCTAGAGGCTTCGCAGGTGGATATACAATGTATAAAACAAATGAGGATAAATTTTATATTTCAAAAAGACAATTAGAAGAAAAGTTAGTATCGCTTTTAGGTGGTAGAGCTGCTGAAAAGCTTGCTTTAGATGATATTTCAACAGGGGCAAGTAATGATTTAGAGGTTGCAACTAAAACTGCAAGAGATATGATAATTGTTTACGGAATGAGTGATAAGATTGGACCAATTTCTTTAAAAGTTGATGATGTACGTGAATTAGAATTTTATGGTACAGAAATTGAAGATGAGGTTGGAAAAGAAATTAGACGTTTAATAGATACAGCATATGATACAGCAATACAGATTTTATCTGCAAATCGTGATAAACTAGAGCAAGTTGCTGAGACTCTTATGAAAAGAGAGACAATTTCACAAAGAGAATTTGATAGATTTTTTGAGGAGTAAAGAAAAAAGTCGTTAGAGTAAAATCTAACGGCATTTTTTTAATAATTATCAATGGTTACAGTTTACAGTTGGTTTTCGCTAAGCTACCTGAGGAAATGATTTTAAAAATGCGGCGTTGCGTTCTCCA
>CANQKB010000070.1 GCA_947624405.1 uncultured Clostridia bacterium
GAATACCAAAGCCAGGAGAAATAAGTTTGGCACATAATGGAGTATTGTTTTTAGATGAATTAACAGAATTTAATAAAAATACTTTAGAACTTATGAGAGGTCCGTTAGAAGATGGTCAAGTTACTATAAGTAGAGTAAATGCAAGTCTTACATACCCATGTAATTTTATGCTTATTGCATCAATGAATCCATGTCCTTGTGGGTATTATGGTGCAAGAGATAAAAAATGTACATGCACTAAAAGTCAAATTGATAGATATATTAATAAAATAAGTGGACCATTACTAGATAGAATAGATATACATATAGAAGTTGAAGGTGTAGATTATCAAAAATTAGAAAAGGAAGAAAAAGAGGAAGCATCAGTTAATATAAGAAAAAGAGTAAATAGGGCTAGACAAATAGCAGAAGAAAGATATAAGCAATATGGTATACATTCTAATTCTGAACTAACACCAGCATTAATTCAAAAATATTGTAGATTAGGCAATCAGGAAAAAGAAATATTAAAAAATGCATTTGAAAGATTAGGACTTAGTGCCAGAGCATATAGTAGAATTTTGAAATTAGCAAGAACAATTGCGGACTTAGATGAGAGAGAACAAATTGAGGTAAAACATATTGCTGAAGCAATAAAATATAGAGACCTTGATAGAAAATATTGGGAAAATTAAGATTATGGTAAATAAAGAAAATATGGATGAAGTAAACATAAACTAAATTTTCTATAAAATAAAAATCCAGACTAGGAGGAAATAATAAATATGCAAATCGAAGAAATAAATTATAATGATGAATGTTACCCTAAAAGGTTGAAAAATATAGATGATCCACCCAAAAAACTGTATGTACTTGGCAATAAAAACATTTTAAACTATAAAGGCATTGCAATAGTAGGCTCAAGAGATTGCACAGATAAGGGAAAAGAAATAGCAAAGATATTTGGAGCAAACCTGGCAAATGCTGGATTTAGTATAATAAGTGGTATGGCAAAAGGGATAGATGCAGAAGCACATATGGGAGCGTTAGAAGTGAATGGAAATACAATAGCAGTTTTAGGATGTGGAGTAGATTATGTGTATCCACAGCAAAATATAGAATTATATAATGAAATATTAGAAAAAGGAGGAGTAATTGTAAGTGAATATCCAAGCAAAGTAGAGCCTACGTCAGAATATTTTAGGAAAAGGAATAGGATTGTAAGTGGATTAAGTTTAGGAATACTTGTGGTAGAAGCAGAATATAGAAGTGGTACAAGCATAACTGTTGGTTATGCTAAAGTACAAGGAAGAGATATATTTTGCATACCAAATGCAATAGATAATAATAAGGGAATTGGAACTAATATATTGATACAAAAAGGAGCTAATCTTGTAATAGAACCAAAAGAAATAATAGAAAAGTATATGGATTTTAAGCCAAAGCAATTGTCTATTATTGATATTTTAGAAAATAAAAAGAATAAATTAAAATCTGTAAAGAAAGAATATAGAAAAATATATGAATGTTTGCAAAATGGTGAACTTGGAATAAATGAAATTAGCATACAAACAGGATTATGTATTGCAGAAATATATCAAAAATTAGTTATGATGGAACTTGAAGGAATTATAGAATTTAAACAAAATAAATATTGGCTTGTAGCATGAAATGAAGGGAAGCAGATTAGATGAATGAAAAACAAGAAGAAGGAAAATTAGGAGAAATAGAAGCAACAAAATATTTAGAAAATATGGGATATAAGATAATATGTAATAATTTTAGATGTTTAGCAGGTGAAATAGATATAATTGCCAAAGATGATGATGAAATTGTTTTTATTGAGGTAAAAACAAGAAAAAGTAATAGTTATGGAGAACCGAAAGAAGCTGTAAATAAAAAGAAACTAGAACATATATTTAAAGCAAGTAGATATTTTCTATATAAGAATAATTTACAGGATAAATATATAAGGATAGATGTGATAGAAGTGTATATAAAAAATCAAGAAATAAGGATAAATCACCTTAAACAAGTAGTATGAGGAAAATCATTACATTGACATTCAATGAATAAATGTGTTATTATAAGAAGAGAAGAATGATTAATTTTAGTTACAATTCATAGCTGATTTTCGCTAAGCGTGGAGGAATCAATACTATTTAATATAATTGCAAAGCCTGAAAAATAGTTGCTTTGAAATGAGCGCGTAAGCGAACAAACGAGCAAAGCGAGTGCGAATTGGAGCAATCGACATATTAAAATATAATTTGGAGATTGCGACACCAAGTGAATGTAAAAACAACTATTTTCAGGCTTTTTATAAAATTTTTACCTAAAGACTTGAAAAACTTTACATAATATGGTATTATTATATAGTAAATATTTAAGAATATAAAGGAGATATCATGGAAGATAAATTTTCAAATATAGTGATTATTCTTATGATAATAGTAATACTCGTACTTGGTGGAATTTATTATGCAAAAGTGGCTCAAAGTCAAGCAGTAGCATTAAAAGACATGCCAACATATAATGATAGACTAGAAGATGGAGTATTAACAAATGAAACGAATGATACAAATAGCACAAATAATACAGAAAATTATAATGTAAATGATATTGTAATTCCTGGAGTAGAAGAAACTAATATTTATTCACAAACAACATCAGGTTATCCATATAATAATAGATATTATTATAATGAATTAAATGAATACTCAAAGGTAATATATGATGCTTTTGTAAAAGAACTTGATAATTTAAAATATGGAAATTGCACTATAGAGTTAGACTATGATTTTTCAGAATTGCTAAGTAATGAAGAAGGACAACATGCACTAAAAGAATATTATAATGATGCAGTAAATGCATTAAACTTGGATATACCTAATATATTTTATATAGATTTTTCAAAGATGTTTTTAAATATAGAAACAACATCATCTATATTTTCAAAAAAATATAAATTGTATATAGATTCAGGAGATTTTTCAACATATTTTACAAGTGATTTTGTAACTAATTCACAAGTTGCATTAGCAATAAAACAAGTAGAAAGCAATAAAAACCAATTCAAAGAAATGGCTTCCAGTGATGCATATCTTACAATAAAAAGAATACATGATAAACTTGTAAATGATATGACGTATGATGGAACGGGAATACAAAAGGCTTCAGTATATGGTGCTTTAATTGAGAGAAAAGGTGTATGTGAAAGTTATGCAAGAACATTTAAATATATTTTAGATGAACTTGGAATTGAAAATGTTCTAGTCACAGGAAAGGGAACAAATTCTACAGGAGCGACAGAAGATCATATGTGGAATTATGTAAAACTAGATGGATTTTGGTATGCAGTTGATGTAACATGGGATGATCCAATAGTTTCTGGAGGAGCTCAAACAGATGAAATGAGACATAAATATTTCTTAAAAGGAAGTGGAACATTCCTTACAAATCATGAAGAAAGTTTAAATATTTCAACTAGTGGCAAAGTATTTAATCCACCAGTATTAGCAACAAGAGATTATTAAAATTGTATAAAATTGGCTCGATTTGTAAATAATACTAAAAAAGAAAGGATTTAGTATTATGAACAAACGAGCTATTTTTATATTTGGTCTTATAGTATTATTTTTTGGCACAGCGTATTATACAGTTAAAATGCAAAAGATAGCAGAAAGTCAAAATATGGTTATGAATGAAAATATTTTTAGTGAAAGAAATAACGCGAAAACAGATGTAAAAGCTATTGTAGCAAACGCAGGAGAAGAAAAAACGACTCCAAATACAGAATTGATTTTAAAGAAAAAATATACAGATTGCGGTCATGTTATAGCAGATAGTGCCGAAATACCAACAGAGATGGTTAATTTAACAAAAGAGGAGATAAAAGAAAAATATAGTACATGGAATTTAGAAGAATTTTCTGCAAATAAAGTAGTTTTAAGTAAAGAAATGAATAGTTTTTGTGGAGAACATTATTTAGTGATAGAGGAAGAGGAAAAAATAAATGTATATAAACTTGATGAAGAAGAAAATAAAAGCTTACAAGAACAATTAAATGTGGAAATTCAGTATTTACCAGAAACAGATAGAATATTATTAAGTAATGGAATATATGTAAATGGAATTGAAGAATTAAACAAAATAAAGGAAGACTATAATGCAGAATAAGAGAAAAGAGTAGGTAATATAAATACCTACTCTTAATATAACCAAAATTAATTTATTTTTCTTGATTTCCGTGACTTATCTTCTTTTATGTAGCTTCGCATATTAAATGTTTTAAAGTATAAAACCAAAGCAGATAAGGTTGCAAGTAAAGCTATATAATATATGTAAATTGAAAAATCATATATTTGTATTTCTAAGACATTATTAAGATAGCGTATTGTAAGTGAACAAATTATAGCCACATAAAATAATACAGTTGAAAGTTTACCATACCATTTACTTGAAACGACAAGTTCTTTTCCATAAAGGAAAGAAGCACCAGAAATCATTGCAAATTCTTTTAAAACAACAATGGCTAATATCCAAAATGGTATTATGCGTTTTATAGTTAAAATCACTAGAATGGATACTTGGGTTGCTTTATCGGCAAGTGGATCCATTAATTTTCCAAAGTCTGTTATACAGTTAAACTTTCTTGCAATTATTCCATCTAATACATCAGTTGCACCTGAGAGAATTAGAAATGCAAAAGAAGCTATAAAGTTTTCATACGCAATTGTAACTACAATAGGTACAATAAACACAAATCTCAATAATGTTAAAAGATTAGGCACACGTTTTAGCATAAATTCCTCCATTTATTCTATTTATATAACTTCAAATTTTAATGCGTTATCAACCAAAGAAACTTTGATATTGTTTCCATTTTTTATTTCTTGTTTTAAGATTTTTTCAGAAAGTTCATCTTCTATATACCTTTGAATAGCACGTCTTAGAGGTCTAGCGCCATATTTTAGGTCTGTTCCTTTTTCAAGTAAAAATTCTTTTGCTTCTTTATTTACTTCCATAGTTATATTTTTATCACTAAGTACCTTTTGAGTATCATTTAGCATTAAATCAACAATTTGTAGTAATTCTTCCTTTGTTAAACTATCAAACACAACGATTTCGTCAATTCTGTTTAAAAATTCTGGTCTAAAACTTTCTTTTAAACTGTCTAAAATTTTATTAGAATCTACTGTTTTCTTGGCAAAACCAATAGAATTATTATTTAAGTTTGAACCTGAATTTGATGTCATAATTATTATAGTATTTTCAAAACTTACGGTATTACCTTGTGAATCAGTAAGTTTGCCATCATCTAAAACTTGAAGAAGAATATTGAAAACGTCACTATGAGCTTTTTCAATTTCATCTAAAAGTACAATAGAATATGGCTTCCTTTTTACCTTTTCAGTAAGTTGACCAGCATCGTCATATCCTACATAACCAGGAGGAGAGCCAATCAATTTAGAAGTAGAATGAGATTCCATATATTCAGACATATCTACTCTAATAATAGCGTCTTTATCTCCAAACATTTCATATGCTAAAGATTTTGCAAGTTCTGTCTTACCTACACCAGTTGGACCAACAAATAAGAAAGAAGGTGGTTTTTTTGTAGATTTTAAACCAGCTCTATTTCTTCTAATTGCTCTGGAAACAGCTTCAACAGCATTATTTTGACCAATGATTTTTTTATGAAGATTATTTTCTAAGTTTAAAAGCTTTGTTGTTTCTTCTTCTGTAATCTTAGTTACAGGAATTTTGGTCCAGTGTTCTATAACTTCAGCAATATCACCAACCGTTAATTCCTTTGGCTTTAGTTTCTTATTAATAGCATTAATTTGGTCTGTTAGTTGGCATTCACGAGTTTTTAAATCAGCAGCTTTTTGATAATCTTCTGTTGAATCTGTTTGCACAGCTTCATTTTTTTGCTCTTGTACTAGTTTTAATTCATTTTTTAAAAGTTCAAGTTTGTATAATTCTTTGTTATCAAGATTTATTCTTGAGCAAGCTTCATCTAGAATATCTATTGCTTTGTCTGGTAGAAATCTATCATGAATGTATTTCTCAGACATTATAACTGTTTGACGAATAACTTCATTAGAAATTTTAACCTTATGGAAATCTTCATAATATTTTTTTATACCAGAAATAATATCAGAAGCACTATCAATATTTGGTTCTTCAACTATAACAGTTTGGAATCTCCTTTCTAAAGCAGAATCTTTTTCAATAAATTTTCTATATTCTTTAAGAGTAGTAGTTCCAATTAATTGAATATCACCATTAGCAAGAGAAGGTTTTAAGATATTTGCAGCATTCATTGCAGACTCGCCATCTCCAGCACCAACAATATTGTGAATTTCGTCAATAACTAAAATAATATTTTTTAAGGATTTACACTCATCAATAATGCCTTTCATTCTTGCTTCAAATTGTCCTCTAAATTGTGTACCAGCTACAACAGATGTCATATCTAGTAGATATACTTCTTTATTTAAAAGTTTTGCAGGTACTTTCTTTTGAGCAATTGCAATAGCAAGACCTTGAGCAATTGCTGTTTTACCAACACCTGGTTCACCAATTAGGCAAGGATTGTTTTTTGTACGTCTATTTAATATTTGAATGATTCTTCTTATTTCAGCTGTTCTCCCAATAACTGCATCAAGCTCATTTGCCTCAGCCTTAGCTGTTAGATTTGTACCATACATATCAAGAAATTTCTTTTTCTTTTCTTTAGGCTTTTTCTCAACTTTGGTACGTTTATTATTTGTTCCTTTATTTTCTGCTTGTTCATTAGGATTTGAAAAAATATTACCAATAATAGCTCCAACAGGAACAATATTATCTGAAATTTCGTCATAATCCATATCAGTTAATTCCATGTTATTAGATAAATTATTAAAAACAGATTCAAATTGTTCAGCGATATTTCTTAAATCAATATCATTGTTACCGAGTACAGATTTAAGAGGATCAATTCCTTTTTCTTTAGCACATTTTATGCAGTATCCTGTAACATGATTTGGATCTTTTTTAGTGGGTTCATCAATAAAAATAACGGCTTGTTCTTTTTTACATATTGAACATAACATAGTCATTACCTCCTTAGCTCAATCGTATCAATTAATAATACTACAAAAACCTTTAAAAGTCAAGTTTTGAGCTGACTTTTTTTGTATGAATATTTTCGTTAGTTGAAAAACCTTGATAGTGTAGGTTTAAAAATTTTTGAAAAAACTTATCGACACGAACTTAT
>CANQKB010000071.1 GCA_947624405.1 uncultured Clostridia bacterium
GAAAAATACATGGTGCTTATTTATAGGACATTTAGTAATTGAAAAACTTTTGAAAGGATTATATGCAAAGAATAATCATGATAATCCAATAGCACCTAAAATTCATAATTTAATATTGCTTTCTAAAAAAGCAAATTTAGAAGTACCAACAGAAATAAGAGAAAAGATACAAACTATAAATACATTTAACATAAGTGCTAGATATGATGATTATAAAAAAAGTTTTGATGCAAAATGCACAGATGATTATGCTAAAGAACAAGTTAAAAATATTGAGGAGGTACGAAAATGGTTGAAAGAACAATAAATAAAGATATTTTAGATAGTATAAATAAATTCATAAAAGAAATAAAAAAACAATATAATGTTACAGCAATTATATTATTTGGTTCTTATGCAAAAGGAACAGAAACTGAAGATAGCGATATAGATATTGCAGTTATTTCAGATGACTTTGAAGATATTTATGACTGTATGGCAGTTTTAATGGGAATGACTTGGGACATAGATGCTAGAATAGAGCCACATCCAATAACAACAGAAGATTATGAAAAAGTTGCAAATCCTTTTGTAAAAGAAGTTGTAGATACAGGAATAAAAGTAGCATAAAATTTTAATATTATTTGTAAATACAGATTACAAAAAATTTGAAATTGAATCTCTAACTAGTAATGATTTTTGTTATTTTGATCCTCCATATTATTTAGGAGATGCAAGTTATAATGAAAATGATGGATGGAATGAAAATAAAGAAAAAGAACTCTTGGAGTATTTAAATAAAGTAAATAAACATGGGATAAAATTTAATTTTAATGGAATATAGTTGAGATAAAAATACATGAAAAGTATTTTTATTTCAGCTTTTTTTGTTGTATAGAAAACGGTAAATTTCAAAAATATGAAAAAAAGCATAAACTTAAGAATACGAAGATGCAACATAAGCGAACCTTAAAGTTGCAATAACTAAAAGAGGTATAACTGCATAAGTAAAAAAATTAAACTTAAAATGAGTAGCAGAGTATAATTGAATTACACTAACAGTAAAATTAAATAGTTCGCTAATAGCAATAATTGCCAGATATCCATAAATACCAAAATTAGGTACTAACATATATATAAGTGATATGGTTATAATCAAATCGAAAATATTACAAAACATTACGCCAACTTGTTTATCAAGACCGCGAAGCATTGCATCAACAATTTTGTCTAGGTAGATTAAAATAACTAAAGGAGCAAGCATAAGCAAAAATCCTGCAACATCAGTATTGTGATAGAATATCATAGAAATTTCATCTGCAAAAAATAAAAAAATCACAATAATACAAATGCTAAAAATAGATGTAAATTTAAATATAATTGAGATGACTTCATTCATTCTAGAAAAATCTTTTTTTGAGTTGTATCTAGCAAATTCTGGAATAAGTAAGCTTGCACACGATGTGATAATAATGCATGGAAACATCAAAATAGGCATGGTCATTCCATTAATTAAACCATATTGAGAAAGTGCAGTTTCACAAGATGGTGTATGTTTTTCAAGACTATATGGCACCAACATTTCTTTCAAAGTAGAAAGACCAGAGCGTATGTAAGACGTAATTGCAACTGGAAAAGCAATTCGTAAAATTCTCCTAAAATATCCATTATTTAAACTTCTGCTCATATATTTTCTACTATCATGTAAGTACAATATATATGTTAATATAAATTCAAAGATAGAAGAAATTGTACTTGCTAAAATTAGATATGTGCAAACTATACTTAAACTATTTGAATTAAAAAAGTATAAAAATGTACATGTTAATATAATTTGCAAAAGCAATGTTAATATTTTACTAATAGAAGTTTTTGAAACTCGTCTAACACCCGTGAAATATCCAGAAAGAGATGCAAGAACAGAGCTAAATGGCATACTAATTGCCATAATGTAAATGGGCATTTTACTTACTTTATCATGCAATAAAATTTGAGAAATATATCCGTGAAAAAACACAAAGTAAAATTGTTGCTAAAATTCCAAAGCATAGACTATATATTATGCATTTTTGCATAGCTATGTTTAAGCCATTAGCTCCATGCATATCCAATTCTTCTGCAACGATTCTTGTAGCAGCAAGACTTATGCCAGAATTTGCAAAAGTTATAGCAAATGAATATATGCACATCAAAAGCTCAAAGATTCCAGCACCTTCACTTCCAATTTTATTTGCTACATATACATTGAAAAAGAAACTAACTGTACTCATAAAAAGTGAGGTTAGTGTTAATATTACAGTATTAAATAGGAAAAGTTTTAATCTACTCATAGATTAAATATATTTATATGAATTTGTCCATATGATAAAATAATGTGTTACATTCACATCATAACTAGCTAAGCGTGGAGGAATGTTTTAAAAATCGAAGTGAGTTCGACTTACGAATTTTTTTGCTTGCACAGTTTCAAATTCGTATTTATCATTTAACAATCCAAACTATCTTAAACGCCTTGGAGAACGCAACGCCGCATTTTTAAAATCATTTCCTCAGGTAGCTTAGCGGAAATGGGCTGTGAATTGTAACAAACTGTTACTAATATTTCAATTTGTTTTTTGCAAACTCTTGTTTTTTAAATCCATATGTAGTATAATAATTGTTGATAAATTTTACATATGTCTAAAGGAAGGTTAATAAGCATGAATGATAAGATAATAATAAAGGGAGCGAAAGAGCATAATTTAAAAAACATAAATCTAGAAATACCAAGAGATAAATTAGTAGTCATAACTGGGCTTTCAGGCTCTGGAAAATCATCACTTGCATTTGATACATTGTATGCAGAAGGACAAAGACGTTATGTAGAAAGCCTTTCATCATATGCACGTCAATTTTTAGGGATTATGGAAAAGCCTAATGTAGAATTAATTGAAGGATTATCTCCTGCAATATCAATAGATCAAAAAACAACATCAAAAAATCCACGTTCAACAGTAGGAACAGTTACTGAAATATATGCAAGAATTGGAACGGCATATTGTCCAAACTGTGGTAAGAAAATAGAAAAACAAACACTAGATCAAATTGTCGATAATATCTTGGAACTTGAAGAAGGAACCAAAATACAAGTTTTAGCACCAATAGTAAGAGGAAGAAAAGGCGAATTTGTAAAGCTGTTAGAAGGTTTTTCTAAAGAAGGATTTGTGCGTGTTAGGGTAGATGGAGAAATTTATGAATTAACAGATGATATTAGCATGGATAGAAAGAAAAAGCATAATATTGAGCTAGTAGTAGATAGATTAGTTATAAAAAAAGGAATAAGAAATAGACTTGCAGAATCAGTAGAGGTTGCATTAAAACATGCAGAAAACCTTGTAACTATTGATATAAATGGTAAAGAAAATAGATTATATAGTGCAAATTACGCATGCCCAGATTGTGGTATAAGTATTGGAGAATTAACACCAAGGATGTTTTCATTCAATAATCCATTTGGAGCCTGCCCAACATGTACAGGTATAGGATATTTAATGAGAATGGATGAAGATTTGATAATTCCAGATAAGGATAAAACGTTATATGATGGAGTCAAAGCCTTTGGGGCAAGCACAATGAAAAAAGGCGAAACAATGGCAAAAATGTACTTTGAAAGTATAGGTAGATATTATGGTGTAGATATTTCAAAACCTATAAAAAAATTACCAAGAGAATTTTTAGAGAAAATCTTGTATGGTACAGGGAATGAAGCAATAGATTTTGAATATGAATCATCTATTGGTATAAGAAAATTTACAGCACCTTTTGAAGGTGTAATACCAACATTAGAAAGACGCCATAATGAAACAAAATCACAAGGAATGCGTGATTTTTACGAAATGTACATGAGTGAAAGTGATTGTCCAACGTGTAATGGAGCAAGACTTAGAAAAGAAAGCCTTGCAGTAAAAGTTGGAGATAAAAATATAAATGAACTAACAGAAATGCCAATTTGTAATATAAAGGAATATTTAAAAAATTTAGAATTAACAACAACTGAAAAAATGATTGCAGATCAAATTTTTAAGGAATTAGATAAAAGATTACAATTTTTAATAGATGTAGGATTAGATTATTTAACATTATCAAGAGCTGCTGGTACACTATCAGGAGGAGAAGCACAAAGAATTAGACTCGCAACCCAAATAGGTTCAAGCTTAACAGGTGTTTTATATATTTTGGATGAACCTAGTATAGGTTTACATCAAAGAGATAATGATAAATTGATAGCAACATTGAAAAAATTGAGAGACTTGGGCAATACTGTAATTGTAGTAGAGCATGATGAAGATACTATGTATGCTGCAGACCAAATAATAGATATAGGACCAGGACCTCGGCGTACATGGTGGAAATGTAATAGCACAAGGTACAGCAGAAGAAGTGAAAATGGTGGAAGGTTCAATTACAGGAGATTATTTAAGTGGAAGAAAAAGAATTCAAGTTCCTAAGAAGAGAAGAAAATCAAATGGAAAATCAATAGAAATAATTGGGGCAACACAAAACAATTTGAAAAATATAAATGTAAAAATACCATTGGGAGTTTTTACATGTGTTACAGGAGTTTCAGGTTCTGGTAAGTCTACACTTGTAAATGAAATATTGTATAAAAAAGTTGCAAAGGAAATAAATGGTTCAAACGAAAAGCCAGGAAAGTGTAAGGCAATAAAAGGAATTGAAAATATAGATAAAATAATTAATATAGACCAATCACCAATAGGAAGAACACCACGCTCTAACCCAGCAACATACACAGGAGTGTTTGATATAATACGTGATATATTTGCTACTACCAATGAAGCAAAAATGAGAGGATATCAAAAAGGTAGATTTAGCTTTAATGTGCCAGGTGGTAGATGCGAAGCATGTCAAGGAGATGGTGTATTAAGAATAGAAATGCATTTTTTGCCAGATATTTATGTACCATGTGAAGTTTGTAAAGGAAAAAGGTACAATCAAGAAACGCTTGAAGTAAAATATAAAGGTAAAACTATTGCAGATGTATTAGATATGACAGTTGAAGAAAGTTTGGAATTTTTTGCTAATGTACCTAGAATTAAACAGAAAATTCAAACTTTGTATGATGTAGGATTAGGCTATATTAAATTAGGGCAACCATCAACAACATTGTCAGGAGGAGAGGCACAAAGAGTTAAGCTTGCAACAGAACTTTCAAAAAAAGCAACAGGAAAAACTTTATATATTTTAGATGAACCTACAACAGGTTTGCATATTGCAGATGTTCACAGATTGGTTGATATTTTACAAAGATTAGTTGATACTGGAAATAGTATTGTTGTTATAGAGCATAATTTAGATTTAATTAAAACTTGTGATTATATAATAGACCTAGGTCCAGAAGGTGGAGAAAGAGGAGGAACTGTTGTACAAGTTGGTACACCTGAACAAGTTGTAAAAAATGAAAAAAGCTATACTGGTCAGTTTTTGAAAAAATATATTGAAAGTTAGAAGTTAAAAGCTTATATCATGAGAATTAAAATAAGACGTTCGTATTGAACGTCTTACTTTGTATAAGAATAAGTAATGGATGTTAAAAATATTTGTAAATATTCATATACAAAAAGGATAATTTACATTGCTACTATTTTACTAGTGATTATTTTGTTTGCTATTATTGTTGTTATTGTTGTTGTTATTATTGTTATTGTTATTATTATTATTGTTGTTGTTTTTCTTTTCGTTTGACATATTAAATGCACCTCCATGCGTTCAATCTAATTATATTATGGGCTAAAAATAAAAAAATATACAATGATTTTAAAATTTATGCAATTTTTTCGCTTTTTAGCCATAATGACACGAAAAAGAAACCTTTTACATTGAAATTTTAATCGGTTTTATTTTTCGAATAAAGAATGATATTCAACTGCTTTATCATGATTTGCTTGTACTTCGTCGTCATTTAATGCTATGCTATACAATCTTAAGCAATAGACATTTAAAGCCGAATAATGCCACGAGTCACCAAATGACTGGGTTGATATTCCATCTTCTCCCTTTAGCATTCCTATGGATACGCTTGCTAAGATTACCATTACTATTATGCTTATTATTAATGCAATGAGTGTAATACCTCTAATATTTCCATTTAAATTTTTCATAATTAACTCCTTTCTTTGTCATTTGTTCTTTAATTTTCCATTTATATTATAGCAGTGTACTATTTTTCGTGCAAGAGTTTTTGAATAATTGTTAACAATTATATTAATTATATAAAAAATTACTGAACTACAAAATTTCCCTGGCAAAGGGAAAAAATAACTTGACAATGTATGAAGATATGTTATAAAATAAAAATACAATAAAGATAGAAATGTTGTGAAGTAAATAAAAAGGAAAAAATGCAAATGAAAAGAGTAAAGAAAAACGCTAGAACCCTTGAGGCTGTACACACACACACACACACACACACACACACACACACACAGAATATTTACAGGAAAGGATTTGTTGGACAGTCTGGAGAGGAGCATCTAGAGGTAATTTAATATGCGAAAAATTGAATGTAATGGCACATAGGCTTTATGTTGTTTTTGGCATGGTAGCAAAAGCAATGTAAAGTTTGCTATGTGTTTTTTTTGCGTGTGCAAAAAATAGATTATGATTAGCGATTTATTTTCGCTAAGCTACATTATTTCCGCTAAGCTACCTGAGGAAATGATAAAATAAAACAGATATTAAAATTAAAATAAATATAAATAAAAAATAAAAAAAGAAAGGAATGAAGACAAATGAAAAAAGAAGAAGGAATAACGTTAGTTGCGTTAATAATAACAACCATATTCTCTTATGACGAAAAATTAAAAAGTAGTAATAACAAGGGTTTCCTCCTAGTAACAATTTAGTAAAATCATAAATTTTCAAATATTTAAAAGATGAATTGTAAAAAATAATAACAATTTCATCTTTTTTTGATTTTATAATAAAAATTAAAATTGAGAGGAGAATAAAAAATTATGGAGAAAAAAGAATTAAAAGAGAGATTTGTTGATGAAAAAACAGGAATAGAATATAGATTAGTTGGAGATTATTATATACCTAATATAATAATGCCAAAAATTAGGAGAGCTGGGAATATAGGAAAGTATGGAATATTAAAACTAAACTATATGAAGAAATATAAAATTCCAGAATATACAGAAATGT
>CANQKB010000072.1 GCA_947624405.1 uncultured Clostridia bacterium
ATTCCACCATTATGGTTTTCTGGAATTTCAACTATTCCATCTCCGTCATTCATTCCACCATTATGGTTTTCTGGAATCTCAGCTATGCCATCTCCGTTATCAGTGCTTCCTGAAGTTTGTATTGAGCCATCTGCATTTACTTGTAGTTTTTGCATAGTTGCATTTATTTCTTTACCCTTTTTCTCTTTTTGAAAATCATACTTAAATGCTTGAAGATAATCTTTATATTTATCTTCATCATTATCACGCTCAATAGTTATTTTATTATAGAAATATTTAAAATAACTCTCTGCTATTCTTCTTAAGCCTCCATCTCCACCTTCGCCCCATATTGCAGATTGCTTTTCAGGAGATGAGAAATCTCCTCCGGCTGCATTCCATGGGCTATCTGGATTACAAGCTTGTCTAGGATCTGTATATCTATTACCTTGTGTTAATATAAATTGTGCTATATTTTCTGGGCAGCCACCCTTCCATCCTTGGTTTGATAATGTAAATGTTGTGTGGTAATTTGGTGGCAACCATTGGTCTAATTCTTCACACAAATCTTTATCAGTGTGAAAATCAGCTTGTGAAATGTGATGATCTGGGTAACAGTTAATACCAGTTCCTGTATGTTTATGTTCAGCTAAATGACTTTGAAAGCTATTCCACATTTCTTCTTGTGTAGATCTTACTAGTTTTTCATATTTTAGTGGTTGATTTTCTGACACTTGAGCTGCTTTACCTGTTTGCACATGATGTTCATTACACCACAATACTTTCCATTCGTTTTCTAATACCCAAGCTGGGTGTTCTTGATAGTTCCAATCACTAAATTCATGAGTTATTTCGACTTTTACTCCACCCGGTGTATCTACAAAGAAGCCATCTGTACTTCCACTTTCAAAAACATCTTTTAATGTTTCTCCTTCAGCTAAAACTGTTGTACTTGCACCTAAGCAAAGTAGCATAATACTTAATATTAATACGAAATATCTAATTATTTTAGCTATATTTTTTGTTTTATTCATCGTACTTCCTCCTTCCTTCTATATTCTCGAAAGTACTCGTTTATTTATTTCATAAGCTCCAAATGCGAATATTGCAAGTACAGTTATCATTATACCTATTAAGACAAGCACTCCACCTGTTTTTACTGCTACGATGAAATCTGCTGTACCAAAGTCATCTTCTTTTTGTGATTTGTTATTTGGTGTAGAGTCCATATCTACTGTTCCCAAATCATTTGAACTTTCTGCAATTTCGGCATCATTTGTTGTTTGACCTATGTTATCATCTGTCATTGTTTTTGTAAGTATTAATGATACTGATACTTCTTCACCTGGTTGTATTACTTTATCACTTAAGCTTGTTGTATATACATTTCCAGATGTATCTGTATACCATTCTGGATTTAGACTTGAGCTAAATGACATATCTTTAGCTTTATAGTCTACAATCTTATTCGCATATCCTGCAACAGAACCTGTATTCTTAACTGTTATTATATATGTTACAGCAACAACTGAACCTTTAAGATTCTTTTCAGGAATTTCTACCTTTGCTAAATCTGTTTTATTAAAGTTATAGTTTTCCGTTCCTTTTGCATTACTTACTTGAACTAGGCTTATTGTTTTTTCTAATTCTAAGTCAAATTTTGGACTACCTATTAAACCTATATCCATATTATATGTATTATTATTTACTGTTAATCTGTTAGTTGCTCCATAGGTTTTCGTTGAATCGCCAATTTTTAATATCATACTTACAGCATCAGAATTTATCGTATCTCCAACATTTTTAGCTTGATATGAAGTTAATCCATACGAACCTGTATCATATTCAAATGCTACTATATATGTACCTGCTGGCACATTTAAGAATACATATACACCATTAACATTAGTAGTAGTTTTATCTTTTATATTGCTTCCTTTATCATCAAGTAAGTAAACGGTCATATTTCCAACTAGTGCTTCATCATCTTCTCTACTACCATTTTTATTTGCATCTATCCAAGCTGTTCCTGATATTCTATATGATTGTTCATTATCTGTTCCACTACCACTATTACCATTATTGCCTTGTCCATTATTTCCTGATGAGCTATTTCCAAGTATTGTGTGCTTTAAGCTATTTCCTTCTTTTTCGCTTAAAGTACTTCCTACTATTTTAACAGTATTTGTTATCTCTGTATCTTCTGATACCCATTTTGCTTTTGCAACAACATATATTGTAATGCTTTCACCACTTTCTAATGTAGGTGTTACACTAAGTATATTATTTTGACTAACATCTAAATTATTTGTACTTCCTTTTTGTACATAATATGCTTGAGTAACTTCTAACTCTTCTGGTATAATATCCTGTATTGTTGCAGTTCCCTTTAATGAAGTAACATTTTTTATTGTAATTTCATATGTGATTTCTTCACCTATTGATATATACCCATCTGTTCTATCACTTTTTTGTGATACATCAAAACCACCATTTACTAAATCTATAGCATGATATGTTTTTTCATTACTTTTTATTGTACTATCATTTCCAGCATATGTTGCCTCAAATTGTAACTTCATTGTTCTATCACATACGCCATCTTGCATATCATCTGTTTTTAATTGTATCTTTTCTGCAATTCTTGTATCTGACATGTTTGCATAGCTATATGTAAGTGTTCTTGTTTCTTCATCATATTCTGCATTATCACTATATTTATCTAATGTTAATCCTTCTGGAATTACTCCTTTTACTACTAAATTCCTTCTAGGTTCGTTATTGGTCTTTCCTATTGATAATACGATTTCAACATCTTCTCCTATCAATAATTCTGGACTATCACGACCATCATCAAGATTTAAGACTAATCCAACTTCATCTTTTTCACTAGATATTATATTTACTCTTTCATTAGATTTAAATTCATCATCAAATCCCTCTACTGTTGCAATTACTGTTGGATTTATTTTATTTACTGAGTTATACATATTGTTGTATTCTTCTATTGCTTCTTCTCTTTTTGATTGATATTCTGCAAATTCTTCTTCACTACCCTCAAAATCATCAAGCGTTTTTTCTGGCCATATTTTATCCATATCTACTTTTTCTATATCAGAGTAACTTCCTACTTGTAAAGAGAATTTTATACTTTCACTCTTGCCTACTTCTAGTGTATCTATAGTAAATATTTTCTCTTTTAATTTATAATCTATATCATATTCCCCTTTATCTTGGTTATATGTTGCAAGATATGATTGTGAAGGTATAGCTACTTTTAGTGAAATATTATTTACAGGTAATTTTCCATTATTTGTTACTTGTCCTGTATATGTTATTACTTGTCCCTTTTTAACTACTGCTTCATTTTCAAAATCTGCATTTAATTCTACACTAAGATTTGGTCCTTCTCCTGTTGATACTCCAACTGGTGTACTTTCTGTTGTTTCTGTAGCCATTCCTTCTACATTTGCATTTTCTCCATTTTCATATTGTCCTCTCGTATATGTAACAGCAAATGTACTATATGCGATTTCATCATGTTGTAGATTTTCTGGTATCTCTATTTCATAATCAAAGCTAACCGTATCTCCTATTTGTAATACCTTTTCATTTATTACTATCATATATGCTTTTACATTGCTTAAATCTGTAATATCTTTTGTCCAACCATTTTGATATTTATTTAGGTCTGCATCTGCATCACCATTTTCGCTATAATATATTGTAATATCTTCTTGTGATAATCCTGAAACTATATTTATTCCTTTTACCATTTTTGTAGTAAATGTACTACCTAATTCTTCGTTTGTCTTTATGCTCTTATTTCCTTCAAATGGTATCTTTCCTATTATTTTTACATTTTCACATGAATAGTTGTAGTTGTTTACAACTGTCATTGTAACTTTTGCTGTTCTACTTTCTTTATTTACGTCTATTTTTCCTATAGCTGTTTTTCCACTCATTGATTCAGCAGTTTCTCCAGCTTCATTATAGTCTGCTATTTTGTTTACTGTTACCATTCCTACAGGTGCAACAAATTTTACATCTTTATCTTCTATAAAGGTTTGTCCATCATTTTCATTGCTTACTTCAAGTTGTGCTTGCATTGTTTTTGTAGGTGTTAAATCATTTACAGCAATATCTGCTTCCATTATTAATGTAGCTTCATCTGTCATAGATGAATCACTATATTCTGTTTGTTCTCCTATAAGATTTATTTCAACTACTTGCTCATTTTTTTCATTTTTATATATTTTTGCATCCTTTATACCAAGCTGATCTTCATATAATAATTTTACATTTTCTGCACTTACATTTGTTACATATTCTGGGAATGTTAGTTTTACTTTTGGATTTTTATATAATGTACTATCTTCTCCCGTTGTTTTCAAATTAATTCTAACTTCTACACCTTCATTTAATGTAACTGTTGAAAATCTATCTTGGCTTAAAATTAATTCTGCTTTTGTTTGACTTTCTAATAAATTCATTTCCTTTGCTTGGTGTGCTGATATTATTACTTGATTATCTTTAAATATATTGCATATCAAATTTACTGAATATTTTGCAAATTGATCTATTTGCTCTTTTGAATATTCAGCACTTTTTATTCCTCTTCCATTTTCTATTTCGAGTACTCCTTCTGCTATAGGTGCACTTGTTTCAAACATTAAGTTTGTATATTCTTCTTGATATGTATACTCTAAATTATCTTTATTCAACATAATAACTAATGTTCCATCATCTTTGTATACATTTATATATCCTTCTTCTCCTAATAATTGTATAAAATTATCTTTACTGATTTTTGTATATTTGTATACTGAATTTGATGTGAAAACATTTTCATTTATATCTATATAGGTTGTTTCATCTTTGAACAATAATTTATCAACTAATTTACTATATCCAACATTTATACTTAAAGTATCTACAAATTCTGTGTTACTTGCTCCTTCTGTTTGAATATATCCTTTATATAGTTCATTTCGATTTGTCTCTAAATCTAATGTAACTATATCTCCTATTTGACCTGTTAATTCTTTTACATCAGAACTTTCTGCCTTTACTGTTTTTAATTCATCACTATAGTATGTTATTGTTGTTTTAGCATTAAGTTCTATTTGAGCTTGAACATCTGTCGTTTGCTCTCCAAATATACATGTAAGTAGCAATTCATCCTCAGCATCCTTTAGCCAAGAAAGTGACTCTTCGCCATTTTCTATTATTAATCTAAGTACTCCGTCTTCTATTTCATAATCTTCTTCTGAAAATACTCTCTTTCCTTGACCATCAGTTGCCATAGTAGAATTAGATGAAATAGTTATAACATCTGGTTTTGCATTATTTAATTCTGGTATTTCTATTTCAAAAGTTGTAGATTTAACTGGCAATTTGTTATCTACAAGTTTTGAATGAATAGCTGTTTGAAGGATTACACCTTTGCTTCCATTTACATCAAATGAAACAAATTTTGTAATCTCTTCTGTTAGCATACTCTCTGCTTCTCCAGACATTATGCTTTCTACTTCTATAGCTTTATCTACTTCTACTTCCTTTCCTTTATTATTTACATATGTACCTTGTAGCTTAACTTCGGCTATTTTACTAATATCTTTTACATTAAAACTAGAATCAGTTTTCATTTTGATTGGTATTTCAAGTATTACTGATCCACCATTACTTATTTTATTTAATGTAATTGTATTTTCTTCAGCTGATATTTCTTGTATCAAGCTTAATTCAGCTTCATCTGTTATTTCTTGTACTTTGAAATTAGCATTTTCTATTTTAATAACAGCATTTGTAAGATAGCCTTCTGGTACTTTTATTTCTAAATGTAATTTTTCCTCTTCTTCTGGCTCTATCTTTTTACTATGCGTTCTTACTCCTTCTTCTTCGAAATATGCATCGAATTCTACTTCTGTCTTTTTTACTTCTGTTGATTGTTTCTCTAAATCAACATTTGAAGCAGCGACTGCAATTCCGTTTCCTAGTATAGCTACATCAGCAAAGCATAACAAAAATACTAGCATCATAGCTACCAATTTAGTTAACATTTTTTTGTTCATTGAAACTTCCTCCTATTCCTATTTTTTCCTATATATATTATTATACACGCTTTTTCAACATTTTTCAATGCTTTTTTATGAAAAATTGTTATGTGAATATTTTATTTGCTACTTTTTATGCCCTATCATATCATATTTACATATAATTTAACAATATTTTTTCTTTTTTTCAATAGGCATTTTTTTATATATTTATTAAAAAAAATACACCTTTACGGATACTGCTTTCACTTTTTCTAATTCATTATATTAAATTTACATTACATTTTACTTACATTTACATTACGCTTTTCCAACTTGTCCTGCAACTATACGGATATCTAAGAAAATAACAATAGAATTAAAGATATGTATAAAAAATCATCACGTACTCCTTCATTATATAAAAAGAATATAAGTGATAGAAGGAGTATGTCATCAAAAAATAAAGTTATTCCAAATAGTTCTAGCTTTAATGAACTTTCCATTATCGTTTTATTTCACCTCCGTGTATCGTTTAGTATCTTTATTGCATCACTCATTCCAAATAACTTTACATACTGGTCTACCTTCTCCTTTCTACTATCTTTTAAATATGGTTTCAATGATTTTAAAAGATTTGACCTTGGATCATTTGTATTTTGCATTTTTTCTAACATATTCTTCATTTTAAGAATCATCATTGGGTCTATGTCTACGCCTGTATCTGAAGAATTATTTTGCGCGTTATATTCACTTTTTCCATTATTATTATTTTGATTATTTCCATAGTTATAATTATTCCTTTGATTACTATTTCCGTTCATATTTTCTGCCACTTTAGAAACAATATTCTTTATGTTTTCTCCATCTTTTGAATTCATCATTTGTGTTATTTGATTCATGCCTTTTTCAATATCTGCTTTATCCATTTTGCCTAGCATTTCAGCCATTTTATTCATATCAAAATTTTCCATACCTTTTCCTACCCTTTCCTATATTTATTATATGCACAATCATTATATATTTTGACACAAAAAAAGCACTTGTAACAGTGCAGTGTTTTTTTAAGAAGCCTGAAAATAGTTGTTTTGAAATGAACGCGTAAGCGACCAAACGAGCGAAGCGA
>CANQKB010000073.1 GCA_947624405.1 uncultured Clostridia bacterium
TTAATAATCACAATAATAGTATTAATCATATTAGCAGCGATAACGTTACAAACATTAGTAGTAGATGGGGTTATAAATTTGGCATCACAAGGAAGTATAAATTATTCGCAAGCCCAAAGTAATGAAGTAAGCATGCTAAATGAAATGAGTGGAAAATTGGATGATACAATTAAGCAGATACAAGATGTAGGAGGAAAAGGAGGACGGAACAGGAGAAACATTGACAGTAGATTTATCGGTACAAGAAGCACAGGTAACAAGTGAACAAATACCAATAAAGGTGAATAGCGTAAAGAAAGATGGAGTGCCAGTAACGAGTGGATTAACGTATGAATACAAGTGTGAGGCATTAGATACTAATGAGATACTTGAAAAATCACTAGATGAATTTCAAGAGTTGTGGGACACTAGTAAAACAGTTGATGTTGACAGTCTTACTCCAATAAGTACTGTAAAGGAAGAAAAACAAGATGAAGCCACATATACATTTAGTGGATTAGAACAAGAAAAGTGTTATAAAATAACGGTAACAGTAATAGATGGAGAAGAAAATACAGGAACGAAAAGTGTAGGAATACTAGGATTTAAGATAAGTAAAGGTGAATCACCTTATGAAGATTCATATTATCGAGCAATGCTAGGTTCAACAGTCGGAGACTGGATTGAAAGTGGGTACTCGAAGATTGGGGTTCCGCCGCGGAACTGTTTCTATCGAGGTCATTCCTGATACCGAAATCATCGGGGTTAATGGTACGCAGCAATGGGCAGTATCTAGATACGCGACCGAAGTTGATCTCCGTCAGTCGGTACTGGTTTTGTGTGATAAGGCGGAGCTCGTGAGGTACTATAGACCCAACTAATTAAAGTTTGTCGCTGTACTTTTAATTGGTTGTTACGCTGGGTATATTTAATTTTGTAGCTTCTCCTAGAAATTTCTCCTAAATCACAGTCAACGTGCTTTATGCATCCTACAGTTTTAGTCCGGATGTCCAATCGCTTCCATGTAGCGTATTTCTAGCATTATCATAAACTGGAGTGAAAGAAAAACATGTGTTAGACTGGTTAACAGGTAATTGTATGTGAAAAAATTAAAATGATTTATATTTTTAATTAATATCCCTAAGACAGTTGTCTTAGGGATATTTGACAAATTCGTTAAAATATAGTAAAATCTATATTCGAGGTAGCGTAAATTGAAAGAGATAGTAGAAAAAGTTTTAAATCTAGGAGAAATAACTAGTTACTTAGAGAAAATAAAAGAAAAACAGAACCCAATAGCAATATTGGGTTTAACTGACGTGTCAAAAGCATGTATAATATCAGCAACAAGTGAAACACAAAAAAGACCAATATTACTTGTCACATATAATGAGCTAATGGCACAAAACTTGCATAGAAATCTAAAAAGTATAAATCCAAACACAATATATATACCAAAAAAAGATATTGTAACATACCAATATGATGTACAAAGCATGGATATATTATTTGCAAGAATAGATGGATTAATCAAAATTTACAATGAAGAAGCAGAAATAGTTGTTATAAGTACAGAAACACTAATGCAACCAATTTTATCAAAAAAAATGATGAAAAATAGCATTTTAAAATTATTAGTTGCAAATGAATATAACTTAGAAGAAATAAAAGAAAAGCTTGTAAGTATGGGATATGAAAGATGTGACCTAGTAGAGGGAAAAGGTAACTTCAGCATAAGAGGAGATATTTTAGATATCGCTATATCTTCAAAAAAAGGAATAAGAATCGAATTTTTTGGAGATGAAATAGATCAAATTAGATACTTTGAAATATCAAGCCAAAGGTCAACAGAGAATGTAAATCAAGTTAAGATATATCCTTTATCAGAAGATGTATGTGAAGAGCCAGATGGAAACATAATTGAATATTTGCCAGAAAATACGTTAATTGCTTTTGATGAATTGAATAAAATAAATTTAAGAGCAAAAAATATTTTAAATGATAATTTACTTTTAATAAAAGATTTAGTAGAAAAGCAAAAAAATATACCATATGTTCTTGAACATATGTATAATATCGAAGAAGTACTAAAAAATACAGAAAAATTTCAAGTTATAAATCTTGAATCTGAGGACATATTAAGAGAAAGAAAGAATCAAATTGTATTAGAACATGAGAAAATAAAAGAAATAGATGAAAAATTTTATGAAATTACAAAACAAGAAAAAGAAAAGAACACATATAAGCCAAGGACAAGACGTTCAGCAGAATTTAGAGAAGCAGAGAAAATAACTTTTAGCGATTTAAAAATAGGAGATTATGTTGTTCATAGAACTAATGGGATTGGGCAATATATAGGAGTAAATACAATAAAAGCAGATGGAATCACAAAAGATTATATTAAGATAAAATATTCTGGTGATGATGTTTTATATATCCCAACAAATTCATTAGATAATGTCAGAAAATATATAGGTGGGGGCGATAAAGCTCCAAAGATAAATAAGCTTGGATCAAAAGAATGGGAAAATACGAAGAATAAAGTAAAATCTAATTTAAGGGAAGTTGCAAGAAACTTAGTAGAATTATATGCGAAAAGAAAAAGAGCAAAAGGATTTGCTTTTGAAAAAGATACACCATGGCAAAAAGAATTTGAAGATAGCTTCCCATACCAAGAAACAGAAGACCAGCTAAGATGTATACAAGAAGTAAAAGAGGACATGGAAAAGCCAAAGCCAATGGATAGATTGCTATGTGGAGATGTAGGATATGGTAAGACAGAAGTAGCTATTCGTGCAGCTTTTAAGGCATGTATGAATGGAAAGCAAGTTGTATATCTTGTGCCAACAACTATACTTGCAAATCAGCAATATGAAACATTTAAGGAAAGAATGAAAAAATATGCAATAAAAGTAGAACTTTTAAATAGATTTAGAAAAGAAAAAGAAAGAGATGAAATTGTAAGAAAACTAAAACTAGGTCAAATCGATATTGTTGTTGGAACACACAGGTTACTTAGTAAAGATGTAGGGTTTAAAAATTTAGGATTATTAATAATAGATGAAGAGCATAGATTTGGTGTAAAAGATAAAGAAAAGATAAAAGAGCTAAAAAATAATGTAGATGTTTTAACAATGACTGCAACACCAATTCCTAGAACACTTCATATGTCTATGGTTGGTGTACGAGATATGTCTGTAATATATGAGCCACCACAAGATAGAAAACCAGTTAGAACTTATGTGTTAGAATATGATAAGGAAGTAATAAGAGAGGCTATAACAAAAGAATTGGAAAGAAAAGGACAGGTATTTTATTTATATAATAATGTTGAAGGAATAGAAAAAAAGAAAAAAGAAGTAGAAGAACTTGTGCCAGGTGCTAGAGTTGAGTTCGCACATGGAAAAATGAAACGGCGGAGAACTTGAAGCGATAATGCTAGATTTTATTGAAAAGAAAATAGATGTTATAGTTTGTACAACTATTTTAGAGTCTGGAATTGATATTCCAAATGCCAATACTATAATTATAGAAAATGCAGATAAATTAGGGCTTGCACAGTTATATCAAATAAGAGGAAGAGTTGGAAGAAGCAATAGAGAAGGATTTGCGTATATAACATATAAAAGAGATAAACTTTTAACAGAAGTTGCAGAAAAAAGATTAAAAGCAATAAAAGACTTTACAGAATTTGGATCTGGATTTAAGATTGCAATTCGTGATTTGGAGATAAGAGGTGCTGGAAGTATTGTTGGCGAATTCCAACATGGACATATGGCACAAGTTGGATATGATATGTATTGTAAACTTTTAGATGAAGTTATGAAAGAAATGCAAGGAAGAAAAGCAATTATTGAAGAAGAACCACAAGAAGTACAAATTGAGCTTAATGTTTCTAGCTATATTCCAGATGAATATATTGAAAATAGTGATCTTAAGATTAATATTTATCAAGATATTGCTTTATGTAAAAATGAAAATGAAATACTTGATATTACTGATGAGATAATAGATAGGTTTGGAACTATGCCAGCAGAAGTTGAAAATTTACTTGAAATTGCGAGAATTAAAAATTTATGTAGTGATAAAAAAATTACTAAAATTATTCAAAGAGGAAGTAATATTATTTTTTATTTTATGGAAAAAGAGTTTGATTTTAGTTCAGTAAGTAAATTAATTGAAATTTATAAAAATAAAGTAAAATTTTCACCTTCAGCTCTTCCATATATTACATACAAGATTGACGAAAATAAGGCGATAATAAAACAAGTGAAAGAATTTTTATGTAATATATAGAAATTGAAGGGATGAGGTAAATATGGATATAATAACGAGTAAAGATAATGAAACGATAAAAAATATACGTAAATTGAAAGATAAAAAATATCGTGACGTTCATAATTTATACATTGTTGAAGGAATAAAAATGATTCAAGAGGCAATAGAAGAAAATGCAAAAATTAAACAAATTGTGGTATGTGAAGATTGCATAAAAGATGAAGGATGTATAGAGCAGAAGTTTTTATATCAAATTGCAAAATATGACTGTATATATGTGACAAGTAAGGTTTTTGGGCTTTTGACAGATGTAGTAAATCCTCAAGGCATGATTGCTGTAATCGAAAAGGAAAGTGGAGAAGAAAAAATAAAATTTACGGAGGATATTATTGTAGTACTTGATGGCATACAAGATCCAGGCAATTTAGGAACTATTCTTAGAACCATTGATAGCACAGGATTAAGCCAAGTCGTTTTGTCTAAAACGAGTGTTGATGCATATAATCCAAAGGTTGTACGCTCGACCATGGGAGCTATTTTTAGAGTTAAAATTATTGAAGCTGAAGATTTAGTACAAACTTTGAAAAATATGAAAAAACACAAGTTTAAAGTTCTTGCAACATCACTTAGTGGTGCACAAAGCATATATGATGTAGATTTCTCTAAAAAGGTTATTGTGATTGGAAATGAGTCTAAAGGTGTTTCTAAAGAAATTTTAGAAGTTGCTGATTCTAAAGTTAAAATTCCTATGCTTGGAAAAACAGAAAGCCTTAATGCAGGAGTTGCAACAGGGGTTATTTTGTATGAGTATGTGAGGAGAAAGGTAACAAAATATTGATTTTTTAATGTCTAAGTTATATAATACGTAGGTAAGAAAATGGAGTGTTAGAAAAACTTTTTATATACAATAGAAGAAAGGATAGATTTGAGGATGCAATTTGATGAAATAGAAAAAAGAATAGGATATACATTTAAAAATAAGCAATTATTGCAAACGGCATTAACTCACACATCATATGCAAATATGCATGATGTTGAAAGCAATGAAAAACTTGAATTTTTAGGAGATAGCATATTAGAGTTTGTAAGTAGTAAATATTTGTATAATAATTTTACTAAACTTAATGAAGGTGAGATGACTAAGGTTCGTGCAACTGTTGTATGTGAAAACAGTTTATATGAAGTTGCAAAAAAGCTTGAAATAGGACATTTTTTAATAACAAGTAAAGGTGAAGGCTTTGGAAATGTGCAAAACAAAGCAATTCTTGCAGATGCCATTGAGTCTATTATCGCTGCAATTTATTTAGATAGTAATGTGGAAAATGCTGAGAAGTTTATTATATCTAATTTGAAAGATGCAATAAATGTAGCGAGCAATCATGTTGGAACTAAAGATTATAAAACAGTTTTACAGGAAAAATTGCAAGTTCATGGTAATGTTAAGATTGAATACATAATTATATCAGAAGAAGGTCCAGATCATGATAAAAAGTTTGTTGCACAAGTTTTATGCAATGGAAAGGTACTAAATACAGGAAGTGGTAAGAGTAAAAAATTAGCAGAGATGGAAGCAGCAAGAAAAAGTCTTGAAAATATGAAGTGATATACGAGGTTGATAATTTATGAAACAAGTAACAGAAGTATTCCTTGGTAGTTTTACTGGTAAAACAGAAAAGGAACAAAAAAAGATTTTGAAAAAAGCAAGAGAAGAAAATTTAAGGGCAAAGTTTAAAGTAGCAATTTCACCTTCAATCGTGACCAAAGAATGGCTGAAAATGTTAAAAGAATATGAAGTTAAAACAGTTGAATTAGAAGTGCAATCTACTAATAGTTACATATTAAAAAAGTGTGGTTATTTATATGGAATAGAAGATATAAAAAAGGCATGTAAAATGTTAAAATGGAAAGGATTTAAAATCTCATGTCAAATAGGCGTTGGACTTCCAGATAGTACAAAGTTAGATGAGCTAAATACTGCAAAGGATATTGCAAAATTGAAACCAAATAGCGTTAGGATTTATCCAATGCTAGTTGTTAAAAATACAAAACTTGAGGATGAATACAAAAATGGAGAATATGATCCTTTGTCAGTTAGTCTTGCAGTTGAAAGATGTAAAGATATAGTTTATGTTTTTAATAGGGCAAAAATAAAGAATATTAGTATTGTGAGGCAAAAAGATTTAAATACAAATGAGGAAAATGAGATTATTGCAGGACCTTATCATGTTGAGTTTGCACAGCTTGTTACAGATAGTATTTGGTATGATAGTATTGTTGAAAAAATAAAAAAGTTTAATGTGAAGGTAAGAAAGGTAAAAGTTGAAGTTAATCCTAAGGAATTACCGAATGTAATGGGGTATGAAAATGAAAATGCTAATAAACTTATGGAACTATATAATGTTGAAATAAAAGCTGAGGGAAATCCTGATATAAAAATGGGAAAATCAAAGATTGACGTAATTGAGGTTTTTAGTAATTAAAATTCGCGTTACAATTCACAGTTGATTTCCGCTAAGCTACCTGAGGAAATGATTTTAAAAATGCGGCGTTGCGTTCTC
>CANQKB010000074.1 GCA_947624405.1 uncultured Clostridia bacterium
GTAAACGAGTAGGTCGAACTCACTTCGATTTTTAAAACATTCCTCCACGCTTAGCTAATTAGGGTGTGAATTGTAACTAACAATTCAGCGAAATTTATAAAAAGCCTGAAAATAGTTGAAAATATGCTCTCCTTGTGATATTATTTATAAAACAAAGGAGAGCAAAAAAATGGAAAAAAAAGAAACTAAAAGATTAAGTATAAAGAATATAAATATAGTAATAGCAGTAAGCACAATATTAATTGCTACGATATTGCAAATAAGTTTAACGAATAATATAAATGTATGGCAGGATGAAATATATACAATGCTAGTGATGAGAACAAAAACTGTCTCAGATTTTTTGAGTTTTATAATAAATAATGTACAACCATTGTTATATTATGTGATGTTGTATCCTGTAGCATTAATATCAAATTGTAATATAAGTGTACTGAAAATATTTTCAATTTTTCCTACTATATTGCTAAATATAATTATTGCAGTTTTAACTTTAAAAGATAAAGAAAAAGCAGAAAGTAAGCTTACAAGCGTACTTTTGCCTTTGTATATAGTTATAACTACTCTTACATATAATTTCCTAGAAAATAGCTTACAACTAAGGATGTATTCATGGGCTATGTTTTTTGTAACCATGAGTGGAATTTTCGCGTATAAGACATTTAAAGAACCAAACGTAAAGAATATAATTTTATTTATAATATTAAGCTTAGGATCTGCATATACTCAGTATTATGCATTAATAATGGAAGTAATAATATATTTTTATTTATTTCTTGCTTTATTTATACAAAATAGAGCCAATATCAAAAAAATAGCCATAATAACTATTGCTACAATAGTAGGTTATTTGCCATGGCTAGTTACAGTTATAAAAGAATTTATAACTGTAACTAATGATTTTTGGATTACATTTAAAATTAAAGATATTTTATCATATTTAAATGCAATTTTATCAGTAAATATAAAAGTATATTTTGGTTTACAATTAACTTTTATTGTACTTGCATTTGTATTATTTGTATATAGTTTATATAATTTTTTCAAAGATAAAAATACATTAAAAGAAGAAAAACAAGAAAAAATATTTGCAATGTGTGCATTTTCTGTACCATTTTTTATGATTATAGTGGGAGTCATCCTAAATATCGCAATAAGACCAATGTACACAGGAAGATATGTATTTCCTGCAGTTGCATTATTTTGGCTTGGAATAATTATAATGTTGAAGTATGTAAAGCCAAGAAAAATATTGGTAACATTTACATGGATTTTAGTAGTTTTAATGTCTATAGTTTCATATAAAGAAATATATAGATTAGAATATGATAATCAAATGGAGAAATTTATAGAATACATTAATGAAGAAATAAAAGAAAATGATACAATTGCTGGTTCACGTCCAGTATTTAATAGTGCTTTACTACAATATTTCTTCCCAAATAATGTATCTGTTGAAATAAGTACACTTTTAGAACAAATGAAACAAAGCGAAGTTAATGGTAATATAAATAATGTTAATATATGGTATATAGATGTTTTTTCAATAGAAGATACTGAAGATATGAAGAAAATAAGAGAAGCAGGATATGATTTAGAAAGGGTATATATGTGTTTGTTAGATAATTGGGTTCCAATTAGTGTGTATAAGATAACTGTTCCTTAAAAAATACTGAATCGTAACGTTACAGTTCACAGTCGACTTTCGCTAAGCTACCTGAGGAAATGATTTTAAAAATGCGTCGTTGCGTTCTCCAAGGCGTTTAAGATAGTTTGGATTGTTAAAATATAGATACGAATTTGAAACTGTGTAAGCAAAAAAATTCGTAGGTCGAACTCACTTCGATTTTTAAAACATTCCTCCACGCTTAGCTAGTTATGGCGTGAACTGTAACATTGTAACTAAAAATTCACATAAAAGACATATTTGCATGTTGAAAAATACAAATAAATGATATATAATATAAATTCAGGCATAAGAAAGGAAGGAAAAAGCATGATAAAAAAATTAGCTAGTTATATAAAAGAATACAAAAAAGCTGCAATACTTTCTCCAATATTTGTATCTTTAGAAAGTATTTTAGAGGTCATAATTCCATTTTTAATGGCATATTTAATTGATAATGGAATAAACCAAAATAATATAAATGAAATATTAAAAATAGGAGCTATACTTATTGTTTGCACAATTTTATCATTAATATTTGGAATATTATCTGGAACATATGCTTCAAGAGCATCAACAGGCTTTGCAAAAAATCTAAGAAAAGGAATGTACTATAATGTGCAAAATTTTTCTTTTTCAAATATAGATAAATTTTCAACTGCAAGTATAATAACAAGACAAACAACAGATATAACGAATGTACAAATGGCATTTCAGATGCTTATTCGTATAGCAATAAAAACTCCAGTAATGCTAATATCAGCATTAATAATGTCATTTGCAATAAATGTAAAGCTTTCACTAATATTTTTAGCAATAATGCCAATTTTAGGAGGAGGACTATATATTATTGCAACAAAAGCACATCCAATATTTGAGAAAACATTTAAAATATATGATAAATTAAATGAAGATGTACAAGAAAATGTAAGAGGAATAAGAGTTGTAAAATCATATGTTACAGAAGATAAAGAAATAGAAAAATTTGATGCAACTTCAAATGATATATATACAAGTTATTCTACAGCAGAAAAGCTTGTAGCATTGAATCAACCTTTAATGCAATTTTCTATGAATACAGTAATAATATTGCTTGCATGGTTTGGAGGAAGAGCAATAATCAGTCAAACACTTACAACTGGTGAACTTACAAGTATGATTACATATGCAATGCAGATTCTTTCTTCACTTATGATGCTTTCAATGGTTTTAGTTATGATACTAATTTCTAGGGCTTCAGCGGAAAGAATTGTTGAAATATTAAATGAAGAAAGTGATATTAAGAATAAAGAAAATCCAGTGATGAAAGTTAAAGATGGAAGTATATCTTTTGAAAATGTTAGTTTTAGTTATGTAAAAGATAAAAATAAAACATGCTTAAAAGATATAAACATAGAAATTAAATCAGGTCAAACGATTGGAATAGTTGGTGGTACAGGAAGTTCGAAAACTACTTTTGTACAATTAATCCCAAGATTATTCGATGCAACTACTGGTTCAGTAAAAGTTGGTGGAGTAGATGTAAGAGATTATGATTTGAAGGTACTAAGAGATCAAGTAGCAATGGTTTTACAAAAAAATGAACTGTTTTCAGGAACAATCAAAGAGAATTTGCGTTGGGGAGATGAAAATGCAACCGATGAAGAAATTGTTAAAGCATGTAAACTAGCACAGGCACATGAATTTATTGAAGGTTTTCCAAAAGGATATGATACATATATAGAACAAGGTGGAACTAATGTATCTGGAGGACAAAAGCAAAGATTATGTATTGCGAGAGCTTTGCTAAAAAAACCAAAAATATTGATATTAGATGATTCTACATCTGCAGTTGATACAAAGACAGATAGCTTAATTAGAAAAGCTTTTAGAGAAGAAATACCTAATACTACAAAAATAATTATTGCTCAAAGGATATCTTCTGTTGAAGATGCAGACAAGATAATTGTTTTAGAAGGTGGAAAAATCAATGGAATGGGTACACATCAGGAATTGCTTGAAACAAACGAGATTTATAGAGATGTGTATGAATCGCAGGTAAAAGGAAGCTAAGTTTTTTTAGCTAAATCTAAGAAAGGAATGGAAGACGATGGAAAAAGATAATGCACCAAAATTTGATAAAAATACGATTAAAAGACTTTTTGGTTACATTAAAAGTGAAAATAAAGCACGACTTATATTAGTTATATTATGTATCATAATAAATACAGTGGCAGTAGTTGCAGGTTCTCTTTATTTACAAGTTTTGATTGATGATTATATTGCACCATTAATAGGAACAGAAAATCCAGATTTTGGTAGTTTAATAGCACCAGTATCTATTATGATAACAATATATGCGGTTGGTGTTATAACCATATTTTTATACACAAGAACAATGGTAAGGATTTCACAAGGAACTTTAAAAGTAATTCGTGATGAAATGTTCAAAAAAATGCAAGCTTTGCCAATAAAATATTTTGATACACATACTCATGGAGATATCATGAGTCATTACACTAACGATACTGATACTTTAAATCAAATGATATCACAGAGTTTACCACAGGTTTTAGCTTCACTTATGACTATAATTACAGTCTTTATTGCAATGATTGTATCTAATATATATTTGACAATTGTTGTTATTTGTGTGCTTGCAATAATGCTATTTGTTACTAAAACAATTGCAGGAAGAAGTGGAAAATACTTTGTATATCAACAAAAAGTTATAGGTCAAGTTAATGGATATATAGAAGAAATGATAAATGGGCAAAAAGTTGTAAAAGTTTTTTGTCACGAGGAAAAGGCAAAGGAAGGATTTGATAAGATAAATGATGAACTCGCTGAGCATTCATATACAGCTCAAAAATATGCAGCAATATTAATGCCAGTTTTAGTTGCTATGGGGAATTTACAATATGTTCTTATTGCTATAGCAGGTGGAATTTTAATGACAACTGGATTTAGTAATATCTCGATAGGACTCATTGTATCATTTTTACAGTTAAGTAAGATATTTTCAAGACCTATAGGCCAAATTTCACAACAATTAAATTCTATTATAATGGCACTTGCAGGAGCTAACAGAATATTTAATTTAATGGATGAAGAACCTGAAAAAGATGATGGATATGTAACATTGGTTAATGCAAAATACGTTGATGGTGATCTTACTGAAACAGCAGAGAAAACTGGAATATGGGCTTGGAAACATCCTCATCATGATGGCAGACTTGAATATGTAGAAGTAAAAGGGCATATTGAAATGTTTGATGTTGATTTCGCATATGAAGAAGGAAAAACAGTTTTGCATGATGTTAGCCTTTATGCAAAACCAGGGCAAAAAATTGCTTTTGTTGGAGCAACGGGTGCTGGAAAAACTACTATTACCAATCTTTTAAATCGTTTTTATGATATAGAAGATGGAAAAATAAGATATGATGGAATAAATATTAATAAAATAAAGAAAGATGACTTAAGGCGTTCTCTTGGTATGGTCCTTCAAGATACTAATCTTTTCACAGGTACAATAAAGGATAATATAAAATATGGTAAGTTTGATGCAACAGATGAAGAAGTTATTAATGCAGCTAAACTTGCTAATGCTCATGATTTTATTGAAAGACTTCCAAATGGATATGATACAATGCTTACAGGAGACGGAGCAAGTTTATCACAAGGACAAAGACAGCTTTTGGCTATTGCAAGAGCTGCGATAAATGATCCACCAGTTATGATTCTTGATGAGGCAACATCTAGTATTGATACAAGAACTGAAAAGATTGTTCAAGATGGAATGGATAAACTTATGAATGGTAGAACGGTTTTTGTAATTGCTCATAGACTTTCTACTGTAAGAAATTCTAAGGCAATTATGGTTTTAGATCATGGAAGAATCATTGAAAGAGGAGAGCATGATGAATTGATTGCACAAAAAGGTGTTTATTATCAGTTATATACAGGTGCTTTTGAATTGGAATAATTTGTTTTAAATTATATTTATGAATACACATGAAATTTATAACGTTTTTGCAAAGAAACAAAAATGGGATAAATATCATGTGTTTTTTGTTGTTCAGATTTTAATAAAAAAATACAAAGTGGGTATAATTAGTTAAAAAGGAAAAATCATGTATTGACATTTAACTCAATTTAAGTTAGAATAAAAATAACGTAAATTAAGTTAAAAATATTTTGTTATTTTTCCCTTTTTGTGGGTGGAAATAAATATAGTTTTGGTTTTGTTTGGTTTTGGTTTGGCTATATTTGTTTCTACCCACAAGGAGAGTAAGTTTGGCAAATGATGAGTAAAAAATAAGGTATTAATTTTTTTAATATACAAAACAAAAAGGAGGAAGAAAAAAACAAATGAACAAGCAAAACCGAAGAAAATTAAAACAAACAGAACGAGGAATTACGCTTATTGCACTTATCTTAATGATAGTGATTGTGGTAATACTAGCAGCAGTAACAATAAGAGGATTAACAGGGAATGAAGGAATAATCAATGTAACAGAGATGGCAGCGATAGACTACAATGTGCAATCATATAGAGAGCAAGTAGAACAAGAAGTAAGAAGTATAATAATAGCACATAGCACAGTAGGAGAGGAAGCAACATTAGAGAAAATAGCAAATGACCTACGAGAAGAAAGCTTATGGGTAAAAGACGCAGTAGCATATACAGATACGAAAAGTCCAGATATACTAGTAACAGTAACAGAAGGGTATACGTATCAAGTATATTACAATGAAACATATGGAACAGTTTTTGTAGAATTTGTAGGACAAGGAGATAGTTTTCCAAGCCTAGAGAGTGAATTTGCAAAGTCAAGAGTAACGATAACATCAACAGCAAGTGCAGGAGAAGGAGAGACAATAGAAAAAGTAGAGCTAATCTATAGAGGAGAGGTAAAGGAAACAATAGTAGGAACAAGTGCAAGCTATGATGTAGAAAAATATGGAACAGGGTGGTACAAGATAAGAGCGACATCGAGCAATGGAAATATAAGATACAACTGGGTAAGAGTAGCAACAGTAAATGGAAGGTTAACA
>CANQKB010000075.1 GCA_947624405.1 uncultured Clostridia bacterium
TTGAAGATAGAGATTCAACAAAAGATAATGTAAATGTACCAAGTGAAGATAAAAAACCAGGATATAAGGATGAAGAAGCAAGTAAAGAATATGTACCAGGTGATGAAGATGATGATGACTTTGAAAAAGTAGTGGTAGAAGGAACATTTGACTTGGCGTTAAGAAAATTCATTACAAAAGTAGGAAGCACAGATGTAAATAACCGTTATCCACAAGTAAAATATGAAGATGGCAAACTAAGCTATGAGCATACAAAAGTACCAATAGAGTTGGCTACAGGGGATGTGGTCATATATACAATAAGAGTATATAATGAAGGAGAAAAAGATGGATACGCAGAAGAAGTAACAGATGATGTACCAGAAGGGCTAGAATATTTGACAGATAATGAAATAAACAAAGAATATAGATGGAAATTACTAGATGAAAATGAAAAAGAAACAGATGATGTAAGTAAAGCAAAATATATCATAACAGATTATTTATCAAAAGAACAAGGAGAAGAAACAGAAAGAGACAACTTGTTAAAAGCATTTAATAAAGAAGCAGAAATAAGTGATGGAGAAGTAAGAAACCCAGACTATAGAGATATACAAATAGCATTTAAAGTAACCTTTAAAGCAACAACAAAAGATGATACAGCGAGAATATTAAAAAATGTAGCTCAAATCTCTAAAGATTCAGATGATGATGAAGATTCAGAGCCAAATAGAGATACAGTATACGATCCAGAAGGACCAAATGAAGACGATATAGATTATGAAAATGTAAAAGTAAAATACTTTGATTTATCACTATTGAAATGGGTAAGTGAAGCACAAGTAACGATAAATGGAAAGACGGAAACAGTAAAAGGAAATAGTGCAGAAAATAGTAAAAACGAACCACCAATAAAAATAGAAATAGAAGAAAAGAACATAAACAAAATAATAATCAAATACAAATACATTATAAGAGTAACAAACGAAGGAGAAATTGAAGGATATGCAGATGAAGTAACAGACTATATACCAGACGGATTAAGGTTTGAAACATCAGATAATACGATATGGAGATGGACACAAAAAGAAGATGGAAGTTTAACAACAGATTACTTAAAAGATAAATTATTAAAACCAGGAGAATATGCAGAAATACCACTAATACTAACATGGAATAATAGTAAAGACAATATAGGGGAAAAAATAAATACAGCAGAAATATCAAAAGACAGAAACGACAGTGATTCTCCAGATGTAGATTCAACTCCAAATAACAAAATACCAAAAGAAGATGACATAGATGATGCACCAGTAGTACTTGCAGTTCAAACAGGTACAGGAATTCTTTATGGAGAATTAATATTAGTTATAATGGTAATGCTTGTAAGTGGTGTAGTATTAATAAAAAAATATGTAATTGGTGAATCATTTAAAATGATTATAAAATCGAAATAATTATTTTACAAGATTGATAATTATTTGAAAAATATTGAAACAAAAGATAGGGTGCCGAGAATGTGGATTCTTTGGCACCCGTATCTGTGAAATGCTCCTCTCTCACGAGAGAAAGTATACCACAATAAACAATATTGCGAACAGAACCAAAATGGCCACTGCCGCTCCGACCGATAATTGAAAAAAAGCAATTATTAGCCGAATAGCAAGGGATATAATCCAGCCGAGCCCCCTCATGATTAAAGGAAGGGCGATAAAAAATAAGCTGATGGAAAGTATAAACAATCCAATAGTGACTATTCCCCGGAAAAAATCATTCTTTTTCATGATTTTTTCCTCCTTTCAAATTTTTTAGTTAATATAATTATATCACGAAAATAATAAATTGTAAATAAAGGAGAAACATTATGGTAACAATAATAGGAGCAGGACTTGCAGGATGCGAGTCAGCATATCAAATTGCAAAACAAGGAATAGACGTAACACTCTATGAAATGAAACCAAAAAAATACAGTCCAGCACATTCTAATGCAAATTTTGCAGAAATAGTGTGTAGTAATTCATTTAAATCAAATCTAATAACAAACGCATGTGGATTATTAAAAGAAGAACTAAGACAACTAGACAGTCTTTTAATAAAATGTGCAGATAAAACGGCAGTACCTGCAGGACAAGCATTAGCAGTAGATAGAGAAAAATTCGCACAAATGGTTACAAAAGAGATTAAGAAAATGCCAAATATACATATCAAAAACGAAGAAGTAGGAGAAAAGGTGCATTTAAAAGATCTAGCAAAAGATAATATTGTAATTATTGCAACAGGACCACTTACATCAGATTTACTTTCAAAAGAAATAAAAGAAATAACTGGAGGAGATGGGCTATATTTTTATGATGCAGCAGCTCCAATAATAGAAAAAGATACAATAGATATGAATATTGGTTTTTTAGGAGATAGGTATGGTAAAGGGGAAGCAGCGTATATAAATTTACCAATGAATAAAGAAGAATATGAAGCTTTTTGGCAAGAAATTACAAATGCAGAAATAGTAGAATTACACGAATTTGAGAAAAAAGAAATTTTCGAAGGGTGTATGCCAATTGAAGTAATGGCAAAAAGAGGAATAGATACGTTAAGATTTGGTCCATTAAAACCAGTAGGGTTTACAGATCCAAGAACAAATTCACGTCCATATGCAATAGTACAATTAAGGCAAGATAACGAAGATGGTACTTTATACAATATGGTAGGATTTCAAACAAATTTGAAATTTGGAGAACAAAAAAGAGTATTTAGTATGATACCAGGATTAAAAAATGCAGAATTTGTAAAATATGGTGTGATGCATAGAAATACATACATAAATTCTCCAAAGCTTTTAGATGAAACATATAATTTAAAGAAAAATACCAATATATACTTCGCAGGTCAAATAACAGGAGTAGAAGGATATGTAGAATCAATATCATCACGGAATGGTAGCAGGATTATCTGCCGTTGCAAGCATAAAAGGAAAAAGCAAACCATTTTTTTCAAAAGAAACCATGATAGGAGCATTAGCTCAATATATATCAGCAGAGAATGAGAATTTTCAGCCAATGAATGCGAATTTTGGTATATTGCCAGAATTAAATGTTAAGATAAAGGATAAAAAAGAAAGATATAATGAATTGGCAGATAGAGCTTTAAAAGTAGTTGGTCGAACTCACTTCGATTTTTAAAACATTCCTCCACGCTTAGCTGATTATACTGTAAATAGTAACCCTTAAAAATCCTACTTTTAGCAAAAATGAAACATAAAAAGTTGACAAAATATAAAAAAGGTAGTATAATACAAATATATGATATTTTACCGAATTATGGTTAAATTTAGATTTTAAATGGAGGTATACACATGGAAGAAATTTATGAAATGATTAAAAACTCAATTGAAGTAATTACAGAAGAACAAAAGAAAATAGAAGATATTGCAAATGGAAATAGAGAAATAGAAAAGAAAAAACAAGAGTTAGAAGAAGAAAGAGCAGGAATTGATGATAAAGAATCTAATATGTACAAAGCTAGAACAAAGAAACTAGAAAAATTAGAGGCAGAAAGCAGTGAAAAAGTTGTACAAATGTTAGAACAAGAAAAAGTAGTTAAAGGTTTAATGGAAGAAAAAAAGAGTGAAATATTACAAAAAATATCTGAAAAAAGACGTTATGTAGATGCAAACCTAGATGCTGATTTAGAAGGAATTGATTTAAAAGCCTTACAAGAAGAAAAAGCAGAACTTGAAGAACAAGTAAAATTAAACTATACTTCTAAAGAAGAATTTGATAAATTATCTGATGAAGATAAAAAAGCAGTTAGAAATGCAAAGGAAAAATATTTGCTTAATATTAGAAGATTAAGAGAAATTGATCCAACAGTACAATTATTAGAAACTTTAGATGGTCAATCTCAAGAAAGTAAATACATGGAATTACAATCAATAGAAAGACAAGTAATGAAAAATTTTGAAATGGAAAATTTTGATAAATTAACAGAAATGATTGAAAAAACACAACAAGAAGCTATAATAGAAGAAACAAAAGAAACAAGGTCTACATATCCAATAATAGAAGAACCAGTTGAAACAGAAGAAGAAAAAGAAGTAGCAGAAGAAGTTGGAGAGCCAGAGGAAGAATTAGAAGAAGAGCAAGAAGAAACGGAAAAAGAAGAAAATGAAGCAGAAGAAGAGGAACTAGATGATATTGATGTTATAGGTGAAGCAGAGAAAGAAGAAGAAAAAACAGAAAATATAGAAGAAAAAGAGGAAAAAACAATTGATATAATGGCAATTGCAAGAAGAATAAGATTTGCTCAAAGCATGGCAGATACATATAAAAAATATTTGGATATCGATAACGGAATTATGACAGATAAATATGAAGAAACGTTAAAAAAATATCAAAGTGATTTATATTCAGCTAATGAAGAATTAAAAGAAGTCGAAAAAATTATACAGGAACGAGAAAAACAAGGAAAAGATGTTAGTGCAATGAAGAAAGAACTAGAAAATGCAAAAAATATGCTAAAAGCATATGATGTATTAAGAACAAGAAGAGTTAGAGAGCCAAAAATGGTATCAAAACCAGTACAACAAAAAGAGCCTATTTTTGAAGAACCAAAAATGGAGCAAAAACCAGCACAACAGAGTGAATCTATTTTTGGAGAACCAAAAATGGTATCAAAACCGGTACAACAAAAAGAATCTATTTTTGAGAAACCACCAGTAAATAAAAAACCAGTACCACAAATAGTAAATAAAGAAAAAGAAACAGTACAAAAAACTGAGAGAAAAGAACCAAGTAAAATTTTTATAGATAATATGTTTGAAAAAGGTAGAGATACTTATCTTATGAACGAAGCACTATTTGAATTAGGATATTCAAATTTAAAAGATATATCATCATTTGATTTATTGAATATACGTTCAGCATATAAAGCATTAAAAAGAGATATTAAAAACGAGAAATTAACAATAGAGCAATGCAGAGGTATTTTACAAGATACAAAATTAGAAGTTAAAAAAGAACAAGGCGCAAGAGAAAAAATAGAAGAGTTTGCAGAAAAGTTAGATGTAAACTATTTAGATAGTGTAATGTATTTATTAAAAGGAAAAAGAATAGATCAATTAACAGATTCAGAATATGAAAATGTTTGGGGAGAATATAGAACAAAATATTTAAATGCATTTGAAAATGAAGAAGAAAAGCAAGTTACAGGAGCAGACCTAGAAAAGATAGTTGATAAATCAATAAAGACAACTAGAAAAGATAGAAAAGAAGCTATTAAGAATCGTATGTATGTATATAGGAGAAGCCATGAAAATCAAGAACCAAAAGGCTTGAAAAAATTTTTTATAAAACATGATAAAATAGCAAAAATGTTATCAATGGAAGATATTAATAGAAAATTGATAAATCAACATATAAGAATAAAGGCTCGTCAAGAAATTAAAAGTGATATAGAGGCTATGAGAGAAGGATTAGATGCAGGTATATCACAAGAGCAACAAGCTAAAAATGCACAACAATTTAATGAACGTCAAAGTACACAAACAAGCCAAACAATTGAAATATCAAGAGATGAAAAATAATTTTTGGTGGAAAATTTTACATAAAGGTTGACAAACCTAAAAAATTATGATAGAATTAGTGAACACGTATTGAGGTTATACGTGTTCACATCGTTATGATAACCTAAAATAAAATGAATGACAAATAAACAACGAAAATTACGGAGGTGTATTTTAATGGCTGCAAAAGGTCCAAGAGAAAATATTACTTTAGAATGTACAGAATGTAAAAGAAGAAATTACATGACATCTAAAAACAAAAGAAATAATACAGATAGACTAGAAATAGTAAAATATTGTAAATTCTGCAAGAAACGTACAACACACAAAGAAACGAAATAACTTTATTTAATGGAGGTGCTATAAATTAAAATGGGAAAAACGGATAAGCCAGAAAAAACAACTAAAAAACAGAAACATTTTTGGAAAGATTTTAAAGCAGAATTAAAAAAAGTTATTTGGCCAACTAAGACTCAAATTGTAAATAATACAGTAGTAGTTATAATAATGGTTTTAATTGTAACAGCTATAGTATTTGTATTAGACCTTGTTTTTGAAGCTTTAAATACATACGGAATAGATAAATTAAAAACTCTAGTACAAAATACAGTACAAACAGAAACAGTAGAAGAAGGAAATGAACAAGAAACAGAAGGTACAGATGAAGGCAGTACAGAAGGAGAAAATACAAATACTGAAGGAGAAGATACATCAGCAGAAAATACAGAAGGAGAAACAGATACTACAAATGAGGCTGATGTTACAGATACAGCCAATGTTGTTGAAGAAGAAAACGTTACGGAATAATTTTGTAAGGAGTGAGAGAAGTGGCTCATCAAATAGAAGATTCTGTTGCAAGATGGTATGTTATACACACATATTCAGGATATGAAAACAAAGTAAAAACAGACCTTGAGAAAATGGTTAAAAATAGAGAACTAGAAGATTATTTCTTTGACATTATAGTTCCAATGGAAGAACAAATAGAAATAAAAGATGGAAAAAGAAAAGCAAATCTTAAAAAAGTTTTCCCAGGATATGTTCTAATAAAAATGATTGTAACTGATGAAACGTGGTATATTGTAAGAAATACAAGAGGAGTTACAGGCTTTGTAGGGTCTGGAA
>CANQKB010000076.1 GCA_947624405.1 uncultured Clostridia bacterium
GGCATCTCGTAACCATTGGTATTACTGGTTTGCATACGATTGCGGTTATAATATCTCATCTCCTCTGAAAATACACATCCACAATATTTTTGCATATACAAACCAAGTTCACGTGCTTTTGCTTGTCCCTGTCTAAAACCGTGGTCTAAAATCTCTATATAAAAATTCTATTCCATATTTTCTAGCAATCTCTTCTCCTTGTTCTTTTATAATATCATGCTTTTGATATGGACTAACCAAAAGTGTCGTACATATTGCATCATATCCATTTTCTTTTGCATATTTTGCAGTCTGCTCAAGTCTTACTCTATAGCAATAATTTCTACATCTATTTTCTAAATCATTTATAACATTTTTACAAAAAACATCTAAGCCATATTCTTCCTTAAATATAGCATTTACGTTTATCATATCCACATACTCTTTTAAAGTATCTCTTCTTGCTTTATACTCCATATATGGATGAATATTAGGATTATACCAATATACAGTAGGTTCTATCCCTTCTTCTCTTAATGAATCTATACAATAAACTGAACAAGGTGCACAACATGTATGTAATAATAATTTCATTTTTTTCTCTCCTCATAATCTTCGTATTTTTCTAACGGAATTATTCCAAATCCTGTTGCTATAGCTATGCCAAATGCTATTATAAATATTACTAAAATCCTATTTACAAAGAAATAATGCATATATGAATGATTTGCTATAATACAAAGCCATAATATTGGTAATATTGCAGTAATAACATATGGCATGGCTCTATATACTCCTATTATTTCTTCTCCATATAATCCTTTTTTTATTATACTTGGGATAGCAATTAACAACGTACCTGTCATAGCAATTAAAAATGTACGTGTATTAAAAGCACTAAAAATATAATTAAATACATCACTTACTGATACTTTATAATTATCCATTCCTACTCTAAACCCAACTTGTTTAATGGCATTTTCTACTATTCCTTTATTATATAGTACATCAACAATTATCCATTTTGCCATCCAAGTTACACCCATACCTAAAATCCATGAAATTCCAATTTTAAAATACTTCAAAATAAGTTCTCTGAAAGTACAATTATATTCTCTTTGTAAACACATAAAATATATTATTGCTGGTATTCCAAATGTAACAAGGGGAGTTGTTAGCAAATCTATAAAACAAGTTATAGATCCAATAACAAAAAATTGCAAACCTATATTCTTTATTTTATTAAATTTTAACAAAATGTATATAGAATACAAAATTGCAATATAAAACACTCCTATTGCATTTATAGATATAGCTATTAATGGCAATTCAATACTGAAAAATCCAACTAAAAAAATCATACTTGCTATTAATCCAAATTTTTTATATATTAATATTAATAAAATTCCAAGCAAAATTAAGAGTAATACAAAAGAAACGCTCTGCATTGTTTGATAATTCATAACTATCAACGCTGGTCTAAGCAGTGTTAAATATCCATGCCAATACCTTGCATATTCATATGATTTTTGTTCTTCTCCATTTACCACATTATATAGTTCTTGTGTTTGTACTTCTCCTTCATCGTATGATGCCCTTCCTTCTTCAATTAAACCTGGTTGTGAGTTATCTTTATATACATTTGGCGTTCTTTCACTTGATAAATAATTTCTTCTTGCTAACATAGCAGATTCAAATGGATTTGACGTATCTATTGAATATGCCGTATTTAACATTATCGCATCTGTATAATTAAACAAAACTTCACTTTTTAGAATGGTTTTAATAACTGTTTTTTCGTTTAATTCTAAAAGTTTTTCAGCAGATTCCTTTGTATGCACATATATGTTTTCTCTTGGAATGAGTGATGTTAATATAAGTAAAATTAAAAATATTGCAATTAGAAATATATATGTTCCTATATATTTAGTTACTGTTTTCAATATCTTCTTCATCTACTCCTCCTATGTTTTCTTTGTTTTCAATTTTTTCGTATGTTTCAAATATACTTACTGTTTCTATTTTTTTATAATTTTTAACTACATAATCTGTAACTTCATTTGGATTTTGCCAGTTTTTATCATACATCGTAATCAAAAATATAGCATTCTCCTTTTGTTCTATATCTTGTATTATGCCTTCTTCACCTTTGCTACCAAAATTACCTTTATTAAACATATCATAATTTTTATCGTATATCTCTAGTGGTATTTTATAAATAGGGGCAGCACAATCTAATATATATACTTTTTTCCCTTCGGTTTCTTTCTTTTCTATAAATTCCCCAATCGTATCAATTCTATTTTTCATATACTCTGGTACAATTATATATTTATAATGATTATATCCTGTTTCTTTTGGCGTAATAAAATACACATATATATTATACATAGAACTTATAATTGTAAAAGCAAATATTAAAATGCCAAATGCATTAAAAAATATATGTAAGATTTTCCTGATTTTACATTCTCCAAGCATTTTACACACCAAAGTATATACTAAATATACAAAAGATATCAAAACACATGTAGCCCATATCATAAAATGTCCTTGATCAGCAATAGGTATAATTACAGGCAATATCCCTATAGAATATACTAAAAGTATACTTATATTTTTAAACCATTCTTTTTCTTCAAGTTTTTTATTAAAAAATGAAATAATATATATAATAAGCATTATTACAATTTGTTCTGGTACTATCATTGCAGAGATTTTTATTTTTAAATCATCTACATGAAACAATAATAAATAACTATTCTTATTTGAAAAAGTTTTCACTCCTGTTATTGTGTAATCTATAAAATCATTCCATATATGATTTATTGTTAGATACATTACAAAAAACGCTATAGGAATACATATTCCTGCCATTCTTAATAACACTATTTTTAAAAATCTCTTAAAATCCTCTTTTGTTTCAACGTGCAAAACTTTATATCCAGCAAAACATATTGCAAAAATTATTCCTGTTGTTTGCTTTAATAAAATTGCTAATCCGTGCTAGGATACCTAGTCCAAAATCTCTTTTAAAATTATATTCAAGTTTTTCATTTTTATCTTTTAATTCTACATAAATTATTATTAATTCAATTAACAACATTGCCCAATTATAATCGGCACAAATAACTGATGATGATAAATAATAAAATCCGTGTTGTACAAGCTAAAGCTATTCCTTTATGTATTTTTAATCTTTCTAGTATTTTATATATTAAAAATAAGATTGCTCCTGTTTGTATACATTCAAAAATTCTTAAAACTAAAAGTTCTGCCCCAAATATTTTAAACAAACCTGCACAAATAAAAAAATACAGTGGAGTTACAATCATACTTATATCCTTATATGGTAAAAGCCCATTAGAGATACATCTTCCAATATTAAAAATCCAAATCTCATCTAAATTTGATAATTCTTGTATTAGTACATTTCCAGTTGCCATCAAAACAAATCCCAAAAATATCAAAATATTTTTCATTATTTTTTTATTTTTCATTTTCATCTCCAAAATATTATTCATAATTATATCCTAGATGTCTATATGCATCGGGTAAAACTATTCTTCCTCTAAGTGTTCGAGATAAAAAGCCAATTTGTATTAAGTATGGTTCATAAGCATTTTCTATTGTTTCTGTTTCTTCTCCAATAGTTGTAGCTATTGTTTCCAAGCCGAACTGGTCCGCCTTTATATTTTTCTATCATTGTTTTCAAAACTTTTCTATCTATTTCATCAAGACCTAATTCATCTATTTCTAGTTTGTTCAAAGCAATTCTAGCCACTTTTTCTGTTATATTTCCGATCTCCTAATACTAATGCATAATCTCTTACTCTTTTTAATATTCTATTGGCAATTCTTGGTGTTCCCCTAGACCTTCTTGCTATTTCATTTGCTGCATTTTCTTCTATATCAATTTCTAAAATTTGAGCTGATCTTTTTACTATTTTAGTAAGTTCTTCTGTATTATATAACTCTAATCTTTCAATTATTCCAAATCTATCTCTTAATGGTGTTGTAAGTGAACCTGCTCTTGTTGTTGCACCTATTAAAGTAAATTTAGGTAAATCTAATCTAATAGACCTTGCACTTGGTCCTTTCCCGATAATTATATCTAATGTATAATCTTCAAGAGCTGGATATAAAATCTCTTCAACACTTTTATTTAATCTATGTATTTCATCTATAAACAAAACATCAAATTCTGAAAGGTTTGTCAAAAGTGCTGCTAAATCTCCTGGCTTTTCTATTGCAGGTCCTGATGTTATTTTTATATTTGAATTCATTTCATTTGATATAATATTCGAAAGAGTTGTTTTTCCAAGCCCTGGTGGTCCATATAAAAGGACATGATCAAGAGGTTCTCCTCTTTTCTTTGCTGCTTCGATATAAATTCTCATATTTTCTTTAACTTTAGTTTGTCCTATATATTCATCTAATGTTTTTGGTCTTAGATTATTTTCAATTCTTTCTTCTTCTATTCCACTTATTTCTGGGTTTATAATGCTATCTTCTTCCAATTCCAATCACCACTTGTATTATATATTTTTTTGATTATTTTTGCAATACTTTTCTATTCCTTACCACCTCATACATGATAATTCCTGCTGAAACAGAAGCATTTAATGAATTTATTTTTCCCTTCATTGGAATTTTCACTAGGAAATCACAATTTTCTACCGTTAGTCTACTTATTCCCTTTCCTTCATTTCCTATAACTAAAGCTATCCCCATATTATAATCTTGCTCAAATACATCTATTTTTGCATTCATATCTGTTCCACATATCCAAATTCCTTGTTTTTTTAGTTGCTTTATTGTTTCATTTATATTATTAACTCTTGCAATTCTCATATGCATAGCAGCTCCTGCAGAAGTTTTTGTAACTGTGCCGATTCACTGCTACTGCTCTTCTCTTTGGAATGATAATTCCATGGACTCCAGCTGCTTCTGCAGTTCTAATTATTGATCCAAGATTGTGTACATCTTCTATGCCATCTAATATCAGTATAAATTCTTGTTCATTTTTTGATTTAGCATAATCTAATATATCTTGTACTTCAACATATTCAAAAGGTGGTACAAGTGCAATTATTCCTTGATGACTTTGCGTCTCAGACATTTCATCTAATGTTTTTCTGGATGTTTCGACAATTACAATCCCCATTGTTTTCGCTTTTGCAATAATTTTATTTATTGAGCCATGCTTTTCTCCTGATTGTACAAATATTTTATTTATATCTTTTCCACTATTTAAAAGTTCCATTACAGCATTTCTGCCTTCTACTTTATCGTTCTCTTGCATATTTATCATTCCTTTCAAAGAAACAAATTAAGTTTGAAAAAATTATATCATAGATAATAAAACAAATCAATTATTTTAAGCCAACTTTCGTATCTAATCTTGTTTTATTATAAAACATAAGTTTGTATTTGTCAATATAAATTTAAATATTTTAAAAAAAAGCCTGCAAAATGCAAGCTTTTTCTTAATTTTATTAATAGTTTTCTGCTTTAATTTCAAAATATGCTTTTGGATGTGCACAAACTGGACAAACTTCAGGAGCTGATTTTCCAATAACAATATGTCCACAATTTCTACATTTCCAAATTCTATCTCCATCCTTAGAAAATACTAGTCCGTCTTTTACATTTTCTAATAATTTTAAATATCTCTCTTCATGTTCTTTCTCTATTTTTCCAACTGCTTCAAATAAATATGCTATACGATCAAATCCTTCTTCTTTTGCTTCCTTTGCCATTTTGTCATACATATCTGTCCATTCATAATTTTCTCCTCCAGCTGCTGCTTTTAGATTTTCTTCTGTTGAAGGAATATCTCCACCATTTAATAATTTAAACCATAATTTAGCATGTTCTTTTTCATTATCTGCTGTTTCTTGGAATATAGCAGCAATTTGCTCATATCCTTCTTTTTTTGCTTTACTTGCAAAATAAGTATATTTATTTCTTGCTTGTGATTCTCCTGCAAAAGCCTCCATTAAATTTTTCTCTGTTTTTGAACCTTTTAATTCCATAATTATGCCTCCTATATATTTATTTCTGTATGTCTCACATACAGTTATGTTATATCATAATTATTACATATATGTCAAGCTATTAATTTTCTACAAGCTTTTATTTTTAATAGTTCAGTGACTTTTTACTTTTATTTAACACCTGTTCTTTTGATTATTGCATCACTTATAGTTTGAACTGATGATGATGGTACATATTCTTCATCTTCAAATAAAAACTGATGTAACCTAGTAACCTGATCTGCAAGATTTTTTGGTGGTCCATACCAAACTCCAGCTGAATCTTTATAATCGCCTACTTCATATGGCCATCCTATTGTATCTTCTATTTCATAAGATAAAGCTCTAGACATAAGACTAGCTATATCTTTTTTGCTTAAATTAGTTGAAACTTCACTAAGTACTGTATCTAACAAGCTATTCAACTCTCCTAAACTTGCCTTTTTTGCCTTTTCAGCGGCTAAAC
>CANQKB010000077.1 GCA_947624405.1 uncultured Clostridia bacterium
GCAGGTCATACAATAGAAGTAGATGGTCAAAAATACGCATTCCATCTTATACCTTCCGGAGTGCTAAACAAAGGAACTCTAGCTGTAATTGGTAATGGAGTTGTAATAGATCCAAAAGTATTAATTGAAGAAATTAATAACTTAAAAGAACACGGATACAGTGTAGATAATTTACGTATAAGTGATAAAGCACATATAATTATGCCATATCATATAGCTATGGATAAAATGTTAGAAGAAAACAGAGGTAATGCAAAAATAGGTACAACATGCCGTGGTATTGGCCCTGCTTATTGCGACAAATATGAGCGCTCTGGTATACGAGTACAAGACTTTATAAGACCTAGGTTTGCAGAAACAGTTCGTACAAATGTTGCTAATAAAAATAAAATATTTAAAGCTTTTGGATATCCTGAAATGGATGCAGAATCAATTATTGAAGAATATACTAAATATGCAGAAATCATAAAGCCATATGTAGTTGATACAGTTGTATTATTACATAATGCAATGCAAGAAAATAAGAAACTACTTTGCGAAGGAGCACAAGCCACATTGCTAGATATTGATTTTGGTTCTTACCCATTTGTTACTTCTTCTAATCCAAGTATTGGTGGTATTTGTACAGGTAGTGGTATAAGCCCAAGAGATGTTGGTGAAGTATATGGAGTCATTAAAGCTTATTCTTCAAGAGTTGGTGAAGGTCCATATATAACAGAACAAAATAATGAAATTGGAGATACAATTAGAGAATTAGGACATGAATATGGTACAACTACAAAAAGACCTAGAAGATGTGGTTGGTTAGATCTCGTTGCTTTAAAATATGCAGTTATGATAAATGGTATTACAGGAATTGCAATTAACCACTTAGATACTGTTGGCAAATTGGATAAAATAAAACTTTGTGTTGCTTATAACCATAAAGGAAAAATTACAACCGATTTTTCTACTACTCCTGAATATCTTGAAAATTCAGAAGCCGTTTATGAAGAATTTGAAGGCAACTTTGGAGATATTAGTAATATCAAAACAAGAAACGAATTACCTGAAAAAGCAAAAAAATATCTTTCAAGAATTGAAGAAGTTGTTGGTTGCCCTATCAAATTTATCGGAACAGGTGCAGGCAGAGAAAATTTAATTGTTGATTAATAAATATATTTTTAAAGAGGGGACTTTTAAATAACGCCCCTCTTTAATTTAGTAATATTAACAATAATATTTAATTTTATCAAAACTTTCTATCTTATAAAATTCCTTCCACTTGGAAGCAATTAAAAAATAATGTTTTGAAATTATACCTAGCAGTTTATTCAATTCACTTTCCGGTATTTTACTTTTATTATTTGCTACTATACACCCACCAGTTTTAGTTATCCACACTTTAGTCGAATTTTTAACTAATTCTCCCTTTGAAATATGCACATGAATAGGTTCATCATTCTCATTTGACCAAAAATATATTTTATATCCGGTAACATTCAAATATACTAGGCAATTTTAATTCCTCCTTCTCTTGCATATTTGTAAAATAAATCTGCACTATTTTGAACAACTTGTTTAAAAAATTCTATTTCTTTTTCATTATAGTTTCCTTCCCATACTGTTATTTTATATGTTGGTAATTGTATTCTAATTGAATCAAAACCACTTTCAGTAGGTCTTTCAAAATGCACATCTATACATTCTTTACCATTTTCAATATATATATTTGAAAAAACAACTTCTGTTTCATCAGAATATTTTACATATGGATACATCATAAAAATCGCACTCCTTATATTACTAAGTATACAACAGTAAAATGTTTTTGTCTATTATTTTATTAAAAATTCTGAATAAAGCGTTTGAAAACATTAACTTTCAAACGCTTTTTAATCAAAATTACTTTATCTCTTTTCCGTAATACGCATCTAATAATATATCTTTTATCTCGGTAACAAGTGGTAGTCTTGGATTTGCGGTTGTACATTGATCTTCAAAAGCCTTATCAGCTAGCATATCAATTTTATCTAAAAATTCTTTCTCCTCTATCCCCTCATCTTTTAAACATTTTGGAATACCTAATCTTTCATTTAATCCTTGTACTGCTTCTATTAAAGACTTCACTCCTTCTTCTGTTGTATGAGCCTTAAGACCTATCCTCTTAGCTAAATTAGCATATTTTTCATCTGCTATAAAATACTCATATTTTGGGAAAGAAACAAATTTCGTTGGTCTTGCAGAATTGTATTTTATAACATATGGTAAAATAATTGCATTAGCACGTCCATGTGCTATATGAAATTCTCCACCGAGTTTATGTGCAATTGAGTGATTTAATCCTAAAAATGCATTCGTAAATGCCATTCCAGCTATAGTGCTTGCATTATGCATCTTTTCACGTGCTAATTTTGTACCTTCTTCATATGCAATTGGCAAATAGTTATAAACAATCTCTACTGCTTTTTCTGCCAATCCGTCAGTATAATCAGAAGCCATATTTGAAACATAGCTTTCTATTGCATGAGTTAAAACATCCATACCAGTATCTGCTGTGATTTTCTTTGGAAGTGTCATTACTAAATCTGGATCAACTATTGCAACATCAGGAGTTAATTCATAATCCGCAAGTGGATATTTTATATTTTTCTTTTTATCAGTTATAACTGCAAATGAAGTAACCTCTGAACCAGTACCAGATGTTGTCGGTATTGCTACTAATTTCGATTTTAAGCCAAGTTTAGGAAATTTATAGGTACGTTTACGTATATCCATAAATTTTAGTTTTAAGCCCTCTACATCTGCCTCTGGATGTTCATAAAATAACCACATACCTTTTGCTGCATCTATTGGGCTTCCTCCACCAAGTGCAATTATTACATCTGGTTTAAATTTATTCATTTCCTCTATTCCTCTTTTAATTGTATCAAAAGAAGGATCAGGCTCTACATCAGCAAAAATTTCTGAATGTACATATTCTTTTCTCTTCCTCAAATGATAAAGTATTTTATCAACGTATCCTAACTTTTCCATAGATTCATCTGTTACAATAAATGCTCTTGTTATATCTGGCATTTTTTCTAAGTAACCAATTGAACCTGCCTCAAAATATATCTTTTCTGGCACTTTAAACCATTGCATATTAACACGTCTTTTTGCTACTCTTTTAATATTAATAAGATTTACTGATGATACATTTGCAGTAGTCGAATTTCCTCCAAAAGTACCACATCCAAGTGTAAGTGATGGCATATTTGTATTGTATATATCACCAATTGCACCATGTGTTGATGGAGAATTTACAATAATTCTTCCTACTTTTACCTTTTCTGAAAATTCTTGTATTGTTTCTTCATCTTCTGAATGAATTACAGCTGAGTGTCCTAATCCTCCAAATTCAATCAATTTTTCTGCAAGTTCTATTCCCTTTTCTTTTCCTGGTACTGTATAATATGCAAGAACTGGGCTTAATTTTTCCTTTGAAAATGGATGTCCTGGTCCTACTTCTGTTTGAGGTACAACAAGTACTTTGGTTTCCTCTGGTATCTCAATACCTGCCATTTTTGCAATATCATATGGGCTTTTTCCTGCAATTTCTGAAATTAATTTTTCTGCATTAAACATTGATTTTTCTAGTTTTTCTGTTTCTTCCTTATTTACAAAATAGCATCCTGCTTCTCTCATAAGTTTTTCAAACTCTTTTGCAATCTGCTTGTCTATAATTACAGCTTGTTCTGATGCACAAATCATACCATTATCAAATGATTTCGAAAGAACCAAATCAGTTACCGCTGTTTTCAATTTTGCAGTTTTATCTATATAACAAGGTACATTTCCAGGTCCTACACCAAGTGCTGGCTTTCCACATGAATATGCTGATTTAACCATTCCTGTTCCACCTGTTGCAAGAATTAAGTTAACATCAGGATGATTCATTAATGCTCTTGTTGCTTCAATTGAAGGCTTTTCAATCCACAATATACAATCCTTTGGTGCACCAGCTTCTACTGCTGCCTCTCTTAAAATTCTAGCAGTTTCACTACTACATTTCTGTGCAGATGGATGAAATCCAAATACTATTACATTCCTTGTTTTTGCCGCAATTAATGACTTAAACATCGTTGTAGATGTTGGATTTGTTACAGGAGTTACTCCTGCAATTATTCCAATAGGCTCTGCTATTTCTTCATAGCCTTCCTCTTCATTATCATTTATTACTCCAACTGTTTTATCATATTTTATACTATGATATACATATTCAGAAGCAAACATATTCTTTGTAATTTTATCTTCATAGATTCCTCTTTTGGTTTCTTCTACAGCCATTTTTGCAAGCATCATATGATTTTCAAGACCTGCCATTGACATTCTCTTTACTATATTATTAACAGTCTCTTGGTCTAATTCCATATATTCTTCTGATGCAATTTTAGCTCTTTTTATCAAATCATCTATCATCTTATTTATCTCTTCTTGTTCTTTTGCACTTATTTCCTTTGCCATTCTTACTTATCATTCCTTTCTATGCTTAACCATATATTTGGAAAAGCTATTTCTTTTGTATTATATGATTTTTTTTACTTTTAATACAATAAAATCCCCAATTAAGGGGATATTTTTAGTTAATTTATTGATTGTTTTTTATGTATTCTACTACATCATTAACTGTTACAATCTTTTCTGCATCAGCATCTGGTATTTCCATATCAAATTCTTCTTCAAGTGACATTATTAATTCTACAATATCAAGTGAATCAGCTCCTAAATCATCTATAAATGATGCTTCAGTTGTAACTGTACCTTCTGATACTCCAAGTTGTTCAACTATTATTTCTTTTACTTTGTCAAAAATCTCATCTGAACCCATTTTTATACCTCCTTATTATTTTTCAATTTACTTGCCTCTTAAAAGATATTATATATTAAGTAATTTGTCAAGCTTTTTTTGATATTTTTTCAAATTCTTCTATCATTTTATCTACTGCCTTGTTTTCAACGAACTTCTCTGCCTGTTTTATCGTAAAATAAAATAAATATTCATCACTACTTCCATGTGCTTTTACAACAGGTTTTTTTACTCCCAAGAATAATGCCCCACCATATTCTTTATAATCCATTGTTTTAGCGAATCTATTAATTGCTGGCATACAAGGTATTGCACCTAGCATTGATAAGAAATTCTTTTTTAAACTTTCCGTCAAAGTTCTTTTTACAAATCTTCCTATTCCTTCAACTGCTTTCAAAAATATATTTCCAGTAAATCCATCTGTAACTAATATATCTATATCTCCTGAAAATGCATCTCTTCCTTCTACATTTCCGGACAAAATTTAAATCTAACTCTTCTGCATTTTCTTTTAATAACTTATAGCTTTCCTTTGTAAGCTCATTTCCTTTTGTCTCTTCTGTTCCAATATTTAATAAACCTATTCTAGGTTTCTCTATTTTGTATGTGTTTTTTAAATATATACTAGACATTTGTGCAAATTGCAACAAATTTATAGGCTTACAATTTGTATTTGAACCCGAATCAATTAAAAGCAATCTACTTTTATATGCTGGCAATATCCCTGCAAGTGCTGGTCTATCTATTCCTTTAATTCTGCCCACCAAAAGAGTTGCTCCTGTTAACAAAGCTCCTGAATTACCTGCTGAAACAAATACATCTCCTTTATCTTCTTTTAAAAGATTAAATCCAACAACCATTGATGAGTCTTTTTTATGCTTAATTGCCTTTGTTGGTATATCTTCCATTTCAATAACTTCTGTTGTATTATGAATTTTTATGTTATTTGCAAGTTCGCTTATTTTTTCTTTTCCATAAATTTCTTTTACTTTATCTTGAATTATTTTTTCATTCCCTATTAAACATATTTCTGCTTTTACTTCAGGGGCAGCTTTAACTGCTCCTTTTATTACAGCATCTGGAGCATTATCTCCACCCATTGCATCTACTAATATTATCATTTTTAAGTTTCCCTTCACTTAAAGTTACTATATTTTATATTTCTTTCTTCAATATTTTATTATTAATTTATAAAAAAATCAATATTTTTTATAAATTAATGGTTACCTAAGCTTAAATGTTGTGATAATTCACAATCAATTTCCGCTAAGCTACCTGAGGAAATGATTTTAAAAATGTGGCGTTGCGTTCTCCAAGGCGTTTAAGATATTTTGAAATGTTAAAATATAAATACGAATTTAAAAATGTACTATCAAAAAAATTAGTAGGTCGAACTCACTTCAATTTTTAAAACATTCCTCCACGCTTAGCTAGTTAGGGTATGACCGATAATTAATCGTTACAATTCAGTGCTTTTTTAAGAAGCCTGAAAATAGTTGTTTTGAAATGAACGCGTAAGCGACCAAACG
>CANQKB010000078.1 GCA_947624405.1 uncultured Clostridia bacterium
AAATGGCAGTAGTTGCAATGAAACAATTACTTGAAGCAGGTGTTCATTTTGGACATCAAACAAGAAGATGGGATCCAGATATGGCAGAATACATTTATCAAGCTAGAAATGGTATCCACATTATCGATTTACAAAAAACATCAAAAAAGATTGACGAAGCATATGCTTTCGTTAAAGAACAAGTTGAAGAAGGAGCTACAGTTCTATTTGTTGGAACAAAGAAACAAGCACAAGAATGTATGAAAGAAGCAGCAATATCTTGTGGAATGTTCTATGTAGACCAAAGATGGTTAGGTGGAATGCTAACAAACTTTGGAACAATTAGACAAAGAGTTCAAAGACTTAAAAAATTAGAGGCAATGCAAGAAGATGGTACATTTGATATATTGCCTAAAAAAGAAGTAATGGAATTAAAGAAAGAAATGGAAAAACTTGAGAAAAACCTTGGTGGAATTAAAGAAATGGAAGAATTACCAGGTGTTATATTCATAGTTGATCCTAAAAAAGAAAGAACAGCTATATTGGAAGCTAAAAAGCTTAAAATTCCAGTAGTTGGTTTAGTTGATACAAATTGTAGTCCAAAAGACATTGATTATCCAATTCCAGGAAATGATGATGCAATTCGTTCAGTTAAGCTTATAGCAACAGTTATAGCAAATAGTGTTATAGAAGGTAAACAAGGAGAAGTATTAAGCTTAGATGAATCAGAAGAAGAAGAAACTACTTCAGAAGAAACAGACGAAGTAAAAGATATCGAAGAAGTAGTTGCTGAATCAGAAGAAGAAAAGACAGAAGAATAATTTTTGAATGGGAGGAATAGAAATGGTTACTGCAAGCTTAGTTAAAGAATTAAGAGAAAAAACAGGTGCAGGAATGATGGACTGCAAAAAGGTTTTAACAGAAACTGATGGAGATATGGAAAAAGCAGCTGAGTTATTACGTGAAAGAGGAATTACAAAAGCTGCAAAAAAATCAAGTAGAATAGCTGCTGAAGGTATTGTTACAGCATATGTTGCTGATGACAAGAAAACAGGAGCAGTTCTTGAAGTTAATGCTGAAACAGATTTCGTTGCAAAAAATCAAGAATTTAAAGATTTTGCAAACAATTTAGTTAAACAAGTAGCTTTAAATAATCCAAAGGATGTTGAAGAACTACTTGCACAAAAATATATTCAAGATGAGACAAAGACAGTATCAGAAGTTTTAACTGATAAGATTGCTACAATTGGTGAAAATATGTCTATTAGAAGATTTGTTAGATTTACATCTAATGGACTTATTCAACAATATATTCATGGAGAAGGAAAAATAGGAGTACTTGTTTCTATGGAAAATGGAAATGAAGAAGTTGCAAAAGACATTTGTATGCAAGTTGCAGCAGCTCGTCCAGAATATTTAGATAGAAATGCTGTACCACAAGAACGTGTTGAAAAAGAAATGGAAATTTTAAAAGCACAAGCTATGAATGAAGGTAAACCTGCAGAAATAGCTGAAAAAATGGTACAAGGTAGAATTGGAAAATTCTATGGAGAAATTTGTTTAGTGGATCAACCATTCGTTAAAGATCCAAATATGAAAGTTTCTGATTTGCTTTCTTCAAAAGGTGCAGAAGTTATTGAATTTGCTAGAATTGAAAAAGGTGAAGGGCTTGAAAAGAAAGAAGAAAACTTTGCTGAAGAAGTTGCAAAACAGATTAATGGATAATTAAAAAAAGGGCTTTTTAAAAGCCCTTTTTTTTCGAGAGCATTTATTTTAAGATTAAAGTTATACCTTAGAAAGGAATGAAAAATATAATATGAAAGGTTATCTAGTACTAGAAAATGGAAAAATATTTGAAGGTGAGCGTATTGGAGCAAATAAGGATACATGCTTAGAAGTAGTTTTTAATACATCAATGTCTGGATATTTAAAAGTTTTTACAGACCCCTCATATGCATCACAAGGTGTTGTTATGACATATCCATTAATTGGAAATTATGGTGTTATAACAGAGGATATGGAATCAAAAAAGATATGGGTAAGTGCTATATTTATCCATGAACTCGCAGAGATAGCAAGTAATTTTAGAAAAGAAATGGATTTAGAGGAATATTTGATTCAAAATGATGTACCAGGATTAAAAGGTGTTAATACAAGAGAACTTACAAAGCTACTTAGAAATAGTGGAACTATGAGAGGAAAAATTACAAGTGATATTTCTAATAAAGATGAAATAATTAAGGAAATTAAATTGTTTAATCCAAAGAATTTAGTAGGTATGGTTTCTACTAAAAGACCATATGTGACAGGAGAAGGAGATATCAAAATTGCACTTTTAAATTTTGGTTGCAAAGAAAATATTATAAGAGAATTAGTAAAGAGAAATTGCACTGTTTACGTGTATCCACAAGATGCAACGTGTGAAATGATTTTAGAAGAAAATCCAGATGGCATAGTTCTTTCAAATGGCCCAGGAAATCCAGAAGATTGCGAGATAGCAATTCAAACTGTAAAAAAACTATATGAAACGAATACGCCAATTTTGGGAATATGTTTGGGGCATCAATTGATGGCACTTGCAACAGGAGCTAAGACTGCTAGGCTAAAATATGGACATAGAGGACCAAATCATCCTGTAAAAGATTTAAAAACAGGAAAAGTTTATATTACTTCGCAAAATCATGGATATTATGTTAAAGAAGATACAGTAGATTCAAAAATTGCAGAAGTGTCTCATATTAATTTAAATGATGGAACTGTTGAAGGACTAAGGTATAAGAATAAAAAGATTATAACTGTACAATTTCATCCTGAAGCTTGTCCAGGACCTGAAGATACTGCGTGTCTTTTTGATGAGTTTTTGCAGTCGCTTGTAGTATAAAGGATTGTTCAAGCAATATGGCTGTTAAAAGCTAGAAAAGTGTAAAAATTACCACAGATAAATAAATTGTAAGAAAAATAATAAATAGAGAGTTCGCATTGATGCCTGACAACACAAGATAGTTCTTATCGTGCGAATGAAAGGAGCAAAAAATGCCAAAAAATAAAGAAATAAAAAAAGTACTAGTAATAGGCTCAGGACCAATCATCATAGGACAAGCTGCAGAGTTTGATTATGCAGGAACACAAGCGTGTGTAGAATTGAAAAAAGAAGGAATAAAGGTAATACTTGTAAATTCAAATCCAGCAACTATAATGACTGATAAAAATATGGCTGATAAGATATACATAGAACCTTTAACAGTAACAACAGTCAAGAAAATCATAGAAAAAGAAAAGCCAGATAGTATTTTACCAAATTTAGGTGGACAAACAGGGCTTAATATTGCAATGGAACTTGAAGAACAAGGATTTTTGAAAGAAAATAATGTACGTTTACTTGGAACATCACCAGAAGGAATAAAAAATGCAGAAGATAGACAAGCTTTTAAAGATATGATGGAAAGCATTGGAGAACCGTGTATTGCAAGTAAAGTTGTAAATACAGTTGAAGATGCAGTAAGCTTTTCAAGAGAAATAGGACTTCCTGTAATTGTAAGGCCTGCGTATACTTTAGGAGGAACAGGAGGAGGAATTGCATATACAGAAGAGCAACTTAGAGAAATCAGTTCAAATGGACTTCATTTATCAAGAGTATGTCAAGTTTTAATAGAAAAATGTATATCGGGTTGGAAAGAAATTGAATATGAAGTAATAAGAGATTCGACTGGAAATTGTATTACAGTTTGTAATATGGAAAATATTAATCCTGTTGGAGTACATACAGGAGATAGCATCGTTGTTGCACCATCTCAAACCCTTGCAGATAGAGAGTATCAAATGCTTAGAACATCGGCAATAAAAATAATTTCAGCACTTAAAATTGAAGGTGGATGTAATGTACAATTTGCTTTAAATCCAAATAGTTTTGAATATGCAGTAATAGAAGTAAATCCAAGAGTTAGTAGGTCATCTGCTTTGGCTTCAAAGGCAACAGGTTATCCTATTGCAAAAGTTGCAACTAAAATTGCAATTGGTTATACATTAGATGAAATAAAAAATGCGGTAACAGGCAAGACATATGCTTGTTTTGAACCTGTGCTTGATTATGTGGTTGTTAAGATACCAAAATGGCCATTTAATAAATTTTTAACAGCAAGTAGAGAACTTGGTACACAAATGAAGGCAACAGGAGAAGTTATGGCTATTGCGGAAAATTTAGAAGCAGGTTTGATGAAAGCAATACGTTCACTAGAAGAAAATGTGGATTGTTTGACTATTCAAAAATATGCAGGAGTTTCAGATGAACAAATGAGAGAAAGAATGAAGCACGTTGATAATGAAACTTTATGGGTTGTTGCAGAAAATTTAAGAAGAGGATTGACTGCTCAGCAAATACACGAAGCGACTACGATTGATACATTTTTTATAAGTAAAATTAATAATTTAGTACAAATGGAAGAAGAGCTTAAAACGAAGAATTTAACAGTAGATATATTGAAAAAAGCAAAAAAATATGGCTTTACAGATGTGGTTATTTCTAGATTTACCAAAATATCTGTAGACCAAATTAAAAAAATGAGAAAAGAAAATAAAATTGAAGCAACATTTAAAATGGTTGATACGTGTGCAGCAGAATTTGATGCAGAGACTCCATACTATTATTCAAGTTATGATGAAGGTAATGAGGCAGAGGATAAAACTAAAAAGAAAAAAATAGTAGTATTAGGATCTGGCCCAATAAGAATAGGACAAGGAATAGAATTTGATTATTGTAGTGTACATTCAGTTTGGTCATTAAAACGTAAAGGATATGAAACTATAATTATAAATAACAATCCAGAAACAGTAAGCACAGATTTTGATATAGCAGACAAGCTATATTTTGAACCACTTACACCAGAAGATGTTGAAAATATTATAAATGTTGAAAAACCATATGGTGCAATTGTTCAATTTGGTGGACAAACAGCTATTAAATTAACAAGAGCGTTAAAAAATATGGGGGTTAAAATACTTGGTACTGCAGAGGAAGACATGGATAGAGCAGAAGACAGAGAACTTTTTGATGAAGCGTTAAATAAATGTGGTATTTTAAGACCAAAGGGAAGCACAGTTTATACGGTTGAAGAAGCAATAAAAGTTGCAAATCAACTTGAATATCCAGTTTTGGTTAGACCTTCATATGTTCTTGGAGGACAGGGAATGGCGATTGCATATGATGATGCAGAAATAACTGAATTTATAAATGAAATAAATAAAACTGTACAAGAACACCCAATTTTAGTAGATAAATACATGCTTGGAAAAGAACTTGAAGTAGATGCCATATGTGATGGAGAAGATATACTTATTCCAGGAATTATGGAACACCTTGAAAGAGCTGGTGTGCATTCAGGAGATAGTATTTCTGTTTATCCAACACAAAATATTGAAGAAAAGCATCAAGAAAAAATAATTGAGTATACAACTAGAATTGCTAAAGAATTAAATGTAATTGGTGTATTAAACATTCAGTTTATAATTAGCAAAGGAGAAGTATATATAATCGAGGTAAATCCTCGTTCTAGTAGAACCGTTCCGTATATTAGCAAAGTTACTAATTTACCAGTAATTGATATTGCAACAAGAGTTATTTTAGGCGAAAAATTGAAGGATATGGAATATGGTACAGGGATTTACAAAAAAAGTGAATATATAGCAATAAAAATGCCAGTTTTTTCTTTTGAAAAAATTAAAAATGCTGATACAAGCTTAGGACCTGAAATGAAATCTACAGGAGAAGTTTTAGGAGTATCTAAGAATTTCTCAGATGCAATAGTGAAGGCATTTATTGCATCAGGTATAAATATTCCAAAATCAGGTAATGTGCTTATAACAGTTAGAGATAAAGATAAAGAAGAAATGTTACCTCTTGCAAAAAAATTATATAATAAAGGTTTTAAAATATATGCAACCAAAGGTACTGCAACTTTGCTTAAAAATAATGGAATTGAAACAAATGTAGTTGAAAAAATATGGGAAGGTGCAGAGAGTATACCAAATTTATTGCAATTAGGAAAAATAAACTTTATTATAAATACACCAACAAGAGGAAAGGAAGCAAATAGAGATGGATTTAAAATAAGGAGATTAGCTGCAGAGTCTAAAATTCCATGTTTTACTTCTTTAGATACAGCTAATGCTTTATATGATGCGATAGAGGATACTAAAACTGAAGAGGAATTAGAGATTGTTGATATAACAGAGGTGTAGAAATTTTGTTACAATTTAGCAATATTTAATATACTTAATAGCAAAACCTGTAAAATAGTTGTTTTGAAATGAACGCGTAAGCGACCAAACGAGCAAAGCGAGTGCGATTTGGAGCAAT
>CANQKB010000079.1 GCA_947624405.1 uncultured Clostridia bacterium
AAATTCGTAGGTCGAACTCACTTCGATTTTTAAAACATTCCTCCACGCTTAGCTGGTTAGAGTGTGAACTGTAACACTATATAACAAAAAAATAAAAAAATCATTAAAAATAGTTGTAAAAAAGAATAATAATTGATATACTATATGTATATAAAAATACCAAGAAAGGATGGTAATAAAAAAATGGAAAATGAAGAAAATGAAAAAGTAGAGGAAATCAACGTAACAGAGGATAGTAGCGTTGTGATATCAGATGAGGTAGTTTCAATAATTGCTGGAATAGCAGTATCAGAAGTTCCAGGCGTTGTTGACACAGCAGGAGGATTTGCAGGAGGAATATCAGAAGTTTTAAGTGGAAAGAAAAAATTATCAAAAGGAATTAAAGTTGAAGTTGGAGAAAAGGAAACAAAAATTGATGTAAACATAATTGTAGAATATGGAGTAAGAATACCAGATGTTGCATTTGAAATACAAAATAAAGTTAAATCATCTGTAAAAGAAATGACAGGTTTAGATGTTGTTGCAGTTAATGTACATGTACAAGGAGTTAAAACATCAATAGAACAAGAACCAAAACAAGAAGAAAATTAAATTATTAAATTATATAGAAGGAAATAAAAAAATGAAAATATTAGATAAATTAACTTTGATACTATTTTCAATAATAATATTAGTATTTGCACTAATTATAGAATTTTTAATGTTTGGTATTATAAGATTTTCTGTAATTAATACATTTTATAATGAAATAATAGCAAATAAAACTTTGGAAAATGTAATAGTAGTAAGCTCAATTGTATGTGCTATACTTGCATTAAGAGCAATATTATATGGGGCAAGCTATAATACAGAAACAAATGAAGGAGTATTACTTGAAAATGAAGCAGGAAGACTTTTGATTTCAAAAGATACAATAGAAAATTTAGTAAATGGTGTGGCAAAGGGCTTTGAAAACACACAAAGTGTTTCAACAAAAGTTATAGTAGATAGTAAAAATGAATTAAAAGTATATGTAACTTTGTTGGTTCTACCAAGTACGGTTATAAACGAACTTTCTATTAATTTACAAACAAGGATAAAAGAAGTTGTAAAAAATGTAACTAATTTAGATGTAAAAACAATTGATATAAAAATAAAAAACATTACAACTCCTGAAGCAAAAAATGAAATATAAAGGAGTTAGAGTTTGAAAAAGGTTAATATATTGCATGGTCAAAAATATTGCAAAAGTTTCTAAAATATATTTAAATAAAATTAACTATGTTAACTTATAATTATATAAATTTTTCAAACTTGGTTTGTGCCTTGGAAAGGAAAGGTAAATAAATATGAACGATTTAAAAGGCTTTTTTCATGATTATAGAGGTGCTATAATTGGTGGAATATTAGCAATTATCGTGCTATGTACAGGTTTACTCAAACTTGCTATTGCAATTTTGATAATATGTGCAGGTATTTTTATAGGCAACTATATACAAAATAATAAATATGAAGTAAAACAAAAATTATTAGATTTAATTAATAGATTGTAAAGGAAGGCATATGAACAGATCAAAGTCAAGAGAATTAGCATTCAAACTAATTTATGAAAAAGAAATTCAAAAAGAAATTGAAGATGATACACTTCAAATATTTCTTGAGGCACAAGAAATTGAAGATGAAACTGTAAAAGAATATCTTAAGGATATTCTTTTTGGGGTATCTCAAAATGAAGAAAGAATAAATAGTTTAATAGAACAAAATCTTAAATCAGATTGGAAGATATCTAGAATTTCGAAGGTTAATTTAAGCTTATTGAAACTTGCAATATATGAAATGATATATAATAAGCTTCCATATAAGGTTGCGATAAATGAAGTGGTTGAACTTGCTAAAAAATATTCTGATGAACAAGCACAATCATTCATAAATGGAATATTGGCAAGTATTGTAAAACAAGAAAATTTAAAAGATGAAGAACAAAATTAAATTTTTAAAAGGATAAAATATGGAAATTACACCAATAACAATTACGGAATTAAATAAATACATAAAAGATAAAATAGATAAGGACGAGTTTTTGCAAAATGTATATGTAAAAGGAGAAATTTCAAATTTTAAGAACCATTATACAGGGCATTTGTACTTTACACTCAAAGATGAAAATTCTCTTATAAAATGCATTATGTTTAAATCATTTGCAGAAAGACTCAAATTTATGCCAAAAGATGGTATGAAAGTAGTGGTATTTGGAACAGTTGCAGTATATGAGAGAGATGGAGTCTATCAAATATACGTAAAAGCAATGAAACAAGAAGGATTAGGAGACCTTTATGTCAAATATAATGAATTAAAAGAAAGGCTAGAAAAAGAGGGACTTTTTGATGCAAAGTATAAAAAGAAAATTCCTTTTATGCCTGAAAAAATAGGAGTATTAACATCTAAAACTGGTTCTGTAATACGTGATATAATAAATGTAAGTACAAGAAGAAACCAAAATGTATATTTGAGGCTTCTTCCTGTACCTGTTCAAGGAGAGGGAGCAGGAGAAAAAATTGCAGATGCAATAAGATTAATGAATGAAAAAAAACTTGCAGATGTAATAATTATTGCAAGAGGAGGAGGTTCATTAGAAGATTTGTGGCCTTTTAATGAAGAAATTGTTGCACGTGCAATTTTCGAGTCTGAGTTACCAGTTATTTCTGCTGTTGGACATGAGACAGATTTTACTATTGCAGACTTTGTAGCAGATTTGAGGGCACCAACTCCATCAGCAGCTGCAGAACTTGCAGTTCCTGAAATAAGCAAATTAGTTGATACAATAGCAAATTTCCAAAATAGATATAGAGTGGCTTTGAGAAAAAAAGTAGAATATATGAAATTACAGTTTGATAAATGTATGCAAATGAGATGTTACAAAGAGCCATTGGAAAAAATAAATGAAAGATATATAAATTTGGATAGATTAGTTAAAAGTTTAAATGATAGTATTTCTCAAAAAATTACTATATCTAAAAAGGATTTAATAAATGGAATGACTAAACTTGATGCTTTGAGTCCACTTAAGACGTTAAGTCGTGGATACAGTATTACGAAAAAAGATGAAAAAGTTGTAAAGTCTGTAAAAGATTTAAAAATTGGTGATAAAATTTCACTAAGGTTTGCAGATGGGGAAAAAATAGCTGAAGTTATAAAGTAATTAGCATAACAGCGTATTGCCTTAGAAAGGAATGAAATAATGGAAAATATGAAATTTGAAGATGCAATAAAGAAACTAGAAGAAATTGCAAAAGAGCTTGAAAGTGGAGAATTAGGCTTGGATGAAAGTGTGAGCAAATTTGAAGAAGGTATGAAAATATCAAAAAATTGTACTAAAATGTTAAATGAAGCTGAAAAAAGAATAAATATATTAATAAACAACGATGGCGATATAGAAGAAGAAAGTTTTGTAAGTGAAGAATAATTATAAAGGATGAGTAATTTAATGAATGCAATTATAGAAATTTTAACAAATAAGTACATATATATACCTTTTTTAGTTTGGCTTGCCATTCAAAGTTTTAAAGTTATATGGGATTTAATAACAACTAAGAAATTTAATTTTAAGAGAATACTTGGAGCAGGTGGGATGCCTAGCTCACATTCTGCTGTTGTTATGTGTCTTGCAGTAATGGTTGGAAAAGAAGCAGGATTTTCTTCATATATTTTTGCAATTAGTATGATATTTGCAATAGTTGTTATGTATGATGCAGCAGGGATTAGAAGAGCAGCAGGTAAACAAGCAGCTTTGCTAAATAAAATAGTAAATACTCCAGGACTTTCAAGCGTGCAAGTGCAAGAGAAGCTTGTTGAAGTACTTGGACATACACCAATTCAAGTTTTTGTTGGAGCCTTAATTGGAGTTATTGTTGGAGTAATTTTTTAAGAAATATATTGTTGTAGGATTAAATAAGAAAATTGAGCGTTAACGAAATCAAAGATTTCGACGCTCACATGTGCAAAAAAAGACCCCTCTGATTAATCAGAGAGGTTTTTTTTACGAATGACAGGGACATACTGTCTCTGCTGTCTTTCAACAGCAAGTTGGATATCCTCATCAGACGCTCCCTTGGGTACGTTCTGCACCCAAGAATGACCATTTTGGCATTCGAAGGAGACAAGCTCCTCCCTTCTTAACCGTCTCTCAATCGAGACGATAGTTCCTTTCTGTCCGCACCGCGGACAAATTCCTAACTTCATAAATAAAGTTCCTCCTTGTGGTAAATCTATATATATTATACCCCATTTTAGCTATAAAGTCAAATTGAACTAATAGTTATACTTGCATTTTTCAATTATATAGTGTATAATCGTATAAGCAATATTACAGAAGTGTTAAGTTTCTATTACATTTTTGTAAATACTATTGACTTATGAAATAAATCTAATAAAATATAAAGTGAAATGATGAGGGAAAAGTGAGAATAATTAGTGGTACTGCTAGAGGTACAAAGTTAGAAACCTTAGAAGGAGAAGATACTAGACCTACTTTAGACAGAGTAAAAGAGGCTTTATTTAGTATTATACAAAACTATATATATGAAGCAGAAATTTTAGACCTATTTTCTGGAAGTCGGTGCTTTAGCAATAGAAAGCGTAAGCAGAGGTGCTAAGAGTGCGATTGTTTGTGATAGTTCTAAAAAGGCTGTAGATATAATTAAAAAAAATGTTATCAAAACTCACTTTGAAGAAAAAATAAAAATTGTAAATAAAGACTTTAAAAAAGTATTGAAAGATATAGAAGGTACATCATTTGATATAATTTTTTTAGACCCTCCATATAAGACGAATTTTGGAGTAGAGGCAATAGAAATTATTATGGAAAAAAACTTACTAAAGAAAAATGGGTTAATAATTTTTGAAACAGACAGAGATGAATGTATAGACAGCTCTCAAAAATTTGCAAAAGTAATAGATTTAAGAAAGTATGGACGAGTAAAGTTGGTTTTCTTGAATCGAAAGGAGTAAACTTGGTTTATGGAAATATTTACATTATTAGAAACTTTAGAAGAAATCATAGAAAATAGTAAAAGTGTCCCTTTTACCAACAAGGGTGTTATTGATAGAGAAGAAATGTTAGACCTTATTAAAGAGATAAGGATTAAATTGCCAGAAGAATTGAAACAAGCTAAATGGGTAAAAGAAGAAAGAACAAGGATACTTATTGAGGCACAAAAAGAAGCTGATGATATTGTAAAAGAAGCAGAAAATAGAATAATTGCGATGATTGATGAGCATGAGATTACAAGAAAAGCATATGAACAAAAAGCCGAAATAATTGAAACAGCAAATGAAATGGCAAGAGAAATTTCGAATGGAACAAAAGAGCATGCAGATAAATTGCTTGCTGAAATAGAAACTTTGCTTGAAAATGAATTAAAAACAATACAAAATAATAGAAAAGAATTGAAATAACTTTAATAATTTGTCTTTTATCATAATAAAAATTGTAAGTGAATAATTAAAAAGATTATTATATATAATATATAAAAAATAACACTATTTTAAAATAATAAAATAGTGCTATTTTTGTATTTTGGTGGAGATGAGGAGAGTCGAACTCCTGTCCAATAACATTTCCATATAAACTTCTCCGAGTGCAGTTTATTATCAAAATTCCCAAAAATTCAAGTCAACAAACAAACTTTAAATTTTCAGTAGTTTCAAAAATTACCCACTATTTTAGAAACACAAATAGCTTTGTTTCCTACGAAGGTATGCACCTTATCTAAAAACCGTAGGCATTTTTAGTAAGATGTAGCCACTCTTAGGCAGCTAATGCTAATTCTCTATTATCAGCGTTTATTTTAAAGTTTCGCTTTTTTTAGGTGGCCAAGCGAACCCACCACTCGCTATTCATACTTCTATGTTATTGTCGAAACCAAATACATCCCCATCTAAATATAATTATACACTATTTATACTTAATTTTCAAGATTAAAAATTAAATTTAGGATTGTCTGGTTACAGTTCACACCCTAACTAGCTAAGCGTGGAGGAATGTTTTAAAAATCGAAGTGAGTTCGACCTTGCTAATTTACTTGCTTGGATTATTTCAAATTCGTATCTAGCATTTAACATTCCAAAATATCTTAAACGCCTTGGAGAACGCAACGCCGCATTTTTAAAATCATTTCCTCAGGTAGCTTAGCGGAAATCAACTGTGAATTGTAACGTCTGTTACTTATACAATACATAAATTTTGAAAAAAATTGTGAATTCTTAGTAATAATGTTCAGTTTTTAATATTGAAATATTAGTAAAAATGTTCCAATATTTGTTAGTTAAAT
>CANQKB010000080.1 GCA_947624405.1 uncultured Clostridia bacterium
TACGCGTTCATTTCAAAACAACTATTTTACAGGCTTTATATAAATATCACTGAACCGTTACTATAAAATTTCAAACGTATTAGAATAATTTATCATTCTAGGAATATACTACTAAATATAAAAGGAGGGGAAATTTTTTGGAAAATATATTAGATAAAAATTTTATAAAAATAATAAAAGGAATAGTCATATCTTGCATAGTAACATTGTTACTCTTATTCATATATGCCTTATTACTTCGTTTTACAAATATTGGTGAAAATACAATTTCTCCAGTAATCATTGCAATAACAGGAGTAAGCATATTAATTGGAAGCTCTATTGGTGCTGGAAGTATAAAGAAAAATGGAATCATCAATGGTGGCATAATAGGGCTTACATACATCATTTTGCTTTATCTTTTATCAAGCCTTACAGGAACAGGTTTTGCATTAAACATGTATTCAATAATATTAATGTGTGTATCTGCTGGTGCAGGTGCTATAGGTGGTATAGTAGGAGTTAACTTAAAATAAGTATCCTTTATTACTAGTATAAAAATTCACTTTATTTCATTACAATAAAGTTAAAAAAAATGACATTAACTTAAATTAGTTAATGTTCATTTTCGTTTTTATGCATTTTTAGCTTGTTCTGCAATTTTTGCAAATGCTTCACTATCTGAAACTGCTATTTCTGCAAGCATTTTTCTATTGATAGAAATATTAGCTTTTTTTAGACCTGCAATTAATTTACTATATGTTAATCCATTTTGTCTAGCAGCAGCATTAATTCTTGTTATCCATAATTTTCTAAAATTACTCTTTTTATCTTTTCTACCAACATAAGCATACATTCCTGATTTCATAACAGCTTGTTTTGCCATTCTAAATCTGTAATGTTTTGCTCCATAATAACCCTTAGCTTGTTTCATAACTTTTTTATGTTTTTTACGTGTTATTCTAGCTGTTTTAACTCTTGCCATTTCAAATTCCTCCTATTCTTAACCATTAATTATCATATGGTAATAATCTTTTAATTCCATGTACGCAAGTTTTATCTGCGTATGCATCTTGGATTTTACCTGTTTTTCTTTGTCTACTTGTTTTATTTGAAAGTAAATGTCTTCTATTTGCTTTTGTTCTTTTTACTTTTCCAGTTGCTGTCATACTATATCTTTTTCTAGCAGCTCTATTAGTTTTTAATTTTGGCATAATACTCTCCTCCTCCTAACTATTATATTTCTATTTATTTAATGAAAAAATTATAAACATATTTTTACCTTCTAAAAATGGCTTTTTCTCTGGAGTTGCAATATCAGAAAGTTCTTCAATAAACTTATTTAAAATATCCTCTCCAAGTTTTACATAGTTTAGTTCTCTTCCTCTAAAACGTACTGTAACCTTAACTTTTGAACCACTTTCTAGAAACTTTCTAACATTTTTTACTTTAAAATTAAAATCATGTTCTTCTGTATTTGGCGTAACACGTATTTCTTTAATCTCATATGTTTTTTGCTTCTTTTTAGCTTCTTTCTCGTGCTTTGCTTGTTCAAACTTATATTTACCATAGTTCATAATTTTACAAACTGGTGGATTTGCATTTGGTGCAACTAACACTAAGTCTAAATCTTTTTCAATTGCAATTTCTAATGCTTCTTTAGAAGACATAGTTCCAAGTTTTTCTCCAGTTTCACTAATAACTTGAACTTCATTTGAACGTATTTGTTCATTAATTAGTAATTCTTGTTTTATTTTTAAAACCTCCCTTATATAAAAATAGATTTGTTACATAAAAACAAATCTATCCACTAAAATAAAATATATATTTATTTTAACCTTTTCCCATACTTAGGTTAAGGTGAGAAGTGGATGACTTCTTCTTACACACAAATAATATTATACACCTTTTTTCGCAAAAGTCAAGTAAAATCGCAAATTTTTCACTCTATCATGTCAATTAAATTAGACGAATCCATCCCCTCTAAATTATAATATGTCGATGGCACCATCCCAACAATCACATTTTCAGCAAGCATAACTTCATTTCTAATAGATTCATCCGTAGTTCTATAAGGCGTTAGCACACTTACATTACAAGTCACATCCAAATAAATTCTGTGTATAGTTTGATTAATTCCTGTACTTTTAAATTCAGACCTAACTGTTGTTTCTACTGTTCCAGAATCTAAAAACTTAACAGGTACATTTGGTCCAATGCCCGCCAAAAGCTTTATTCCTGTAAAGCTTCCGTAGTTTCACTACAGCACTACTTTCATCATCGGCAATTAAAGCATTTTGAATTTTCTCTGTGATATTTGAAATAATCTCATTAACAGTAACAATATTAGACTGCATCATTGTAACATTTCCATTACTATCTTTGTAAATATTCACTAAATCACTATATGTATAATTTTCCATTACCTCAGTTGCCATTTGATTTGCAATAATAGTTGCCTTTGTAATTGCAACATCTTCGCACACTTTATCTATAATTGGTGACATAGCATTTATTATCATGTTCAAAGAAATAATTGCAATTACAAATACACATGTAACTTCATATGCTTTTCCATTTTTTCTATCTCTAATTCTAAACCCTTTAAATTTAGGCAATCTTATTCGATTTCTTGAATAAATTTTATCCATGCAATATATTATGCATTAACTTTCGCTTCTGTTCTACATCTTAATACTTTTGGAATAAAAAGTTGCATACCAACGCTAATTTTATCTGGATTTTCAATATTATTAACTCTTACAATATCATCAACTGTGCTTTTATATTTTTTTGCAATTTTCCATAAACTATCACCTGGTTTTACAAAATATATAATCATACTGTATGGGTTATCGTCACCTTCTGCAAGCTCTTCAATATTATCAATTACATTTACATTTTCGAGATTATATGCAAGAGTATTTACTTCTAAATCAACTTTAGCAGAAACTTCCATACTATCTTTAGTAAATTCCTCAAACATAGGAGAAACATCTACATTTATTATACTGTCCTTTCTAAGCCCTGATATTTCTTGAGAAAAAGCAATAGGCACATTTACTTCCTCTGTTTTTGCGCTTTTCCCTTCATCATTAATCAAAATAAATTGCAAATTCAAATCTCCAGAATATTCAGCTTTATCATTGCTTGCCTTTATCTCATTTATATCAACATTTGCCATTACATCAGCTATTTTGTAATCTGCCTCTTCTAGTTTTACTTTTTCTCTAATATTAACTGTATTTCTTGTATTTTTCATATTAACCATAGATAATGCATTTGTTTGAGAAAATCCAATATTTCTACTTGGACTATACATATCCTGTATCATACTTATTTCTTTATTTCCAAAGACACTACAATATATATCAAACTCAAGTTGTACTTCAATCGAATGTTCATCACTTGGCTTTATTATGCTATTTTTTAACTTATATTTTACATCGCAAATATCATCTTCTGAAATGCCTGTTATATCTATAAATCCCATTATTGGTATTGTTTCATATGCTCTTTTTATTAAACCGTTCATCTGTTAAATATATTATTTTTATTGCAACATCTGCTTTTGCCAATACTTTATTATAGCTAATCTTTGTATCTTTATTGATTAAATTAAAATTGACTGCTAATATCTCTGCAACATTGTCTGTATTGTCTACTGTGATAGTTTCTCTTGCTGATGATTTAGTTAAATTTTGACCTATCAATGAATTCATTTTAAGAGATACTACTTGAGTTTGTAAATCATCTACCCCCATTATTTCTTTTATCATTTGTTCTCTTTCGTTCATAAACACATTTGCTTCAACTTCTAGCATTATTTTAAAGCTTACTTTTCTACCATTTAATATTTTACATTCTATTTTCTTTATTATTACTTTTTCATCTAAATTCATTTGTCCGTCAACTCCAGCAAAATCCAATATTTCTGTGAAATCAATACTAGTGTTAAATGCTCTTATCCCTTCTGTTTCTCCATCTGCTAAGTACATTAAATATATATTTACATTTCCATCTAGCCTTATTTTATTTTCTAATATTTCTTTTTTATATACACACACATTTCCACTTGTAGCAATTTCACTTAATATATCTGGCTTTACATCTGGTATTATACTATCCCCTGTTACCGTTATTTGAAATGTTTTTCTTCCTACAACTTTGTTTATGCTCAAAGTTTCTTTTACCGCATCTATCATTCATTTCCCCTCCTTGATACTCTTTTTAATTATATATATGCAAAGTTTAGAAAAAAATTACAATAAATAAACCCATATACTGAAAACATAACCAAAACTCTTTATTTTTTCGTAAAAATGTGATATAATTAGTTTGTATTTTTAGAGATAGGAATGTTTTTTCCAATTATGTAGTTATAATTTAGAATTAAAAGCAGGAGAAACAGTACTTGTCAACAGAATAGATGGTGTTAAAACTATCATTTCAAGAATTTAATATATTAAAAGGAGGATTTGTTATGTGGTTTTTAATAGTTTTACTTGTAATTATATTAATAATTGCATTTAAGTCAATTAAAATCGTTAAACAATCTGAGGTTTACATTATCGAAAGATTAGGAAAATATCATAAAATAGCAGATGCTGGTCTTACAATAATCATCCCATTTTTCGACCATGTACGTTCTGTTGTAAGCTTAAAGCAACAAACAATGGATGTTCCCCCTCAGGGTGTTATTACAAAAGATAATGTTACTATATCAATAGATACAGTAGTTTTCTATAAAGTTACAGACCCTGCAAAAGCAGTATATGAAATTCAATCTTTAAGAAAAGGTATAGAATATCTTTCGATTACAACTATTCGTGATATTGTTGGTAAAATGGACTTAGACCAAACATTTAGTTCAAGAGATTTAATAAATGACCAATTAAGAATTATACTTAATGAAGCAACAGACCAATGGGGTTGCCAAATTGATAGAGTAGAAATCAAAGATATTACCCCACCTGCTGATATCCGTGATGCAATGGAAAAACAAATGAATGCAGAGAGAAATAAAAGAGCTGCTATCCTTCAAGCTGAAGGTGAAAGACAATCTGCAATCACTATTGCTGAAGGTCAAAAGGAAGCTGCAATTTTAGCTGCAGATGCTGATAGAGAAGCCAAAATTAGACGTGCTGAAGGTGAAGCTGATGCTATTAAAAAAGTTGCCGAGGCTAAGGCTAAAGAAATTGAAATGGTTTATGGTGCAATAAGAAAAGCTTCTCCAGATGACAAATTAGTACAATTAAAATCATTAGAAGCATTAAAAGAAATTGCAGATGGAAATGCAAATAAAGTATTTATACCATTTGAGGCAACAAGTGCTTTATCTAGCTTAGGTACAGCGTCTGAAGTATTAAAAGACAAAGCTAACAAATAACCTACATATACAAAAAAAATTCCCAAGTCATACTTGGGGATTTTTTTGATAATGTAAATTATCCTTGTATTCCATATTTTTTTCTAAATTTATCTGCTCTACCACCTGTTGATGTTTGTTTTAAATTACCTGTCCAATAAGGATGACATTTTGAGCAAATATCAACATTCATTGATTTTTTTGTTGATTTTGTTTTTATTACATTTCCACATGCACATGTTATTGTTGCATCTGTAAATTCTGGATGTAAACCTTCTTTCATTGTGTAATTCACCTCTTTCTTTTTTACATATCTATTAGAAATTATTTTTCTTTGTTTTCATCTTGGTGTTCAGAAACATATTGTGCTGAATCTCTTAATTGGTCTAAGTATGGTACTTTTGAAACTAACTTTGATACTATATTAAATAGACATGCAATTATTATTATTAACATTCCTATTTTTTTCCAATATTTTGCTAGCATACAACTACCTCCCCATTTTGACTTTAATAATTATTATACATTGTTTTTTT
>CANQKB010000081.1 GCA_947624405.1 uncultured Clostridia bacterium
TAGGAATTGTTTTGCATATGCTACAACTTCTGCTCCTGATATATTTCCCGAAGGTATATATGGTGTATCAACTACTACTGGTTGTGTTGGTTGTGTATTTGCTTTTTTAGTTGTAGTTGACTGTGCTGTCCTCCTGCTACTTGATCTCGTAGTTGTTTCTAGTGCAGTCTCTGATATATATTCTGTAACTACATATCCCTTATCTCCATTGAATTCGATTTCTGACCACGATTCGTCTTTTGTAATTAGTGTAACTTTAGTATTTCTTGGAAGTGTATTTATTATCTCCCCTGAAGTACTTGGTGTTTTTCTAAAATTGACTGAGCTTCCTGAAATATATACTGTTTTTTGTGATGAATTGTTATTTTCCGACACAGAAGCATCTGCTTCTTTTTGTTGTATATTTTCAGTTCTCACCCATCCTGATGTTGTTCCTATTTTAACATAAGTCCAACCTTTTACTTCACTTACTACTTCAATTTGTTTTTCTTCTGAAAGTGTTGTCATTACTAATGAATTTATAACTGGTGTTACATAAATTTCTTCTCCAGATGCAAGAACTGGTACAGTTTCTCCACCTTCTTGAGGTTCTACATTCTGCTCTGGCTCTGTGCTATTTTCTTCATTTTGATTGTTTTCTTCATTACTTTCATTTGATGCTGTTTCATCCTCATTTAAGTTTTCATTATTAGGATTTGTGTCTGTATTTGTTAAAATGTTAATGTATTGTGTTGCTACGTATCCAACTTTATCTTCTATTTGAACTTTACACCATCCGTTTGATTCTTCAAGTATTTCTACTTTATCATTTGCAGATAAATATTCAATTACTTCAGATTCAGTTGAAGGTTCTTCTCTTACTTTTAAAGTATCTGCCGTAACAATTCCTGTTGACGCGAAGCTACACAATGCTGTACAAAATAATGTCACCACTGTCAATAAGGATATTACTATACTTTTTTTCATAAATCATCTCCTACTTTTCATCACACATTCACTATTATACTCTTTTTTTATTGTTTTGTCAAATTTTTATATTGTTTCCTTTATTTCCCTTGGAGCTCTAGTGTTTTATCTACTTAGTTTTTTGATGATTTCTTCACATTTTTGGAAGATTTCGTGTTCATTTATACCTTGTATTTCTCTTTCTTCCATTAACAATTTACCATTTATTATTGTATGAGAGACATTGCTCCCCTTAGTATTATATACTATATCTGAGAATATAGTTCCTCTTGGATTTGTAATCTCTGTATTCAAATCTATCAATATTACATCTGCACTTTTTCCTTCTTCTATACTACCGGATTTCTTTTTCTAATCCAAGGGCTTTTGCACCATTTATTGTAGCCATTTCTAATACCTTATAACTATCCATATTTTGTGCATCTTCAAATACTCCTTTTTGTAAAAGTGCAGTAAATTTCATTGTATCAAATAAGTCTAAATTTGAGCCACTGCCTTGCCCATCTGTTCCCAATGATACATTTATTCCACTATTAATCATTTTTTGTGTTTTAGCTACTCCACATCCTAATCTTAAATTACTTATTGGACAATGTGCAATATTTATTTTTAATTTAGATAAACGTTCTATTTCTTCTTCTGTAAGTTCTACACAATGTGCTAAAATCGTATGTGTATCTTTAAATTCTCTTTCTATAATATCTACAGGGCTATTTACATTATACATACTTCTTATATCTTGTACTTCTTTTTCGTTTTCACAAAAATGCATATGTACAGGCAATTCATTTTCATTTGCATATTGTATCATTTCTCTAACTGTATTTATGCTATTAGTATATAGTCCATGTATTCCTACATTTAATGTTATTAAAGGATTTTTATCTTTAAACTTTTCTACAAGTTGTTTTAATTCTTCAATTCTTGTCTTAGTTGTTTCATCTGTATCCATAATTGTTCTTGTAAGTTGAACTCTTACTCCTGTATCTATTACGGCTTTTATTGTATCTTCTGTCATAAAATACATATCATTGGCTGTTGTTGTTCCTGTTGATATCATTTCTAAACATGATAGAAGTGATGCAAAATATATATCTTCTTTTGTTAATTTATCTTCCATTGGCCAGATTTTCTTTGTTAACCAATCTTGCAATGTATATCCATCTAATGTTTCTCTAAATATGCTCATACTTAAATGTGTATGTGTATTTATTAACCCTGGCATACATATTTTGCCTTCTGCATCTATAATTTTATCTCCTGGCTTTGGCGTTACATCTTTGCCTATTTTTGTAATTTTATCACCTTGTATATATACACACATATTTTTTTCATATCTTGCTCTAAAATTTGACATTGAAATTAAATCACAATTTTTTATTAATATATCCATTTTATATCCTTTCTTTTCAAGATGAAATTTTATCTTAAGCAAAAAATATAAGCATAATTCCATCATAGAACTATGCTTATATTATCTCAAATTACTAAATTTGTCAAGCTTATGCTAATTCGATAACAGCACCAACTTCAGTAAATTTAGCTTTTAATTCTTCTGCTTCATCTTTAGAAACATTTTCTTTAACTGTTTTTGGAGCTCCATCTACTAAATCTTTAGCTTCTTTTAATCCTAATCCTGTAGCATCTCTAACAACTTTAATTACTTGGATTTTGTTTGCTCCTGCTTCTTTTAATACAACATTGAATGAAGATTTTTCTTCAACTGCTGCGCCTGCAGATACTCCTGCTGCTGGAGCTGCTGCTGCTACTGCAGATACTCCATATTTTTCTTCAATTCCTTTAACTAATTCTGATAATTCAACTACTGTTAAAGTATCAATAGTCTCTAATAATTCATCTACTTTTGCCATTTTAAATTTCCTCCTAAATTTTTTTTTTAATTTTTTCCAAATGCTATTTTGGCATTAAGCATTTGCTGTACCTTCTTTTTGAATACGTACTTGGTCAAGTGCAACTGCAAGTTTTGAAATAGTACCAAGCAATCCTCCAGCAAGCATTCCAATAAGTGTTTCTCTTGATGGTAGTTTTGCAAGTGTAATTATTTCTTCTGCTGTCATGACTTTACCTTCTATTACGCCACCTTTTATTTTGTAAAAGTCGTGGTCTTTTGTATATTCATAGATAGCTTTTGCAGGTTCTAAATAATCGTCTTTACCTATGATAATTGCTGTTGGTCCTTCTACTGCACTATCTAGTCCTTCTATTCCACATTTTTCAAGGGTTCTTTTTGATATGTTATTTTTTATTATTTTGTATTCTGAGTTTGCTTTTCTTAGTGTTGCTCTTATTTTTGTAACATCTTCAACGTTTATCCCTCTATAATCTGCAAATAATATTAATTTTGCGTCTTTCATTTTTTCTGCAAGTTCATTTACAGCTTCTTCTTTTTGTTTTATTATTTTTTGATTTGCCATTTATTTTGTCACCTCCCTCGTCTGACGGTCGTTGAAAAAATAAGCGGCCTCCTGCGTCGTCAGGCTTCGGTCAAATAGTCCTCGACAGGCACCAGCCTAGTCTGCGGTTATTTGCCTCGCCTTCCTAGCATTACTTGCTTCTTTTTCCAACTCTATCTTACTTATTTTAATTTGTTCCAACTACTGATTTTTATTCTTAACTTACAATATAATCTCAAGCTTACAATTCACACCTTAACTAGCTAAGCGTGGAGAAACTCATTGTGCATTGTAAAAGCTCAAGAGTTGCTTCCCAGACACGAGAAACAAATTCTTGAGCTTATATCTCTCTAAATGTTCCTCGGTAGGTCTTATATATCTTTGCCTACTGTCTTAGGATATTTTTCTTATTTTTGATCTATATATATGCTAGGTCCCATTGTAGTTGCTATAGCAACTGTTCTTACATATTGTCCCTTTGCTGCTGCTGGTTTTGCTTTTATTATAGCTTCCATAACTGTATTATAGTTTTCTAATAATTTTTCAGTTCCAAAAGAAACTTTACCAAAACCTAAATGGATAATATTTGTTTTATCTAATCTATATTCAACTTTACCAGATTTAATATCTGCTATTGCTTTGGCTACATCCATTGTAACTGTACCTGATTTTGGGTTTGGCATTAAACCTTTAGGTCCTAATACTTTACCTAAACGTCCTACAACACCCATCATATCTGGTGTTGCAACAACAATATCATAATCAAACCAGTTTTCTTTTTCAATCTTAGGTATTAATTCTTCTGCTCCAACAAAGTCTGCTCCTGCTTTTGTTGCTTCATCAGCTTTTGGTCCTTTAGCAAAAACTAAAACTTTAAGAGTTTTTCCTGTACCATTTGGAAGTACTACTGTACCTCTAACTTGTTGATCAGCATGTTTTGAATCTACACCAAGTTTTACATGTAATTCAACTGTTTCATCGAATTTTGATTTTGGAAACTTTTCAATTGTATCTAAAGCTTCTTTTACTTCATACAATTTTCCTTTTTCAACGAGTTTTTTAGCTTCCTCGTATCTTTTACCTCTTTTCATTATTTACCTCCTTTGGTTCTAACGAAATTTTTTCAATTTCTCCCAATAAAATTATTTAATTAACAATGCAAGCTACTATGTTTTATTCTACAGTAACACCCATAGAACGAGCTGTCCCTTTAACCATACTCATTGCTGACTCTATTGAAGCTGCATTTAAGTCTTCCATTTTTTGTTCAGCTATTTGTTTAACTTGCTCTTCTGTTATTTTAGCTACTTTTTCTCTATTAGGCTTTCCTGAACCTTTTTCGATTTTAATAGCTTTTTTAATTAATACAGCTACTGGTGGAACTTTTGTTATAAATTCAAAAGATTTATCAGTATAAACTGTAATAACAACTGGAATTGTCATTCCTGGTTGATTTGCTGTTCTATCATTAAATTCCTTAACGAATTGCATGATATTTACACCACTTGAACCAAGTGCTGGTCCTACTGGTGGAGCTGGTGTTGCTTTTCCAGCTTCTATTTGTAATTTAATTACATTTGCTACTTCTTTCTGTGCCATTTTGTGCTTCGCACCTGCCTTTCATTTTATTTATCTATATACTAGACTTTTTGAACTTGTGAAAATTCTAATTCTACTGGTGTTTCCCTTCCAAACATTGATACAAGTACTTTTACTTTTCCTTTTTCTTTGTTTATTTCTTGAACTACACCAATAAATCCTTCTAGTGGTCCATTGACTACTTTTACAGATTCATTTACATCATAATCAATTTTTATTGGTAATTCTTCAAATCCCATGTTCCTGATTTCTTCTTCTGTAAGAGGTATTGGATTTGTTCCAGACCCTACAAAGCCTGTAACTCCTCTTGTATTTCTTACAATATACCAAGTTTCATCAGTTACTATCATTTTTATTAGAACATATCCTGGGAAAACTTTTTTAAGGTTTGCTTTTCTTTTTCCATCTTTGATTTCTATTTGTTCTTCCATTGGAACTACTATGTCAAAGAAATAATCTTCAAGTTCTCTGTTTTTCACCATTTTTTCTAGGTCTGTTTTTACTTTGTTCTCATATCCTGAGTAGGTATGTATTACATACCATCTTGCAACAGTATCTTCTTTTTGATGAGCCACTTTCATTCACCCCTTACAATTATTCTGAAACGTTTTCTACATTGGCTGTATCGTTAGCGACTTCATTATTTCCTGTTTCGCTATTTTCTGTATTTTCAACATTTTCTGTGTTTTCAGTGTTTTCGACATTTTCAGTATTGCTGTTTTCAGTATTTGTTCCATCTTCTACATTTTCAGTTTGTACTGTATTTTGTACTAGAGTTTTTAATTTATCTATTCCGTATGTGTTCAATGCTTCAAAA
>CANQKB010000082.1 GCA_947624405.1 uncultured Clostridia bacterium
CATTAAATTTTCGTTACAAAACTATTACAACAACTGAATTTCAGAGTTCCTATTGTTTAAAAATATTATCTAGTAACTGCAAATTAATAAAATTTGGTTACAGTTTACTGTTGATTTCCGCTAAGCGTAGAGTGAACTGTAACAAAATTTCAGCGTTTTTCTTAAGAAACCTGAAAATAGTTGTTTTGAAATGAACGCGTAAGCGACCAAACGAGCAAAGCGAGTGCGAATTGGAGCAATCGACATGCTAATATTTTTATTTGGAGATTGCGACACCAAGTGAATGTAAAAACAACTATTTTCAGGTTTCACAATTAATTATGCAAATTCAATATTAGTATTCAAAGGAACAATTTGAATATATGTATTTCCATCATTTACTTCAATTTCTTCTCCGTTCAAATCTTTATACACTGTTGCAGTACTTCTCGATTTCTTTTCACACTTTATTTTTTCTGCTTTTCCATTCGTTATATAATATCCATCTAATGAGCCTATATTCTCTATTGCTTGTCTACCATATCCATTTTCTTCATTTGTTGTATAATTTTTTGCAAAAGTAATTATTATATTTTTAGTCGTTAGGCTTTCTCCTGTTGTAAAATCTTTTCTAACAGCACCATTTACTAACCTTTCATAAAGTTTTGTCTGCTCATTATACTGAAATTGAACCTTATCCTTTGGATATGGAATTGTAACAGATGAAGCACTTTCTCCTTCTTCTAAATTCACTTCATTTGTAACATAATTTAAAACATTTCTTTTTGTTGTAGTTGGTCTATAATTTTGATTTTTCACATAATTCCAAGCCTCTTCTACACTAAGCATAGCATTGTGTGGTGCTGATTTTTTATTTGTTCTCCAATATATTTTGCTTGATACTACTATTCCATTTATATTATCCATATTTAATTGTTCTACTTCTTTTAATGCCTTTGGGCTACCTCCATAATGTGCAAATATACTGTCATTTTCTAAAGCATAATCTATAAAATATGGTCTTGCACTTCTTGCAGGTCCTATTGTTTCAACTTGTGGATCTTTAAATACTGCAAGTAATCTTGTAAGTCCTCCTTCTACTATTGCTTCATATACAATCATTGCATCGTTTAATCCAGCTTGTGGAATTGCCTCTCCTACATTGTCTATCACTACAGCTAATGTTCTCTTATCACCTGAATATTTACTTTGGGGTATTTCTTCTTTTTCTTCTAAATTAACTGTTAAAACTGATTCTTCATCTTCTGCGACTTCAACATTAGCGTTATTTTCTTCGTTTTTTGTATACATTTTTAATCCAAAAAGTACTCCAAGTGCTATTACCACAATAATTAGTATTGCTACTAAAATCTTCGTTTTCATTTTTATCATTCCTTTCAAGCACAAACCAAGTTTGAAAAAGAATTTGTATAGTGTAATCAATTGTTATACATTAAGCTTTCCTAAAACATTCTCTTCTTTTTGCCTCATCACTCTTTTTTCTTCTTCTTCCATATGATCAAACCCCATAAGATGATAAAATCCATGAACCAACATATATGAAAATTCTCTTTCAAATCCATTTCCATATTCTTCAGCTTGCTTATATACTTTTGGTATACAAACTATTATATCTCCTAGTACTTCACTTTGTTTTTTTGCATTTTCTATTTCGTCTTTTTCAAACATTGGGAATGAAAGCACATCTGTTACCTTATCTATGTTTCTGTATTTTGCATTCATTTCTTGTATATATTTTTCGTCAGATAATATGACACTTATATATATTGGATAATCATATAAATCTTCTTCTTTAAAGCAAATTTCATATACTTTTTCTATCATTTCTTCATATGATTTATTAGGCTCAATTCCTTCATAAGATATATCTGCTAGCATTCTCATTATTATCATTCCTTTTCAATATACAAGCTTTTCATACTAAATTCAAAATATTTTAAACTTTTACAACTTTTTTTGTATAATTAGTAGTGGTTTTACATTTATTCTTAAGTACTTTTAATACACCATATTCTACTAATTTGCTCTTATAGAATTTTACTATTTTTTTATTCTTCTCATCATTTTCAAGTTTTCTAATTTCATTTTTTATGAATAATATTTCTTTTTGTACTTGTCCTTTTTTTGTATTAAGAGGTATTTTTTTGTATTCTTCCCAGAATTTCTTGTATTCTTCTCTTTCTTCTGGTTGTTCCCAATATATCTTTGTTGAAAGTAATCTAACATTATATTCTTCAATTAATTTTATTAAAATGTCATAAGCTTTTTGTTTTTTTATATCTACTTTAGCATTTAGTACTTCTTCTCTTGTATCTTGCAAAAGTTTTTCATAGCATTGTTCTGCAACAACAAGTGGCAAACTGTGGGTAAATAGCTTTCTACTAAGTGCAAGTAAATACATTTTCTTTTCTATTTTGTCCATTTCATCTAATTTACCAGTTAAGAAAGTTTCTACCTTTTCGTACTCAGGTAATATTTCCTCATATTTTTCTTTTCCATCCACTTGTATTTTAGTTGGAAATACATTTGATACAAAATCTTCTAGTGTATCAAATATGCTTTCATATACAGCATTTCTATCCATTATGCTTGCTGATATTTTATCTGCAAGCTGTATTGAATAATTTTTTAATATTCCCTTATATATTCCATTCATCTTTGATACATAAAAGCCGTTATATCTAGCTAATTGTTTTGTTTTGTTGTCATTCTTTAAAGACATATAATCTAAATCTAATAGATATTTTTGTTTTCTATATTTGTACTCTAAATATTGAGTTTCTTTTAGATGTATAACAGCATAATATCTTGAAAGTGCATCTTCTTCAAATGGTGTTGCTGTTCTATTTCTAACTTTTTTATATATAGAATCCATTACATATTTATCTATTGATTCTAAGTATAAAATAAATGCATCTTCATATTTTTTTTGTATAGCTTCTTCTTTTTCTGTATCTTCATTATTTACAGAATTTTCGTAATTTTTAAGTACATTATTCCTTTTTAATGTTATTAACATTCCATTAATGCCTATTTTGGTGGGTATTAATAATTTACTAATTGTTGTTGATATTGCTGAAAAAAACGCTTTATCTGTTTTTGCAACTCTAAGTCCTCTTTCCTCCATAGTTTTCCTCCTATTATTCTATAATCTTCTCTTCTGTTCCAATATTCTCCTGAACTTCATATATTACTTCAACTTCTAATGCTTTTTCTTCCTCTGTACAATTTATTATTACATTTAGTACGTTTTCTTCGTTATTTATTTCTTCAGATAGTTCTGATTTTAATTTATTGACTAAAATTTCTTTTACTTCTTCTTTTGTATATGTCTTTTCTTCCTCTTCAATTTCTTGATAAGTAGAAATCCCAATGGATATTGGTAAATAGAAGTTTGAAAATAATTTTAATTTGTTTTCTTCATTTATTATATCATAATTTTCAAATTTTGGAAGAGTTTTATTCAAATTTATTTCAAAATTGTTAAATTTAATTTTATAATTTTTATGAATGTTTCCAGTTTGTTTTACGGATTTCTGAATTAGCTCCATTCTTTCTTTTTTTGAATATTTAACTTTTGCAATTACTTCACCGCATAGCATGAACATAACGTATTCCTGTATAATTTCCTTCCATCCAACCTCCTATTAATATGCTTCCAGCTGTTACTTGTTCTCCTGGTTTTGCCACAATTGTTCCAGTAGTTGCTGTTACTTTTATTATTTCAGCATCTTTTTTTGAAACAATATTGCAATATTCATCAAAAGGTATTATCTCTGGCTTTTCCGTAGTTTCTGCAATTTGTACTATCACATTTGTACCATCTAATTTTATACTCATCCAAGCTATATCGTTTCTTTCTAATCGAATATTATTTATTATTTCATTTACTTTCACTTTTGACTTCATAGCACCAATTTTCAATCCATTATTTTCAAGACTTGATAATATTTCTTCTTTTGAAATTCTTTCTATTCCTTCTACTTCAATATTCCATACAAATCTTGACTCTCCATAAATAAACATCAATATTACAATAAGGAATATAAAAAATATTTTTCTTTTCCTATATCTGTTTAATATAAAAGGTAGTCCTCTTCTTCCATTTATTTTTATTTTGCATTTTGTTGTTTTAGCTATTTCTCTCAATTTTTTAAAATCTGCTATTTCAACATTTACATTTATATATGTTGATTTTTTTGGTTTCAAATTCCATAAAAATACACCCTTGCTTACACATGCATTTATAAATCTTTGTATGTAATATCCTTGGACATCTATATTCACATACCCTTTAAGATATCCTATCAAAATCTTAAAAATCAAAATTATTCTCCTCCATCTTCAAAACCTTCAAAATCTATTCCACTTATTTTACCCGTTATCATAATATCATCTTTGTTCATCTGAATTAATTTTAATCCAAATCCACTTATATTGATTACTCCTATATATGTATTCACTTTTATATATATTTCATCATATTCCAAAATATTTTTGTAATTTTCTATTACCAATTCCTCAAATCCTAAAATAGTTAACCTAGGCTTATTAGTCATTATTTCTTCTGGCATTTCAAGTAATTCGCTTATTTTATTTAATCTTTTTCCCAAGTTTTTAACCCCCTTGTACTTTAATGTATATTCAAAATTGAAATTTTAATACTTTTTTAATACTTTTTAATTAATTTTCACATACAGTTCACAGAATGGACAAAATTCATTTATATACTATATTTACACTAATTAATAGTGAAAACATCCCCTTTTATTTTTTATTTTGAGACTTTGCTCGCCGGAATTGAGCAAAGTCAATTTTTATTTTTAACCCAAATTAAAAAGACGAGAAAAATCTCGTCTTTTTAATTTGTATAGCACTATTTTAGATTTATATATTCTTTAATTGGTAGCCTCTTCAAGTTTTAATAACATTTCCCATCTTTCATCAAGCTCTTTTTGAAACTCCTCTATCATCCATTCATTTCCTGGTTTAAATAGATGTTTAAATCTTCTCTGTGGCTTCAAAAATTCTTCTATAGGTAATTTATTAGCTGGTTTATAATTTATCTTATATTTACCATTTTCAACTTCATATAAAGGCCAATAACACGTCTCTACAGCTAATTTATTTATTTGCATTAAATCTTCTGTTGGATATCCCCATCCTCTTGGACATGGTGCAAGCACATTTAAAAATGCTGGACCTTTAGTATATATAGCTTTTTCTGCTTTTTCATAAAGATCTTTAAAATTTGCCGTTGCAATACTTTGAGCGACATATGGTATATGATGACTTGCCATAACTTCTGTCAAATCTTTTCTTATTTGCATTTTACCTGGTATTTTCGTTCCAGCAGGTGATGTTGTTGTATCGGCAAAATGTGGTGTTGCAGATGAACGTTGAATTCCTGTATTCATGTATGCACCGTTATCATAGCATACATATACCATATCATGTCCTCTTTCCATTGCTCCTGATAGACTTTGTAAACCAATATCATATGTTCCTCCATCTCCACCAAAAGCAATAAACTTTGTCTCTTTTCCTTCAGGTAATTTTCCGTGTAGCTTTCATTGACCTATATGCTGCCTCTACTCCTGAAAGTGTTGCTCCTGCACACTCAAAAGCTGTGTGTATAAATGAATCTGACCATGATGTATATGGATACATAAATGTAGAAACTTCCATACAACCTGTTGCTGTACAAACTACTGCATGGTCTTCTGGTTTCAAAGCACGCATTACCATTCTTGCAACTGGTGGTGCT
>CANQKB010000083.1 GCA_947624405.1 uncultured Clostridia bacterium
AATTATCATTTATTACTAAATCGGCCTTTTCATCATAAGGTGTTGCATCTCTATTAATTAAAACTAATTTTTTTCCTTTGTAATAGTGAATTAAACCACTTGCAGGATAAACCGTCAAAGAAGTTCCTGCTACAATCAATAAATCTGCTTGTTGTATAGATTTTATTGAATTATATAATGTCAATTCATCTAAACTTTCTTCATAAAGAACAACATCTGGTTTTATTATACCACCACAATTACATTTTGGTACACCTTTACACTGAAATACATATTCTGCTTCGTAAAACTTGTGACATTTCATGCAGTAATTTCTTAAAATACTTCCATGCAATTCATACACATTTTTTGAGCCAGCTTTTTGGTGTAATCCATCTATATTTTGCGTTATAACTGCCTTCAATTTGCCTTTTCTTTCAAGCTCTGCTAATTTCATATGTGTTATATTAGGTTCATAAGATAGGCTATTCATTTTTTCTTTATAAAAAGAATAAAACTCATTTGTATGATTTATAAAAAAATGATGGCTCAAGATTTCTTCTGGAGGATATTCGTATTTTTGATTATATAATCCATCTTTACTTCTAAAATCTGGAATACCACTTTCTGTAGAAACTCCTGCTCCACCAAAAAATACAATATAGTTACTTTCGAGTATAAAATTTTTTAATTGTTCTATTTTATCTTCCATTTTCTTCTCCTTTTTTTATAAATCATCTTAATCTATTTACACATTCATTGTATATTTATTTAAAGAATTTTTACTAAAGAAAGTCAATCCCAGATTTATTCATATAATATTCTAAATAGCAAAACTACCCAAATATTCTTTCAATAATGCTATAAATTTCATCCGATTTAATTCCTTCATTTTCATATTCTTTTGTTACAATCAAATTTTTACCCTCAATAATTCCATTTTGGGCATAAAACTTTTCTTTATCTTCCCAACGCTTTGCATATTTTGCATCAGACATCATTCCACAATGCTCCCAGTACCAATCTTTCCCAGTTTTCACATCAGTAATTTTAAAATCTGGTCTTTTAACTTTTCCCTGTAAAATAAGTTCTGGTTCATATAGATATTTAAGATTTTTACTATATAAAGCATTTGCAATTATTACTTCTGATTTTGAACGTACCAATTCACCTCTTGCAGTCCTATGGATTAATTTTTCATCATAAAAAGACTCTCCAACTTTAATAATTTGTGGCTTCTCTTCAGCATCTTCACTAAAAAACAAATCCGTAAACCTTTTAGCAATATCCGAATATTTATCAGCAGTATATTGTAATAATTTATATGGTTCATCATTATATAAAATCACAATCTTTTTTTCCTGCCTTGTAAGAGCTGTATATAACATTTCTTTTGACAAAATTCTACAAGGTTCAGCTAAAACAAGAAACACCTTTTCAAACTGACTTCCTTGTGATTTATGAACTGTCAAAGCATATGCTAATTCTAAACTTACCGACTGATTTTCTTCTCCAAACTCTTCTTTTTTATAAGTATACCTTACTCCATCCTGAGATGCAAAACTTACATGTAAATAATCCTTCTTTTTTCCATACTTTTTTCTTTCTTCTTTTTCAGTCCAATTATGATACCAACCACAAACAATTCCAATTTCTCCATTTGCAATATATCCATCTTTTAATGTTTTCTCACTCTCTACATATTTTTCTCTTTTTAGGTTTTTAATATTAATTACCTTATCCCCATAAACAATCTCCTCATCACCAAAAGCAACAGGAATACGTTTATATTTTCCCCATCTTTTAGATAAAGCAATTTGAAAAGTACGATACTTTTTATGGAAAATACGATTTATATTAGTTACACCATATGCCATATTTCTAACTGGAGCCATAACTTGCCATTTTTCGAGATTCTTCCTACAATCACTATAAAAAAATGGTAAATTATTAAAAAATGTAGCTCCTAGCACTTTATCAAATCCTTCTTTATCATTTACATCATTCATACCAATTTCATTAGCCACATTTTTTAGCAACTTTTCTTCTAACTCTTCTCTTGTACTCCATGTCTCAATAGATATATTTGGATTATCTCCCTTAACTATCTTTGATATTATATCCTCCTGCTCTTCTAAATAATTATCCTTAGTAAAACATTTTGAAAATTTTACATCTAGTCTCTCTTTTTCTCCTTTTTGCTGTCTCCTATTTATTCTTAGTTCTCCATAAGCATTATTTTTCCAAGCCTTATTACTCTTTAACAAATAAACTAAATCCACAAATGGTTTTCCCATTCCAATTGGCGGTAACTGATTTGGATCTCCTACAAATATTATCCTCTTCACATTACTAACTGCTTCCAAAAGTGCAGAAAACATTTCTTCAGTAAGCATTGAAGCCTCATCTATTATTACGGTTCTTTCAGGTACTTCATTATCTTCTCTATTTAAAATCTTATAGCACATATTCTCTCCATCATATCTTTTACTTATTATAAGAAACTGTGCTATATTTAAAGCTTTACATTTATCTTCTCCCAAATTAACGCTTTCTTTTAACCTAACTGTGGCTTTACCTGTTGGTGCTAGTAGTAATACTCCTTCATCTCTTATACTTGGTTCTCTACATAACGCAGACAAAACAGACGTCTTACCTGTTCCAGCTTCTCCTACTAAAACAGATAACTTTGACTCTGCTAATTTTTTCAATGCTTCTACCTTTTCTTTTCTTGCTGCTTCTTCTTCCTCATCAATTTCTTCTTTTTTGCCTATTTTTTGTTCCAAAACATCATCTAGTATATTTCTCCAATTAGCATTTATGGCAATTTTCTCTGCATTTAAGCGACTATATACCGTGTTTTCAATTACTTTATCACACTCAGCAATTCTCACTAATTTATAATAATCAATTCCATCTTTCATCTGGCGTTTCACAATCTCTGTTTTCATAAAATCTTCTATTGCCAAAATAATATCAGTTGTAACTTTACAAGAAGGTTCAAGTATAAGATTTTCCATCTTATCAATTAAAATATTACTTGGCAAAAATGTATGCCCACTTTTCCCACACTCTTCAAGAATAGAAACTATAACAGCTCTTATTCTTCTTTCATCATTAGATGATGTCATAGCTGATGGTTCACTTAATGGATATTTTTCTGCTATCATTTTTTCTGGAAATAAAGCTCTATCTATCCTTTGAATAGAAATACTGTATTTTTCATTTTTTAACCTTGTTTTTTCATATAATATATATGGATTCTCAATTATTTCCTCATTTGTACAATCTATATCATTGTTTTGACGAACATTTTTATCATATATAACTTTTGCTTGCTCTATAGTAAGGTCAATCCTAGATAACAATTGAAATAATTTTTTATTTTCATCTGGTAATGCTTTCCATGTTTTTTGAAGTATTGGATTAATACTACTCGCAATCTCTTCTGGTAAGTATTTTTTAGGCTCATCCATTACCCTATCTAAATATTCCCAAATATCATCATACTCTTCATCTTTCTCTTTTATGTATTTTGCCATTGGCATTCCAAATTCTATGCCAAACGCAGTAAGCATTGCTCCAAGCCCAGGAAATGCCCCACGTTCTTGCCACACTTTTTCTAATTGTTTATTTAACCATTCTTTAACATTTGAATAATCTTTATTCAAGCATTTTCCAATTATGTCAAATGATTTTATACATGATAAAATAACATCAATAACTGAATCATAGCTTAAGTGTTCTGTTGCATATGAAAATTCACTAAATGCCTCTTGAGGAGCAAATACCGTTATTGATGAAATATCAAAATCTGGATTTTTTTCAGCATATTCCATCATTTCTTGATATGGAATGATAAACCCATCTTGATTATTTTCACGAATAGAATGACATATCATTGTTTCCCATGTCATAGAGCGTAACTCACCTTTATCTGTGTGGTTGTGCTCTATTGCTGGTATTATTTTTTTAACATGTCCAATACCTATTATAATTCGTCTATTATCTTCTATAAATGGAACTTGCTTTGCGTATAAAATGCATAATGATTCATCTGTTATAATATTTTTGTAGAAAAAATCAAATATTGCTCTATGATTTCTAGCATCTTGTACCCAATCTGTTGTAAAATTCATTTCAGGTTCGTATTCTTCTTTATAGTTAATTCCATATATCTGTGACCTAGTAGCGATATTTTTTTTACTTAACCAAGAATATGGCCTAGCAGGTAATGAATATGGTGGATATGTTACTTCTGTTTCTAAAAAATGCCCATGTGTCTTGTAATTTTTGTCTTTATACGGATGTATTACTGTTTTATGTAATTCTTGCTCTGACATAAAGGCTCCACCTTCACTTATACAAGGAATGTCTTGCTCACACTCTACCATGCATTCTCCACACATAGCACATTCTACTTCGTCATTTCTATTTTCACTTATATTTTTAAGTTTTAAACATGACATATTTGTTGCTGGCTCTAAACAAACTTTTCCTTTCCAACCATTATCATGCCATGGCACTCTTATTGATATATGCTGTACCATATTATTCTCCTCTCATTTGTTTTCTTCTATATACACATTATATATTTATCATAAAATTAATGCCCAGTCAATGTTTTTTTGAAGGTATTAGATAAAGAATAGTTACAATTCACACCCTAACTAGCTAAGCGTGGAGAAAATGAACTTAATTGGTCGTAAATTAACAAAAAAGATTGTGCGATATTTCAATACCTACATAATCTCTACAATCTCAACACAATTTTCTTTTATTCGGCATATACAATTAATCTTATCACTTTTACTATATCTTGAATATATTATATCTGCTTTTTCATCATATGCCTTTAGCAATACTGGTTTACTACTTCTCTTGCTTTCCATCTTTTTCCACGGCTTTACCTGCAACATTACTACAGATACATGTTTTTTACTATTATAATAAAACTTGAATTCTATATCTGATACGATTATTCCGTGCTATAAAACATATATTTATCTTTAATCACCTCATTTATATATAATATAAATTATCTAATAGAAGTCATTTAAATATACTTCTATTAGACAACAATTCAAATGTTAAAACTACTGTATATTCAATTTCTCTACTAATACCTCGTTTTAGATTCATTTTTACCCAAAATAGGAAGGAATAAACCCCTTTAACACTAACACTCACTGTATACATTCCTTAGAATATATAATCTCGAATAATGTTAGAGCACGACGCGGAAACCGATATTGGGATTTGTATTAGTTGCAGTATTGTTACCATTACGGTAACAAAGTGGATTATTATTACCATTGTTATTGAAGCTACCGCCACGCAAAACAGCATAAAAACTCAGCTTTTGATTTATCCCTATGATTATTATTCATTTATGAACAAAACATTTTTTAAATTATACACATTTGCTATTTTCATATATCCAAAATGTCCACATAAAAACTTTTTTGCCTCCTTTGATGATATTTCTCCATTTTTTATGCTTTTCTCAAGATGTTTTATTTTTGCTTTTAATTTCTTTTTCCCTTTATCTCTTAATTTCAATCTATATTCATTTATCTTATATCCACAGAAATTTACTCCTTGTTTTGATTTAAAAATATTTGTTTTACTATTAAATTGCAATTTTAATTCTTTTCCTATAAAATTTTCTAGTTTTTCTTTTACTTTTTTTATGTCTTCTTTTTTCTCCATTAAAATTACACTATCATCCATATATCTATAGTAATATCTTACTTTTAAATCATGTTTTATA
>CANQKB010000084.1 GCA_947624405.1 uncultured Clostridia bacterium
AAGGTCTACATGGAAGGTAGAAAAACCTACTATTGCGACTTGCCCACATTGTCATGAGCCTGTATTACCACATAGAGCATGTACAAATTGTGGATATTATAATGGAAAAGTAGCTATCTCAGTAGATGAAGAAAATGCTTAAAAAGCCTATAAATGTTAAACACCCTTTTTTAGAGATTTAGGGGTGTTTTTTATTGTATAAGAAAAAAATACAAATTTTTGGAAAAACTTGACATTGGGAAAATAAAAAAATATAATAAAGAAAAATCTTATATAATTCGAGGAGGAAAATACAGTATGTTATATGAAATGCAAAATCCTAAAGATATCCCCTATATAAAACAATATGGCAAGGCGTATGGAACAGTATTGCTACATGAATGGTTGCCAGAAATTAGCAAAACTAAAAATTTATTTGTCCTAGATAGTTTTGAAGAATTTAAAAAGATAGAGGCTAAGTTACCAGAAGTATTTACATGTCGTGCTGATGCAAAAACAGGAGAAAATCCAACTTTACGGAGTAGAAGGCAACTTTGTTAAAAAGTCAGAAGTTCAAAATTATATAAAAAGAGTAAAGCAAAGCAATCCAAAAGGGGTAACATTATGTATAGATACAGAAGAAGGAACTCAAGAAAAGGTAAAAACGGATGGAGCATTTAATGTATATTTACAGATGGGAAAAAAAGTGTATATAGATTTTTTAGGCAGAGGTTATGACATGGGAGCAATTACAAAAGGAAAAGAAAATCATGAATCATGGAGTATTGATTGGGATGATATTTTATTTGTAACACCAAATAAAATGAATAAATATAGATTAAATTTAATATCAGATGAAGACTATTTTAAATCTGCAAGTCGTAGGTTACAACATTTACTTAACATAGGATATAGTAGAGAACACATAAAAGGAAAAATACCTAGACATTATTCTCAAATGCCATTATGGGCAAAAGAAATGCTATTAGATAAAATAATATTTCCCTTATATTGTAAGAAAAATGAGTTAAGTCAAGCAGGACTTACTTCATTTGGGGTACAAGGAATGATTATAGATGGAAAACTTTTTCCTATAGAATTTAATAGACAAGTTAGATTCGCAAATAAAAATGTTTATAACAAAAAAAGTGATTATGAAAGATAAATAAAAATATATTTAATATATAAATTATAGAAAGGAGGGAAAAAATGGAAACTATTGTAGGAGCAGTAATTGTAAAAGACAATAAAATATTGATGGTAAGAGAATCAAAAAAGGAATGTTATTCTAAGTGGGCTTTTCCAGCAGGACATCTTGAAAATGGAGAGACGATAATTCAGGCAGCAAAGAGAGAAATTCTGGAAGAATCAGGATGTAAAGTTGAATTAAAAAAAGTGTTTCCAATAATTGTACATAATTCTAAAGACAAAAATATAATGATGATACATTTTTTTGCCGATTTAACTGAAGAAACTTTTAAATATGATACGAATGAAATTATTGAAACAAAGTGGATGAGTTTAACTGAAATAAAAAATATGGAAAAAAAAGAATTTAGAAGTTATCCAGTTGTTAATACAATAATTGAAAGTTTAGAGAAAGATAATTTATGTGAATTGAATGTGTTTACGGAATTAAAGGATATTTAGTAAATTATTAACATAAAAAGGAAGTGTTTGATATGAGAAACAAAATGAATTTGGATGTTGTTGCAGAAACAGAAGAAGAAATCAAAATTGAGGAGTTTCTTAATTTATTACATAAAAGTAGTGAAGTACAGGAATTCCTTGAAACAATGAGGAATCAAGCAAAAGCTAGAAATGTTTTTAAATACAGAGAGAGAGTAAAAGATGTTAATTCCGCTATAAGAACATATAGGATTAATAAGAAAAAATTAGATGAAGTACATGATTATGTTGGTATTTCTTTTATAACTAATACAGAAAAAGAAATTTATCCTATTGTAGATTATTTAAAAGAAAAATTACCAAATGCAGAACATATTGATTTTGTTGATGAAGAATATATATATTCACCTTTAGTATATATTAAATGGGTTCCACCATTGGGCTATAATATCTTTGCAAAAGAAAAGCTAATTCCAAATGAAAGGGAGGTCCCAATAGAAATTAGAGTATGCTCTAAAGAAGCATTTATATCTGAGCAATCTGCATATTATTCTGTTCAAAAAAATGATACTATAAAAATGCCTATCGAAGAAAAAAATCAATTAAGAAATTTAGTACAACATATTACATATAAATTAGCTTTATTAAATATGAGAGAACTAACAGAAGAAGAGAGAAAAAAACATACAGATGAGTTAGATGATTTGCTTTATAAGAATGAAGAATTTTTGAAGAAAAATAGTGATTTGTGTAAGGATGCGATTCTTGATTTGGGAAAATTAATATATAGATGCGAGCATGAAAATGAGATGGCTTTAGATGATAAGAATTTATCGAAAAACGCTATTGATGATATAGATGAAGAATTAAAGCAAAGATTTAATTCTTTACTTGAAAATAAAGAAGAAAATTTTATAATAAAAGTTTGCAATGCTATTAAGAAAATGAGATTGATAAAATATCAAGATATAAGAATACCTAGTTTAAAATAAAAAATAAAAAACACCCTTTTTTAAAGAGTTAGGGTGTTTTTTTGTAACATTTTACATAAATTTACATAATATAAAAATAAGAAACAAGACATATTGCCTTGTAAATATTTTAAGGAGGAATTAATAATGTGTAATTGCAGACGTAGAAAATGTTGTTGCCTAAACAATATGCAAAATAGCGATGAATATGAAACACTATATAATAATATTCCAAGTTATGATGATGATAATGGAAATAGTTGTAGTTGTGGATTTGATGATGTAGATGATGGCTTTCCTACTAACCCTATGTATGCTCAAAGTTATGTGCCCATACAAATTATGAATAACACATTTATGCCATGTTCAGGTTTAGATAATGGAACGATATTCCCAGAGCTTGTAAGCCCATACCATCCATGTCAATCTATGGCTGAATTGAAGTATATTGCTGATATGAATACAATAAAGGAGGGCTGTAATAGATGAATGAGGAAGAATATATGATAGATAATATAGAAGCACGTATTTCTTGCAGTTGTCATGATGAAGATACAACGCGTGAGGAATTATTGAAAAAGATAAAATGCTATAATTTTGCAATAATTGAACTTGGTTTGTATTTAGATACACATCCAAATGATAGAAGAGCTATTATGCTTCACAGCAGTTATTGTAGAACTTTGAAGGATTTGAAGGATAAGTATCAAAAAGTTTATGGCCCACTTTCTATTTACTGTCCTTGTAATAAATGGCGTTGGCTTGAAGAACCATGGCCTTGGGAAGGGGGAGAAATTTAATGTGGACTTATGATAAAGTTTTAGAATACCCTATAAATATAAGGGAAACAAATACGGAGCTTGCTAAAAATATTATTTCTCAATATGGTGGTCCTGATGGTGAGCTTGCCGCTTCACTTAGATATTTATCACAAAAATTTAGTATGCCAGATCAGAAAGCTAAAGCTATTCTTAATGATATTGGTACAGAAGAATAGAAACCATGATGTTGTCAATAGCTAAAGACATTAATTACATTTTTCATTATTATACAACAAAAAAGTTAAAATTTAGCTTTTCTATAAATTTATCTCAGTAAAAAAATATTTTTAAAATTTTAAATAAAGTGCAAAAATTGCACTTTAAATGTTGATTTTATATAAAATAATTGTTATAATATATATGGGAGGTATTTCTATGGATAAGAAAGAAGATTGGAATTTAGAATTATCAGAATATATTAAACAAGGTGAACCAAATAAAGTAGAGAAAACAAAAACTTGGGAAACAGCTATTGGTTTGCAAGATGTAGATGGGTTGAAACCTTCAAAATATTTAATAAAAACTGCCAAAGAACACATTGAAGGAAATATAGATATTGAGGAAGTAAAAGAAAGAATAGATGAATATTATGAAGTTCAAAGTAGTAGAAAGAATTTTGAGAGAGAAAAAGAAAATGAAGAAGCAGACAAAGTTTCAGTAAGAATAACAGAAATATTAAGTGAAAAGGCATTTAATTTTTCACCAACTGAATTACTAAATATTCACAAAAAATTATTTAAAGATATATTTGATGGAGCAGGTATTTATAGAGATTATAACTTTACTAAAAAAGAATGGGTGTTAAATGGAGATACAGTAATATATGCACCATTTGAAACAATAAGAGAAACTTTGGAATATGATTTTAATCAAGAAAAGAACTTTTCATATAAAGATTTAAGTATAGATGAATCTATAAAACATATATGTAAATTTACATCAAATATTTGGCAGATACACCCATTTTGTGAAGGAAACACGAGAACCACTGCAGTTTTTATAATAAAGTATTTAAGAACTTTTGGATTTAGTATAAATGATGAAGTTTTTGCTGAAAATTCATGGTATTTTAGAAATTCATTAGTAAGAGCTAATTACAACAATTTTGAAAAAAATGTATTTGAGGATAATTCATTTTTAGAAAAATTCTTTTATAATTTATTAACAGATGCCAAATATGAATTAAAAAATAGATATATACATATAGATAATATTAAAAAATCAAATGATAGTAATTTAAAGTGCAAAAATTACACTTTAGAAGAACAAGCAATTATAAATATATTGGAAACTAATCCAACAATAACTCAAGAAAACATAGCACTTCAAATAAATAAATCTCTAAGAACTGTAAAAACATATATGTCAGAGATGCAAAAGAAAGGTATGATAGAAAGAAAAAAAAGTAAAAAAAATGGAGAATGGACTATAAATTAGGTGATTTGTAGGAGTTATATAAATAATTTATGAACAAGTGGTTAATTGATAGTCACTTGTTTTTTTGATACAACTTAGATACTATTTCAGATATATTGAATATATTTCAAGCAGTATACGAGAGAGAAGGTATAATTGGCTTAGCTAATCGATATTTAAAAAAATAATTAGTATTTTATAGATAGTAACGCAATATCTATTAAATATGAGGTGTTTAAAATGAATATAGTTAAAGAATATGTCGATGATAAAACCAAAATTAGAATACATGCTGACTATATAAGCCAAGATAGTAAAGCTACAAAAGAAATGCTAGTTAGTTTAGTAATAAATTATATAAAAAAGAGTTTTTAACATGTTACAATAAAAGCATGTTGATAGAAAGGCAATAAACAGAGAAGGGAGGTTTCTTGAATAATATATTTATGGGATATTCCAATGATGTTATTATTGACATTGCTAATGGTGAATATTCTTTATATTTAAGAAAGTCTAGGGCAGATTTAGAAGCGGAAGAAAGAGGAGAAGGCGAAACTCTTGCAAGACATGAAAAAATGCTAATCGAGTTAGCTAGGAGATATAGCTTTTCTATTGGTAAAATTTATCGTGAAATTGTAAGTGGAGAAAGTATCGAATCAAGACCAGTTGTTCAAGAGTTATTAAGAGATGTTGAAGAAGGAAGATGGAAAGGTGTTCTAGTTGTTGAAGTTGAAAGACTTGCTCGTGGTGATACAATGGATCAAGGACGAGTAGCAAAAAGTTTTAAATTTTCTAATACTAAAATTATAACACCGATTAAGATTTATGATCCCAATAATGAGTTTGATGAAGAATACTTTGAATTTGGCTTATTTATGTCTAGGAGAGAATA
>CANQKB010000085.1 GCA_947624405.1 uncultured Clostridia bacterium
ACCTAACGTACTGCTGCCCAAACTTGTTCATACATTCTTGTTGCTTCATTATCATACAAAAATGCTTCACAACGAGATAACTCCTCCGCTGTTGGGAACATTACCTTATCATCTCCAAATTCTCCCCATGCTCCTTTTATAGCTGATGTATAACCTGTTGTTGTCATATTTCTAACTGCAATATTAGGACGACACATAAAATTAATAAAATTTTGTGCCATTTCTTTATTTTTACAATTTTTTGTAATTACAAATCCGTCGACCCATTTATTTCCACCTTCTTTTGGAATTACATAGGCCAAGTTACTATTTTGATTTATAGCATTTTTTGCTTCGCCTGAATACATAAGAGATACTGTGCCTTCGCCTGCTATCATCATATCGCGAATTTCCTCTTCACCATATTGAACAAGTGCTCTTTGAGAAACCAATTTAGATTGGGCTTGAGATAACTCATTTGGATTTTTAGAATTCATGCTATATCCTAACATCTTTAGAGCCATACCTATACAGTCACGTTCTGAGTCCCACATTAATATTTTTCCTTTATATTTTGAATCGAATAATGCATTCCAGCTGTCAATTGGACTAGAAACTTTTTTTGTGTTATATAATATTCCCAATGTTCCTGTCATATATGGTACCACATAATCATTGTTTATATCATATTCAGGTGCTAGATATTCGGGTGCTACATTAGATATATTTGTTACTTTAGTTTTATCTAGTTTTTCCAATCTACCTTCTTTTATTAAACGATCAATCATATAATCAGATGGAACTAAAACATCATATTTATTAGGATTTGCTACAATATCATTATACATATCTTCATTTGATTCAAACTCTGAATATTCTACTCTAACTTTATATTCTTTTTCAAAGTCCATAATTGTAGTATCATCTATATATTCTGCAGCATTATAGACATATAAAACATTTTTATACGTTTTTCGCTCTTTTTCGTGTTCTTCTTTTGCTTGAATTGCACTTTTGTCTATGTTAGTATTAATGTTAGAGTAGCTTTTTTTGTTTTTACTTCCTCCAAATACAATATTCATTATAACAATTAATGTAATACCAATTAAAACAACAGCAATTACTATACCCTTTTTTAATTTCATTCTTATTATCATTCCTTCCTAAGGAGTATGCCAAACGCTGATTATTTTTCAAACTTACTCCTCTTCATTTTGTGCACTAGTTAAACGTGCAATTTCTTTTTCTCCTGTTTCTGCTAATTCCTTAAATTGTTTTACTGTTTCGTTCATTTTTGGTAAAGCTTCTTGCTTAAATGTTGATATATCTTCTAATGCTGAAATAGCATCTTGAAATGCTTGTTTTAACGCTTCTGGATTAACTGTTGATTCAGTTGCCTGTTTTTGAACAGCAACTCCTTGTTCTTTAAGCATTCTTCCTGTTGATGAAATAATATTAGAAGTAGTTTCATTTAACATATCTATTTTGCGTAATACTATCTTTTGGTTATATAATGCACTTGCTACCATAACTGCTGTACGTAGAGCTGTAACTGTAACTGTTTTTGCTCTATCTACTCCACGGATTAGTTCTTTATTGTTACGTTTTACTACTTCCATTGCAACAATTCCTTGATGGTTTACTACTACCATTTGTTGCATATCCATTATACGTTGACGTAGTGGAAATAAAATTTCTTCAGTTACAAATTTTAATTTTTCTTCTTCAATCCCATCTAATTTAGCTTGTTCTATTTGTGCTGATATTTTCTCATCCATAGCAATACCAAGTTCAAGCTCATTATTTAATTTTTTAGTTAATTCACGCAAAGCTTCTTCTTCTATATCTAAAGTTGTGTTGTCATTTTTTAATGTGTTTTTTCCTTTTTCAAGTGAATCTAAAATATCTTTTATAACTCCATCTGCTTTTTCATATTTTTCAAAGTAACGACGAATAGGATTTATTATTTTCTGTAAAAAAGAGCCTTCTTCAAAATTTATTAATGATGGATCTAAATCTTTTATTTCTCTATGTAAATCTGCAAGACTATTTGATACTACACTTCCTTCTTCTCCTTCTTTTGAAAGATTACCTATTGTTGTTTGTAAAAGTGAATTTTTTTGAGCTGAATTTTGCATTGTTTCCATTGCAAATGTATCTATTGTTTTTAGAATATTCCTTTTTTCTTCTAAGTTTTCTAAATTTAAATTCATAATTTCATTTGTATTTTCTTGTGCTAATTTATTAATTTGATTAACTTGTTCTTCTTTTGGTTTAACTTCTAATTCAATTTCCTTTTTTAAATTTTCTGTATCTACAATTTCCATTTTCATACTTAAAAATTCCCCCTATCATAATTTTTTAATTCATTACATTTGTGAATTAAATAAACTTTCTAATCTATAAATAATATTATCTGTTTCAGCATTCATCGATGCTGCTTCATTTATATTTGATATTTGTTTTAGTACATCTATATCAGCATTATAACCAATAGTATATATTGGTACTTTTATTCCTCTTGTTATTTCTTCAATATCCTCATATTCATATCCTCTATTTGTCTCACCATCAGTAAGTACAAATAGCATTAACCTTGTGTCTGGATTTTGTGCTTGGGCTTCCATTAACATTTTTTCTGCAACTACTATTGCATCAAACATCGCGGTATTACCATTTGCTCTCAAATTTTTAACTGCATTTGAGAAATATGATTTTTGTGTTTCATCAAATTTTGCTATAGGAACAGCTATATTAACATTATCAGAGAATGTAACAAATCCAATGTCAGCATCACTTCCTATAAAATTTATTGCTTGATTTAAACTAGCTTTTAATTTTAGCAAAGGTGAGCCTTCCATACTTCCAGATGTATCTGCAACAAAAACAGCTGTTAAACCTTTACTTCCTGTTTTTTCTTGTTTCCATATTTCTTGTGCTTTTTGTATTTGTACCTTCTTTGAAAATCCATTTGCAAATGAATAATCTTCTAATTTATTAAAGCCTTTTTCAGAAGCTAAATTTTGTGATTCTGTTGTTTTGCAATAATCAACAAATTCTCTTGTAATTTGTTTCTTTAATTCTGATAATTCACCTATTTCATATATAGGTTGGTCATGTCTAACTCCAAAAGGTATGAAAACATAAGAAGCTTGCAAATCTGGTGAATTTGCAAAAGTCTGATATTCTAGCAAAAATCCATCTAGATTTCCACTTTGTGCTGATTCTTTCATTTGTAAAGTATTATATGCCGTAAATGGTATATTTTCTTGAAGATTTTTAAACTGAGCAATTGCATTTTCACTAGCAGGATTTTCACTGTCAAATAAGTTTAACACTGTTAATACAAAATTTATACCTGTTGAACTTGCATATGGATCTGTATATGCGATTGTTATTTCATTATTAATAACTCCATTTATTATAGCTTGTACATCTACATTATTATATTTTCTTGCTAGTTCATCATTTTTACTTTTAGATATTACAACTCCTGCTACGTTTCCAGCTATACGTTTTTCAACTAGTGTTGTTTTTATACCTTTTTCGGAAAGCAAATCTCCCCATAATTCATTACTAGGTGCTAAAACATCTGGCGTATACTTCTTAGATGCTATAAAATCACACGCCAATCCACTAGATATACTACGTATACCTACAGAAACTGGAACAACATTTACTGTAATCCCACTTGAATTAAATTTATTTGCAACATCAATTAACCAACTTTCATAGCCAGTTCCTGCCTTTTCAGGCGAAGAGTATATTGTCAAGAAATTATCTGTTGTAGGATTTACCACAAAAGGATATTCAGAAATATCTGGTAATACAGAATAATTACTTTCTGTATATTCTATATCCTTTTTTGGTGTTAATTTCTTTACGTTTAATTGTGCGTAAAGTTTGTTTAAATCTTTTACTGCTTGTTCTGTTTTAACAGTATCTTGTGTCTTTCCCCAATCTTGAGTATAATAAACAAAAGTAAAAATAACTGCTAAAACAACTATAGCAATAATTACTAAACTTAAAATGTTATTTTTTAACTCTTTCATTTACTTTTCCTTTCTTTTTTTATTTATATAATTTTGCATTTTTTATCAGTTCATCCATTTCTACCATTGCTGGCATATTTTTTATATCTCCACCATCAATTGTATTGTATTGTGAAATTTCTAATATCATTTTATCCAACTTTAAAAGTATTTCTTCATTTATATTTGTAGCATCATTAACAAATTTTATATATTTATCATATATATCTAGTTTTTCCTTTGGAATTGTTCTTTTATCAATTTTATTATTTATTATGTTTTCATATTCTTGCATATCAAATGCAGATATTTTATTTAAAATACTACACATATTAATAAAAATGACTTTTTCAACTTCTTTTAACACATCACTAAATTTTTTATATGTCATTTCATCTTTTGAAAATTTTTGTAATAATATATCTTTTATAGTATTATTTTTGCGTGAGAAACGTTTTATTTGTTCTACATTCTTTTTTATATTTTCATCAAATACATCTCCATTATATATCGCTTCTTCAAATACAGATATACAATCATCTAATGTTTTGATATCATGTGTTAAAGAAAGAATTTCGTTATTTTTTAATATCTTTAAATTTCCTCTAAAAAAAGCAATTATACTAGCTAAAATTGTAACCCATGATATTCCTATAGATAAAATTGTACCTTTGAATAAAGAAAAACCTAAAAAAGCATTAGAAAATACTAAAATATTTATTGCAATTATTATTCCATTTAATAATAATAGCCAAAGTTTCTTTTTTGAGCTCAAATTTTGTCTCTCCCTTCTTTTTTGCAGATGATGCCTCGAACTTTTTGATTTCACTAACGCTTACTTTTTTCGACTGAACACATATATATATTATCATAATTTTTTTATGATTTCAACTAATTTTTTTACTCATGATAGCATAAATTTTTTGTAGGAAAACATTTTAGAAAAATTTTGAAACTAAACTATATATTGAATTTTCAGATTTCTTTTTAATATTAATATTTTTTACTTTTTTGCCTACGTCTTTATTGTAACTTTAATAAAACCTTCCTCTAGGCTTTTTTTATATTATCATATTAAAACATTTATTGCAATATTTTTTGGCTATTTTTCTAAAAATTTATATTTTACATAAT
>CANQKB010000086.1 GCA_947624405.1 uncultured Clostridia bacterium
TTAAAAATCGAAGTGAGTTCGACCTACTCGTTTACTTGCTTGTATTGTTTCAAATTCGTATCTGTATTTTAACATTCAAATTTATCTTAAACGCCTTGGAGAACGTAACGCCGCATTTTTAAAATCATTTCCTCAGGTAGCTTAGCGAAAATTCGCTGTGAATTGTAACAACAACATTTTAATTTGAATATTCAACTTTCATTAAGTACAACCCATGTGCAGGAAGAGTTTTCCCAGCTTTTTGCCTATCTTTACTTTCTATAATTTCTGGTATATCATTCGGTTCAATCTTACCGAAGTCCTACATCAACTAATGTACCTGAAATTATCCTAACCATATTATATAAAAAACCATTTCCTGTCAACTCAATAAAAATTCTACCACTATTTTCATATACTTCTGCTTTATAAATCGTCCTAACACTGCTTTTACTACTTGTACCGCTTGCCTTAAATCCCTTAAAATCATGTGTTCCTTCAAAATATTTTATAGCTTTTTTCATTTTGTCTATGTCTAATTTTTGAGGCACATAAAATTCGTTCATTCTAAAAATTGCACTTGGGGTATTTTCATTATTTATCACATATCTATATGTTTTTTGTTTACAATTATATCTTGCATGAAATTCCTCTGCAACTTCTTCCACTTTTTTTATAACTATAGAATTTTTAAGATTTGCATTTAATGCACAAATAAATTTTTCTAATGGGAGCATACTTTCTGTTTTAAAATTAGCAACCTGTCCAAATGCATGAACTCCTGCATCAGTTCTGCCGAGAAGCGGTAAGTTCAACATCTTCTCCAGTTATCTGTTTTATTGCTTTTTCTATTTCTCCTTGAATATTCAGTTTATTGGGTTGTTTTTGCCAGCCTCCAAATTCTTTTCCATCATATTCGATTGTCAATTTAATGTTTCGCATACTCTTCTAGCCTTCTATTTACACTATCTTTTCCAAGTACTTGCATAATTTCATACATATCTGGTGTATTTGCTCTGCCTGTTAAAGTAACTCTTATAACTGTACTAACATCTCCAACATGTCCTTTATATTTATCAGGATTTTGCTTATATTCTTTAACTTCTCTAGCATACCCAAACTCTTCTGATAAATCTTTAATTTTATCAAACCAAGTTTGTTTATCATCATCTATATTGAAATACTTTTCTAAATATGTTTGAACAATCTTCTTTATTTCATCTTTATCTTCTATTTTTTGGCATCCATATTCTTGTGGCTTACTAAAAAATCTTTCATCATACATATATTCAATATTTTCTTTTATATCAGACCATTTGGCAATATCTTTCCTAGGCTTTTCATTGCCTCTCTCAATGCCTAAAACTTTTAAGGTATATTCTTTATCATCTTCAAGAAGTTTTTTCAAATCCTCATCATATTCGTTTGCCCAAGCATATGCATAATCATATACTTGTTCTTTAGAATATCTTGATATAACTGTTTTTGAAATATCAAGTAATTTTACCATATCAAATAAAGCACCACTTACACTCATTTTATTTAATTGCAATTCAAAATCATCTATTGTAGCTGTTTTATTCTGTCTTCTCCACCCCTCAAAATTTGAATTAGCAATATTCAATAAATATTCTTTTGCTGCATCAGCAGGAATTCCCTCTTTTGCATAATATTCAACTGCTGCTTCTGGATCTTTTCTCTTACTAAGCTTTCTCTTCGAACCATTTTCTTCTTTCATAATTGGTGCAATATGTGCATACTTTGGTGGTTTTACTCCTAATGCTTGGAATAATTGAAGATGTACTGGAAGTGATGAAAGCCACTCATCTCCACGAATTACATGAGTTGTTCTCATTAAATAATCATCTACTGCATGTGCAAAATGATATGTTGGCAAGCCATCAGATTTTATAATTATTATGTCTTGATCATTTTCTGGAAAATCTATATTGCCTTTTATTACATCATGATGTTTTATCTTTCTATCTTCACGTCCTAGTGACCTAAATCTTATTATATACTCTTCACCATTTTTTATCTTTTCTTCTATTTCATCGAGTCCTAGATTTCTACAATGTGCCCATTCACCATAATATCCAGGTCTTATTTTTGCATTTTCTTGTTTTTTTCTCATTTCCTCTAAATCTTCTGGTTTGCAAAAACAAGGATATGCAAGCTTTTCTTCAATTAACTTCTTTGCAAAAGATTGATAAATCTCTTTTCTTAAACTTTGCTTATATGGTCCATATTTACCAACTTCTTCTGTTTCATTTATCATTCCTTCATCTGGTACTAAATCAAATTTCTTTAATGCGTCAATTATTCCTTCTACACCATTTTCAACTTCTCTTTTTTGGTCTGTATCTTCTATTCTTAAGATAAATACTCCATCAGTTTGTTTAGCAAGCTTTGAACATATAACACTTGTAAAAATTCCTCCTATATGCACAAATCCCGTTGGACTTGGAGCAAAACGTACAACCATTGCTCCTTCTTTTAGACTTCTTACTGGATATTTTTCTTCGTAGTAACTTCTATCCTTCACATCTGGAAATATTAAATTTGCAAGCTCTTTATAATCTTTCATAAATATTCCTTCCTTTTTTTCTACTTATCTACACTTCCATAATAATTGGTAAAATCATTGGATTACGTTTATTTTTTTGTAATAAGAAATCTCTTACTGTATCTTTTACTGCAATTTTAATTGCTGACCAATCTGTAACATGATTACTTTCTAACTCATCTAAGCTTATTTTAATTGCTTGTTTCATCTCTTCCATCAAATTCTCTGATTCTCTTACATATACAAATCCTCTGGATATAACTTCTGGTCCTGAGACAATTTCTCCTGTTTCTCCATCCATTGCAAGTACAACTATAATTAAACCATCTTGTGATAAATGCTGTCTATCCTTTAAAACTATATTGCCAACATCACCAATTCCAAGACCATCTACCATAATCTTTCCTGATTGAACATTTCCATTTATCCTTGCTTCATTTTCTCCTACTTCAAGTATTCTACCATTTTTCATAATAAATATATTTTCATGTGGTATTCCTATTTTTTCTGCTGTTTCAGCATGAGCTATAAGTTGTCTATATTCTCCATGCACTGGCATAAAGTATTTAGGTTTTACAAGTGAAAGCATAAGTTTTTGATCCTCTTGACAGCCATGTCCTGATACATGTACATCTGATAATGCACTATATATTACTTCTGCTCCAATTTGCATTAAATCATCTATTACTCTTGAAACGAATTTTTCATTTCCTGGAATTGGATTTGCAGATATTATAACTAAGTCGTTTGGTGTTATTTCAACCTTTTTATGGTCTCCTGCTGCCATACGTGTTAATGCTGACATTGGTTCTCCTTGACTTCCTGTTGTAATTATTGTTAAACATTCATCTGGATAATTTTTTATCATTTCAATATTTATTATTACATTTGGTGGAACATCCATATATCCCAATTCCACAGCAGTATCAATCATTTTTAACATACTTCTACCACATATTGCGACTTTTCTTCCATATTTTACAGATGAATTTATTACTTGTTGAACTCTATGCACATTTGATGCGAATGTCGCAACTACAATTCTTTTTTTGGTATGGACAAATATTTCATCTAATGTTTCACCTATTGTACTTTCTGATTTTGTGCTTCCTGGTCTTTCAGCATTTGTACTATCCGACATGAGGAGCAATACTCCTTTTTCTCCTATTTCTGCAATTCTACCAAAGTCTATTTTTTGCCCATCTATTGGTGTATAATCAATTTTAAAATCACCTGTATGCATTACTGTTCCAACTGGTGTTTGAATTGCAAAACATACAGCATCTGGTATACTATGTGATGTTCTAATAAATTCTACTTTCATTTTTCCAAAATTAACTGTTTCACCTGGAGCTACTTCATGCAATTTTGCACTTTTTAATAATCTATGTTCTTCTAATTTATTTTTTAAAAGTCCTAAAGTAAATCTCGTACCATATATAGGTATATTAACTTGCCTTAAAAGATATGGTATTCCACCTATATGATCCTCATGTCCGTGTGTTAAAACAATTCCTTTTATTTTTTCTCTATTTTTTTCAAGATATGTTGTATCTGCAACAACTAAATCTACTCCAAGCATATCTTCTGTTGGAAAAGCAAGTCCACAGTCTACAATTATAATTTCATTTTCATATTCAAATACTGTAATATTTTTCCCTATTTCAAGTAATCCTCCAAGAGGAATTACTTTTAATGGTGATTTTTTTATTCTTACATCTTCTAATTTTGCTCTTCTTTTTGTTCGTTTTTGTGCAGTAGTTGTAGTAATTCTCTTTTCTTTCTCTTTTTTAAGATTCTTTGTTTTTTCTCTCTTTGCAGAATTTTCTTTTCTTTTTGGACTTCTTTTATTTTTAGTTAAATCTGTATTTTCTTTTGCATCTGTCATTTTATTTTTTATCATTCCTTTCTTTTACCATATGAAATAAATCTAGACACTATTTGCTTAAGTTTCAGCATTAACTTAAACTTTGTCTAAATATTTCACTTCAAAATTACGATGTTTCTCTAACATCGTTTCTTTAGGCTTTCAAAATCTTTTATTTTCTTAACGCCCAATTTCTTATTTAATTTCCGTTCAACAATTTTAATTATAGTACAATAAATCTCATCCTCGCTATACATTAATATAGCAACATTATTAAAAATTATACTACATTTTGACAAATTTGTCAAGTTCTATAGAATGGAATTTTTTCGTTTGTGCCACTTTTTTGATTTCAGACGAAAAATATTGCTAATATTATTATGTTAAGTTTGCTTTTT
>CANQKB010000087.1 GCA_947624405.1 uncultured Clostridia bacterium
TTAAATTTTCATTACAAAACTATTACAACTACTGACTTTCGGTTTTTTTGTTGTTTAAAACCATTATCCTGTAACAAAATATGCATAAAGAAAAAATAAAAACTTGAAAAACTAAAATAAAAGAGATATAATACAGAAAAAGATAGAGGAAAATTTGCCTTAGAAAGGAATAGCAGTAAATATGGCAAAAAAACTACTAATAACAGAAAAGCCATCTGTCGCAAGAGAATTTGCAAAAGTATTAAAAATAAATGGAACAAATCAAAATGGATACTTAGAATCAGAAGATTGGATAATTACATGGTGTGTAGGACATTTAGTTACAATGTCATATCCAGAAAAGTACGATGAAAAGCTAAAATTTTGGAGATTAGACACATTACCATTTCTACCAAAAGAATATAAGTATGAAGTAATACCTAATGTAGAAAAACAATTTAACATAATAAAAAATTTGCTACTTAGAGAAGATGTTGAAACTATATATGTATCAACCGACTCTGGGCGTGAAGGAGAATACATATATAGGCTTGTTGAACAAGAAATAGGATTAAAAGGAAAGAATAGAAAAAGAGTTTGGATAGATTCTCAAACAGAAGAGGAAATAAAAAGAGGAATAGAAGAAGCAAAAGATTTGTCTGAATATGATAGTCTTTCAGATTCAGCATATTTAAGAGCAAAAGAAGATTATTTAATAGGAATTAATTTCTCAAGACTACTTTCAATAATATATGGTAGACGAGTTGCAAGAAAAATTAACGAAGAAAAAATATCAATTTCAGTAGGTAGAGTAATGACATGTGTACTTGGAATGATAGTTTCAAGAGAAAGAGAAATACGAAATTTTGTAAAAATTCCATATTATAAGGTGATTGGAGAATTTGGCACAGAAAAAACATTTAAAGCAGAATGGAAAGTAACAGAAAATTCAAAAATGTTTGAATCTCCAAAACTATATAATGATAGTGGGTTTAAAAAAGAAGAAGAAGCAAAAAAATTTATAGTTTCACTAGAAGGGAAAAATGCAAAAATTTTAGAAGTAAAAAAATCAAAAACAAAAGAACTTGCTCCACTATTATTTAATTTAGCTGAAATACAAAATGAATGTACAAAAAGATTTAAAATAAATCCAGATGAAACATTAGCAATTATACAAGAATTGTATGAGAAAAAACTTGTTACATATCCAAGAACAGATGCAAGAGTATTATCAACAGCAATTGCAAAAGTTATAACAAAAAATCTTAATGGAATTGCAAAAGGTTTCAAAGACGAAGAAATTAGTGGATATGTAAAGAAAATGTCAGAAGAAAAATACTCAACTAATCTCATAAAAACAAAATATGTAAATGATAGTAAAATAACCGATCACTATGCTATAATTCCAACGGGAGAAGGATTTGAAAATTATGAGGGGCTCACAGATTTGAAGAAGCAGATATATAAACTGATTGTAAAGAGATTCATTGCAATATTTTATCCACCTGCTGAATTTAGTAAAATATCTATAAAGATAGGGATAGAAAATGAAGAATTCAATGCAAGTGGAAAAGTTTGCACAAAGATGGGATATTTAGAAATTGCAAAGTCAAAGCAAGATAATAAAAAAGAAGAAAATCCAGAAGAAAGTGGAGATTTAGATATTTTGGCATCTTTAAAAAAGGGACAAGAAATAGGAGTAAAGAATTTCGAAATAAAAGCTTCAGAGACTTCGCCTCCATCGAGGTATACTTCTGGAAATATAATTTTAGCTATGGAAAATGCAGGAAAATTGATTGAAGATGAAGAATTAAGAGAACAAATAAAAGGTGCTGGGATTGGAACAAGTGCAACTAGAGGTGAAATAATAAAGAAAATTGCAAGGATTCAATATATAGCGATAAATGATAAAACAAAAGTAATTACCCCAACAGATAAAGGAGAGCTAATATATGATGTTATAATGAGTTCTATGCCTGATATGTTAAATCCGAAGCTTACAGCTAGTTGGGAAAAAGGACTTGATATGGTAGCTAAAAAGCAAATTAAGTCTGAAGAATTTATGGAAAAACTTGAAAATTATATTAAATCGAAAATAAATAGATTGGTTATACCTTAGAGAAAGGAATAGTATGAAAATTGTAGTACAAAGAGTAAAAAAAGCACAGGTGACTGTTGAAAATGAAATAATTGGAAAAATTAATGAGGGATTGTTGGTATTTCTTGGGATAACTCATGGTGATAATGAAGAAAAGGCAAATTATTTAGTAAGAAAATTGATAAATCTTAGAATTTTTACAGATGAAAATGATAAAATGAATTTATCTGTAAAAGATATTGGGGGAGAAATTTTAGTTGTTTCTCAATTTACTTTATATGCTGATACATCTGCACGGAAATAGACCAAGTTTTACAAATGCAGGTAAACCAGAAGAAGCTAATAGATTATATGAATATTTTAAAGAAAAATGCAAAGAACAAAGAATAAATGTACAATCAGGAAAATTTGGTGCACATATGGAAATTGAACTTTTGAATGATGGACCAGTTACAATTATTATTGAAAAGTAAATATAAAATTGAAAGATAGGATAAACTAGAAAATAGAAAAAGTAAAAAGGAGAAGCAACAATATGCAAATAATAGTAATAATAATATTAATTATGCTAAATGCCTTTTTTGCAGCAACAGAAATTGCTTTTATATCATTAAATGATGCAAAAATAGAAAAGCAGGCAAAGGAAGGAAACAAAAAAGCAAAAAAAATAAAAGATATGTTAGTAAATCCAAGCAAATTTTTAGCAACTATACAGATAGGAATTACACTTGCAGGATTTTTATCAAGTGCATTTGCATCGGAAACATTTGCAAGTGAACTAGCTCCAATACTAAATAATTTGGTACCTGCAATTAGTTTATCAGCATGGAACAACATTGCAATAGTGGTTATAACAATAATACTTTCATATTTTACATTAATATTTGGAGAATTAGTACCAAAAAGAATTGCAATGAAAAATTGCGAAAAAGTAGCATTTGGAACAATTAGTATTATAAGAGCTATTTCGAGTATAACTGCACCATTTGTAAGATTTTTAACATTTTCAACTAATGTAGTTTCTAAATTATTTGGTGTTTCAGAACATGATGAAGAAACAGTAACAGAAGAAGAAATTAGAATGATGGTTGATGTTGGAGAAGAAAAAGGGACAATAGATGAAGAAGAAAAAAACATGATAAACAATGTATTTGAGTTTAACGATAAAGTAGTTTCTGAAATAATGAAACCAAGAACAAACATATTTGCATTAGATATGAATTTAAGCATAGCAGAAGCAATAGATGAATTATCAGAAGATTTAAGATATAGTAGAGTTCCTGTATACAATGAAACAATAGATGACATTAAAGGAATTGTATATATAAAAGATATTTTGTTATCAAAGAAAAACAAAAGTACAAAGATAAGAAGATTGATGAAAGAGGCTTACTTTACATCAGAAACAAAACTTGTAAATGAGCTATTTGAAGAATTGAGAAAAAATAGAAAACAAATGGCAATAGTAATTGATGAATATGGTGGAACATCTGGAATTGTCACAATGGAAGATATTCTAGAAGAAATTGTTGGAGAAATTTATGATGAATATGATGAAGTAGAACAAAAAATTGAAAAAATAGATGATAATACTTATATGTTTAAGGGAGATATTGCTATTTATGAAGTAGAAAATGAGTTAGATATAGAAATCGAAGATGGGGATTATGATACATTGTCTGGATATTTAGTTGAAAAATTAGGACATGTACCAACTGAAAAGGATAAAGATGTGATAATCGAAACAACAAGAGTAGAATATAAAATTGAAACAGTAAAAAATAGACATATAACAAGAGTAAAGGCATGTAAACTTGGTGTACCAGAGGAGGAAGAAGAAGAGGAGTAAACAAAAATGAAAGTATTATTAACAGGAGGAGTTGGATATGTAGGTAGTCATACTGCTGTAGAATTATTGAACAATGGAATAGAAATAATAGTAGTAGATGATTTATCAAATAGTGATAAAAAAGTAATAGAATCAATCAAAAGTATTACAGGAAAAGACTTTAAGTTTTATAAAATAGACTATAAAGATCGAGAAAAATTAGAAAAGGTATTTGAAGAAAACCAAATAGATGCAGTAGTAAATTTTGCAGGGTATAAAGCAGTTGGTGAATCAGTACGAAAGCCTAATAATTTAATGCCATATATTGTTAGGGTAGCTTCAGGCAAACTAAAAGAATTATCTGTATTTGGCAATGATTACAATACACATGATGGAACAGGAGTTAGAGATTATATTCATGTAGTTGATTTAGCCAATGGACATGTGAAAGCAATAAAAAAATTAAATAAAAGTGGTATGCATATATATAATTTAGGAACAGGTAAAGGGTATAGTGTTTTAGATATTATAAAGACATTTGAAGAAACAACAGGGAAAAAGGTAAAATATAAATTCGCTCCAAGACGTGAAGGAGATATTGACATATATTATGCGAATCCTGATAAAGCAAAAAGGGAACTTGATTGGGAAGCCAAAAGGAATTTAAAAGATATATGTAGAGATTCATGGAACTATATGGTAAAGAATACAGAAGAGTAAACGAAGAGCATTCGAATATTTTCGTTAGTTGAAAAACCTTGATAGTGTAGGTTTAAAAATTTTTGAAAAAACTTATCGACACGAAC
>CANQKB010000088.1 GCA_947624405.1 uncultured Clostridia bacterium
CTCAGTTGGTTAGAGCAACCGGCTCATAACCGGTAGGTCCAAGGTTCGAGCCCTTGAAGGAGCACCAAAAAAACTCTAGTAAACTAGAGCTTTTTTTTTGGATTATTAATATTTGCACAAGAGAATCAAGTAATATTCTTTCGTATATATGTAATATATTCATAATCATAAGGATTTTCCTCATTTTTTAATCCTTTACTTCTTTCTATTGCTTTCCACTCATTTTCATCTATTTCTGGGAAAAATGTATCGCCTTCAAATTGCTCATAAATCCTTGTAATATACATTTTATTTGTATAAGGCAATAATATTTTATATATTGATGCTCCTCCTATTACGAAATGTTCTTCATTTGAATTTATATATTTATCTAATTCATTAATATTATTTATAACTTCTACCATAGGATTATCAATTTTAAAATCATTATTTTTAGTAATTACAATATGTTTTCTATTAGGCAAAACTTTACCAAGAGATTCAAATGTTTTTCTTCCCATAATAATTGTTTTACCTGTTGTAAGTTTTTTGAATCTCTTTAAATCCTCTGGCAAATGCCAAATCAATTTATTATCTTTCCCTATAACATTATTTTTTGCAACTGCAACAACAATACTTAACATATACTTCCTCATTTTTCTTTTTTAAATTATACTGCAACTGGCATATCAATTTTTCCAAGATGTTTATAATCTATTAATTTTATATCATCTATAGTAAAATCATAAAAATCCTTAATTTCTGGATTTATCCAAAGTTTAGGGGCTGGAAGAGCCTCATTTCTCCTTGATAGTTGTTCTTTTATCCCTTCTATTTGATTTTCATAAATGTGAGCATTACTTATACAAACTGTTAAAAGCCCTGGCTTAAATCCTGTTACTTGAGCAATCAAATGTACTAAAACTGCATATTGTACAACATTAAATGGATTTCCTAAAGGCAAATCATTAGAACGAATTGTTAGTAAACAGTTAAGCTTGCCGTCAGTTACATCCCAGCAACTATTATATACGCATGGATAAAGTGCTCCTGTATCTAAATATGGTATTTGCCAAAGATTTATTATCATTCTTCTATCTTGTGGATTTGTTTTTAGTTTATTTATAAGTGTATCTATTTGATGAAATTCCTTTACAACCCAACCATATGATGTACCTATTGTTCCGTCTTCCATTTCCCACTCATCCCATATATGTACATTTTCTTTTTTTAATTCTTCTACATCGTTAGATTGCTTTTGAAAAATCCACAAAAGTTCCTTAACGGCAGTTTTAAAAGCTACAAATTTTGTTGTAAGTATTGGAAATTCCTCATTTAAATCAAATCTCATTATTTGATGTGGAAGTTTATATGTAGAGATTCCTGTTCTATTTGTATCATAATATCCTTTTTTTAAAATTTCATCGCACATATCTAAATATATTTTATCATATAAACTCATACTTCTTTTTCCTTTCTAGTATAGATTTGTAATTTTAAATTTTTTGAAAATTTTTCATCCTTGGTTTTACAAAAAATATCCTTCGGCTTTTCCAAAGGATATTTTCTTTTATTAAACAGTAAGGTTGTAAACTCCTCACTCATTAATCACTTTTATATAGAAGAAGTTATTATTCTCCTCTGCCTTCTGGTAAAGCATTTTCATTATTTGAAAGTCTAACTTTAAATACATATGTAAATGCTCTTGCAAGTTTACTTTGTTTAATTCTTTGCCATAATGATGGTTTAACATCGACTCTAGTTTCTTCAATATATTCATCTTGAACAGTATTGTTTTGTTCTTCTTCTACCATTTCAATTGGAGTAGGAATACCTTTCAATGCATCAGCTATTTCTATTCCAATATAACTCAAAGCTTTTGATCTATCTTCAATTCTTTCCATATCTATTTCAATATGTAAATTTGCTTCAAGATTATTTATTCTTGCTTGAACTAACTTAACTGCATCTTTGTAATTACTTGAAGTATCTGTTTTTGCTCTTCCTATCATTCCTAGAGCTTCAATAATATCTTCTTGGAAAATTTTCGATGCATTTTTTATATATACTTTCCAATCTTTATCTTTGTTAATTGTATTTTCTAATAATTCCCTTAAATCAGCAGACAATGCTATATTTTTTTCTCTTTGCCTAATTAATTCTTCAATCTGCTTTGTATTTTCTTCAAATTGATTTGTTGCATATTCAACCAATCCATACGCTGCTTTATATACCGATACAGGGAAATTCTTTTTTCTTGGATACTCTATTAAATACATTCTAATAGATTCGATTAAATCTTTAAAATATACATCATCTTCTAATTGTACTATTTGTTTTTTACTATTTGGATTTATTAGTTTTTGTGCCTTATCAATATTTGATAAAATCTTTTCTTCAGTAATCACCATTCTTATGTTTACTATGCCAGTTTTACTATTTCTTAGCATTGTAAACCTCCCTCCTTCGTACTAATGTTATATTTTGTATAATTATTATATAACATTTTAAAAAATTCTACAATATAAAAATTAATTTTTTTCTTTACATTTCAGTTACAATTTTATTACATTTATATTGCAATTGTCAACATTTTTTTCAAAATTCTTACAAAATTTTTGCAATTTCTTCTTGTCGCTTAACTTTTGCTGTTGTTGTTTTAATAAGAGGTTCTTTTGTAATCATTACTTCTCTAATATATTTATATGCCGGCATCTTTTTATTTACCTCTTTTATTTTTTTAGTTAAAAAATCTTTTATTTGATTCTCTTCTGTAAGATTATACATTTCCTTCATTATATCTGAATCATACACAATTTTGACACAAAGTTTATAATCTTCATCTGGTTCAGGTTTTCCATAAACAATATTTTCAGTTACTCCTTCAATTTTATTAACTAAATTTTCTAATTCTTCTGGGAAAATATTTTTACCATTTTTTAATACAATAACACTCTTTTGTCTACCTGAAATATATAAGAATCCATCTTTATCCATATATCCAAGGTCACCAGTTCTAAAATACCCATCAACAAAAGCTTCTTTATTTGCCTCATCATTGTTATAATATCCTATCATAACACTTGGTCCTTTTACTTGTATCTCACCAATTCCATTTTCATCTTTATTTGCAATTCTTACTTCTAAACTTGGAAATACTTGCCCAATAGAACCTAGTCTATAATGGTCATCTGTACCAGCTGATATAACTGGTGAAGTTTCTGTAAGTCCATAACCTTGAATTAATCTTATACCAATATCATTATAACCTTTTTCAATTTCTGGATCTAATGCTGCAGCTCCACTTACAAATAATCTTACATGTCCTCCTAAAACATCATGTATCTCTTTAAATAATTTCTTTCTAACATCAATATGTACTTTTCTTAAAGCATTACTAATTTTAATTCCTTTTTGCACTTTTTCATATTTTCCCTGCTTTTTTATACCTTTCATAAGCTTTTTGTACATATTTTCATATAAAATAGGGACCGAAATCATAACACTTATTTGATATTCCTTTAGATTTTCTGCAATGTGTTTTATTCCATCACAAACAGCTATTGATGTACCTCTATAAAGTGGATACAAAAATCCAACTGTACATTCAAAGGCATGATGCATTGGCAAAAATGAAAGAATTGTGTCATCTTTACCAATATCTAATACAGACGCTATATCCATAATATTTGCACAAATTATTCTATGAGATGAAGCAACGGCTTTTGATGTTGCTGTTGTTCCTGAAGTAAAAAGTATCATACTCATAGCTTCTGGATCAATTTCAGCATCTATAAAACTTCTGTCTCCTTCTTCAATTAATTTTTTTCCTTTTTCAATCAATTTCTTTTGAGAATATACTCCATCCTCATGTTCTAATAAATCCATAGAAATCAAACGTTTTAAGTTTCCAACACTGTTATCCTTAAGTCTTTTCATTATATCATCATACTTCTTAGAATAAAAAACTGCTTCAACTTCTGAACGTTCAATCAAACTTTGTATTTCATTTTCTGGTAAAGACTTATCTAATGGTACAACAATTCCTGTGCCACAAACAATTGATAAATATGCAATTCCCCATTCATATCTATTTTCACTAATTACAGCAATTCTTTTTCCTTTCAATCCTATTTTAATAAGTGCTGTTCCTAATGCATCTACCATATCACGATACTCTTTATGTGTAATTATATCAAAAACCCCTGGCTTATCTGTTTTAAATTTATATGCTGCATTATTTCCAAACATTTCTCCAGATTTTTTTAACATATCCTTTAAATCTTTTATTTCAACTATATCATGTATACGTTTTTGCATTTATTTCACTTTCCTTTCCCTTTACTTCTTCAACTTTTTATACATAAATATTATATTATTTAATAAAAAAATATGCAAGTTTTTTTATTGAAAATGACCACTCGTTCGTTACAGGATAATGGTTTTTTTCAAAAAATTCATGAAATGATTGCTATAATTATATTTTTCTTGTATAATAGTATT
>CANQKB010000089.1 GCA_947624405.1 uncultured Clostridia bacterium
GTCGAACTCACTTCGATTTTTAAAACATTCCTCCACGCTTAGCTAGTTAGGATGTGAATTGTAACCTTTACAAATTATAAATTTCAAAATAATCTAATTTTTCTATTGAAAAAAATGACAATATATTATAAAATTATACTCGAAACTTGTAAAATAGAAAAACAAAACAAGTTAATATATCACAAAAAGTAAAAAACTTTTTTTATTCTTCATACTAATTATGACAAAAAATTTATAGAAAAGCTTGTATACTTAGTAGAGTAGATGTAAAAATCTTATATAATAAAAAAAGTTAGAAGGTGGTAAGGATGTTTCAAAATATAGCAGAAGAAGAGAAAATTGAAGAAATCATTACAGAAGGGACAGGAATTTCTCAAAAATTAGATATAAAGCAAATTGCAAAAAAATTATTTACAAAACAAAACATACTTGTATATATTTTATCATTTATGTTGAGCACAGTTAGTACGATAAATGGAATAACACCATTTGGCATCGCAATCTTTACAGCAACTTTTTCGTGTGGGCTTCCTTGTGGAATAATATTTATTCTTGGAATGATTGGTACAATGATAGGAATGGGTGGTGGACAAGCACTTACATATATGTTTACAGCGTTGGTATTTACACTTATGGTTCTGCTATTCAAACCATGGTATCAAGAAGAATACAAAAGTGAAAGAAGAAAAGTAGGCAAATATGTAATAATTAGCGTAATGTTAGTTCAAATAGTGCAAATGCTATTTAAAGGTTTTTTATTATATGATTTATTTGTATCAATAGAAACAGGAGTTGTAACATACATATTTTATAAAATTTTTTCAAATTCATTAACTACAATAAGTGAATATGGAATCACAAAAGCTTTTACAGTAGAAGAAGTCGTAGGAGCAAGTTTGATGCTTGCAATTGCTACATGTGCTTTTAAAAACATCTCAATATTTGGATTTGAGATAAGAACAGTGCTTAGTATATTGATAGTATTGATTTTAGGTTGGAAACAAGGAATATTAATTCGGAGCAACAAGTGGAATAACAATAGGTGCTGTACTAGGTGTAATTGGTGGAGAAACATATATGCTTATTGCTTCATTTGCTTTATCTGGAATGATAGCAGGTTTTTTAAGTAGATTTGGCAGAATAGGAGTAATATTAGGGTTTATTGCAGGAAATGTATTATTATCATATGTTTCAAATGGAGGAACAACCCAGATTATATATTTAAAAGAAATAATTATTGCTTCATTGGGGCTTTTATTGGTTCCAAAAAATGTACAAATAAATGTTGCAGACTTTTTTGCAAAAGATTTATACTTGCCAGTACGGAGGTACTAGAACAATTGAAAATACAACTGATACAGTATATAAATTAAATACCGTATCAGAAACGATAAATGAAATGTCTAAAAATTATAAAGATGAAAGCAATGAAGAAGATACAGAAAATAAAGAAAAATTTATACAAACTTTGTTGGACAAGTTAGATAAAATAAAAGATAATATATTATATGAAGAGTTAATTGATGAAGAAAATGGATTGGTTTACGAAATATATGATATTTTGTTAAAAAAGAATTCTATTACAAAAGATGATTTGGTAAAATTATTAGAGAATAGAAATGAATATATACTTGGTTTTGATGATTTTGATACAAATTTTAAAGTAGAAGAAAGTGTTAATATTGTTGTAAGATTAATAAATGAAACATACAAGATTTTTAATGTTAATAATTTATGGAAGCACAAAATACAGGAAAATAAAAAGGTAATAGCAAGTCAACTTGGAGGAGTATCAAGGGCAATATCAAGTGTTGCTAAATCAATAAATAAAAAAGAAGCAGGTTTTGAAGAAGAAATAAAAGAAATTCAAATACTTTGCAAGCAAAGAGATATTGAAATTTTAGATATAAAAATAGAAAAAGCTAAAACAGGTAGATATATTATAAATATTTATAAAGCAGTTTGCCAAGAGGATGAAGAGTGTAGAATAGATGAATTAGAATACATATTATCCAAGGTTTTAAAAGCAGAAATTGTTTTACAAAAAAATATGTGTGCGGTTAAAAATGAACAAAACTTATGCAAGCAGGTATATATGTCAAAAGATAAGTTTATGATACAAGTAGGATTGGCATATGAAAAAAAGGATGGCTCACTTGTTTCTGGTGATTATAATGCACAAATGAAGCTTGATGACGGAAAGTATTTGATTGCATTAAGTGATGGTATGGGTAGTGGTTCTGAAGCAAGAAAGTCTAGTCAAATAGCAATTAAAATGCTTTGTAGAATGTTAGGCTCTGGATTTGATAAAGATACATCTTTGGAACTTATCAATAGCAGTATGTATATAAATTCTAAGGAAGATACTTATGCTACTTTGGATGTAGCTATACTTGATCTTTATGCAGGTAATATGGAGTTTATGAAAAATGGAGCATGTCCAACATTTATAAAGAATAAAAGAAGTGTAAAAGTTGTGAAGTCAGTTTCGCTTCCCGCTGGTATATTAGACAAAGTAGATCTTGTTGTTTATGATAAGGATTTAAATGATGGAGATATAATTATCATGTGCACTGATGGAATTCTAGAGTCTAATGTAGAGTATGAAAATAAGGAAGTTTGGGTAAAAAATTTACTTGAAGAGATGGAAACTGATAATGTACAAAAAATTGCAAATATTTTACTCGCTCAGGCAGTAGATAATGGAGTAGGAAAGGCTAAAGATGATATGACTGTTATCGCTGTTAAGGTAAAGAAAAATATATAATAGTTACAATTCACAGTGCAATTTGTAAAAAGCCTGAAAATAGTTGCTTTGAAATGAATGCGTAAGCGAGCAAACGAGCAAAGCGAGTGCGAATTGGAGCAATCGACATGTTAAAATATAATTTGGAGATTGCGACACCAAGTGAATGTAAAAACAACTATTTTCAGGCTTGGCTATTATTTATATAAAAAATTACTGAACTGTTAGTTACAGTTCACAGTTGATTTTCGCTAAACTACCTGAGGAAATTATATAAGAATTCTGGAGGAATAATTAATTGAAATTTATAGATTTAAAAAATGGATATTCTCGGCAATTATATACAGGAAATAGCTAAAATAATAAAGGAAGGTGGAATAGCTATACTTCCAACTGATACAGTTTATGGAATTGTAGCTGATAGTACTAATGAAAAGGCTGTAAAAAGAGTTTATGAAATAAAAAATAGGGAGGATACAAAACCAATTAGTATATTAGTTTCAAATTTGAATATGATAAGAGAATATACAAGAGAAGTTTCTAGTATTGAAGAAAAAATTATAAAAAAATGTTTTCCAGGTGAAATAACTATTATTCTTCCTAAAAATGATAAAATACCAAGAGTTGTAACAGCAGGCATGGATACAGTAGGTGTTAGAAGCCCTAATCATAAATTAGTTCTTGATTTGATAAAATATTTAGGAAGACCGATTATTGCTACAAGTTGCAATATATCTACAGAAGATGTTATAAATAATATAGATGATATTGTTGAAACATTTGGAGATAAAGTAGAGTGTATAGTATATGATGGAGAAAAATTCTCACGGGGTGGCATCTACGATTATACAAGTACAAGATGAAGAAATTTGTATTTTAAGACAAGGTAAGATTTCAAAAGAAGAAATATTAAATAGGATATAAGTGTAAGTTACAGTTTACAGTCGATTTCCGCTAAGCTACCTCACTTCACTTCGATTTTTAAAACATTTCTCCACGCTTAGCTAGTCATGGCTTGAACTGTAATAAAATAATCACAATATGGTTGCAAAATAAAAAAATAGCTTGACAAGATATAAAGGGATGTTATAAAATAAAAATGCAATAAAGAGAGACATATTGTGAAGTAAATAAAAAGGATAAATGCAAATGAAAAGAAATGAAAGAAACGCTAGAACCCTTGATACTGTAGAGAGACTGTCCAACAAATAGAAAATAATAAATAAGAATATAAAAAAAGAACTCATGAATTTAAGAAAAATTTGTGAGT
>CANQKB010000090.1 GCA_947624405.1 uncultured Clostridia bacterium
AAGTCTTTTTTAGGTATTCTTTTGAGTATGTAGAAACATCTCGATTTTGTTTATTTTTCAGTAGTTTACTTTAACTCAAGAACACATACACATTCAACATGATTTGTCCAAGGGAATAAATCAACTGGAGTAATCTTTTCTATATTGTACTTATCCTCAAACAAGCTCAAATCACGAACCAAAGTTGCAGGATTACAACTAATATATACAATTCTTTTAGGAAGTACACTTAATAAATTTTGCACAGAAATCACGTCAAGACCCTTTCTAGGCGGATCAACAAACACGCAATCAGGCAAAATCATTTTATCAACTATAAGTTCATGCAAAATCTTCTGCGTATCACCTACAAAAAACTCAATATTTTCTATGTTATTTATTTTACTATTTTCTTTTGCATTTTCAATAGCCTCTTCCACAATTTCAATTCCATAAACTTTTTTTACATAATTTGATGCAAAAATTCCAATAGTACCAATTCCACAATATAAATCAAAAACCACATCATTCTTGTTTAAATTTGCACCATCTACAGCCAAACTATACAATTTTTCTGTTTGAATAGGATTAACCTGATAAAACGAATTTGTAGAAATTTCAAACAAATATCCACCGTAATTTATCTTTTATATATCCATCTCCATATAGAATAACATTCTTCTTACCCAAAATTACATTTGTATTCTCTTTATTAACATTTTTTACTATTGTCTTAATATTTTCAAACCTTTTCAAAAGCATAGAAACAAGCTCTTTTTCTTTATCAAAAGTCTCTTCATTTAAAACAAATACACACATAACTTCGTCTGTATTCATTCCGTATTTTATTATAATATGCCTAAAAGCTCCTTTTAAAGTTTTCTCATCGTATACAGTTATTCCATTTTCATTAATAAAATCTATTACCGTCTTTGCAATCTCTTGAGAAATTTTTGTTTGAATCATACACTCATCAAACTCAATCACATCATGAGTACGATTTGCAAAAACACCGAATACAGCTTTTCCTTCTTTATTTTTCCTTACTGGATAAATAGCCTTATTCCTATAAAAATATGGATTTTCCATTCCAATTGTATCTTCAACCTGTATTTTTCTCTTCAAATTTTTATTAACTAAATTTTGTACACTTTCATGTTTCATTATCAAAGTCTCTTCATACATTACATGTCTTAAAGCACAACCACCACACCTTTTAAAACTATTACAATCCGCATCTTTCCTCAAATTAGAACTTTTCAAAATCTCAATAATTTTAGCAAAAGCATGTGACTTTAAAACTTTCAAAACCAATATTTTAACCTTTTCACCTTTTATAGCCCCTGGTATAAATATCGTAAAATCATTTATTTTTGCAATACCTTCCCCTTGAAAACCATTATCGACTATTTCTACTATATACTCTTTATTCTTTTCTACTGGAATTTCCATAAATAATTACACGCCTTCCTTACATTCGTTGATACTACCTCTACGAAAAAAATTAAATACTATTTTTTACCAACTCATATCCATAATACACTATTTTAAAGCAAAAGTAAATAACCTTTCATTTTGTAACCAAATTTTTTAGTTTGAATAATATATATCATAACAAATGAAACAAAACAAAGACTTTTATGACAGGGAGGTTTTCTAAATGGGAAATTGTTGTGGCAACAATAGTGAAATTCTATGGTTTATCATCTTATTTTTACTACTCTTCTGCTGTGGCTGTGGTAATAGATGTAGCTGTGGCAACTAATACTTACAAACTCACAAAAACATAGCTTTTTACACTTGAAAGGAGGCGAAACATATGCCAGAAAATAGATGTTGTGGTGGAGGCTGCGGCGGATTTGGCGGTGATTGCTGCTGGATTATAATATTATTCATATTAATAATTTGTTGCTGTGGTAACGGTTTTGGCGGTAATAACTGCTAATTTAGAATTTTTGACGAGGAACGCTCCTCGTCTTTTTGTTATGCATTAAAGCTTGTATTTATTAAAAAAATGTAGTATAATATCTTTTGTCAAATATAATATATGGAGGTATATCATGAAAGCTTTAATTAGTGTATCTGATAAAACAGGTATAGTTGAATTTGCAAAAGAATTAGAAGCTTTAGGAATTGAAATTATCTCAACAGGTGGAACTTATAATAAACTTAAAGAAAATGGTGTAAAAGCAATGGAGATTTCTGAGCTAACGGGCTTCCCTGAATGTTTAGACGGAAGAGTAAAAACACTACATCCAAAAGTACATGCTGGAATCCTTGCAATGAGATCAAAAGAAGAACACATGAAACAATTAAAAGACTTAGGAATTGACACAATAGACTTTGTAGTTGTAAACCTTTATCCATTCAAGCAAACAATTTTAAAAGAAAATGTAACACGTGAAGAATGTGTTGAAAATATTGATATAGGTGGACCAACAATGTTAAGAAGTGCCGCTAAAAATTATCAAGATGTATCAGTAATAACTGATCCAAATGATTATTCACTTGTACTAAATGAATTAAAACAAAATGGAACAGTATCACTTGACACAAAATTTTACCTAATGAATAAAGTCTTTGAACATACTGCAAACTATGATGCAATGATTTGCAATTACATAAAATCTCAAAGAAAAGACGAAAGTTTCCCAAATAATCTAACACTTACATATGAGAAAGTTCAAGAAATGAGATATGGTGAAAACCCACATCAAAAGGCCGCTTTATATAAAGAAATAGGCAAATGTGAAGGTTCTCTAACAATTGGTAATCAATTAAATGGGAAAGAACTTTCTTTTAACAATATAAATGACACAAACGGTGCTTTAGAACTTTTAAAGGAATTTGATGAACCTACAGTAGTTGCTTGCAAACATGGTAATCCTTGTGGAGTTGGGTCTGGAACAGATATATATGAAGCATGGGAAAAAGCATTTAATGCAGATAAAACTTCAATCTTTGGTGGAATTGTTACAGTAAATAGACCTATCACATTAAAAATGGCAGAAGAAATGAAAGAAATATTCCTAGAGGTAATTGTAGCACCATCTTTTGATAGTGATGCTTTAGAACTTTTAAAAACTAAAAAGAATTTGAGACTTATCGAACTTCCTTCAATATCTGTAAAACAACCTGAAACTGCTTTAGATATTAAGAAAATAAATGGTGGTATTATTGTACAAACAATAGACTCAAAATTATTAGATGGTTATGAAGTTGTTACAGATAGAAAACCTACTGAAAAAGAACTTGAAGATATGATGTTCGGACTAAAAGTTGTAAAATTTGCTAAATCTAATGGAATTGTTTTAGCAAAAAATAAACAAACAATTGGAATTGGTCCAGGACAAGTAAATCGTATTTGGGCTGTTAAGCAATGTGTAGAACATTCAAAAGAACTTATTGGTGAAGGAGTAACTGAAGGTAGTATCCTTGCATCTGATGCTTTCTTCCCATTCGATGATTGTGTTGAAGAAGCTCATAAAGCAGGTATTACAGCAATTGTTCAACCAGGTGGTTCTATTCGCGATGAAGATTCTATTAAAAAATGTAATGAATACGGAATTGCCATGATATTTACGCATATGCGTCACTTTAAACATTAAAAACTAAAAGAAGTAGCATTGTTACTATTCACAGCCAATTTCCGCTAAGCTACCTGAGG
>CANQKB010000091.1 GCA_947624405.1 uncultured Clostridia bacterium
ATCTTGAAGGTTTTTCTGCTATTATTTCTTTTAAATTATATGCCATTATTTTTCCCTCCTTACTCCAAAGTATCTATATGGATTTTCTGCTTTTCCTGTTTTTGCAATTTCTGCCAAATCATTGTATACGCCTTCTATTTCATATGCTGTAGTATCTCTTCCACCTATTCCATATACATAATTTACTGTTGGTACATGTATATTGTTTGTAAACATTGCAGATGTAACATCTGTAAATAATGCTCCTCCTGCTCCATTTAATGAATCTGATTTATCAAGCACTGCAACTGCTTTTGCATTTGATAATGCTTTTGCAATCTCCTCTGCTGGGAATGGTCTATACATTCTTATTTTTAATAGCCCAGCCTTAATTCCTTTTTCTCTTAAATTATCTACCACAAATTTGGTTGTTCCAGCTGTAGAATTCATGCAAACAATTACCAATTCTGCATCTTCTGTTTTATATTCTTCGAAGAACCCATATTTTCTTCCAGTCATTTTTTCAAAATCTTCTGCCACTTCTAAAATTACCTTTTTTGCATTCCTCATAGCATTGGCTTGTTGATATTTATGTTCGAATAGATATGTTTGAACATCTAATGGTCCTATTGCAATTGGTTCTTTGTCGTTTAACAAATAGTGTTCTGGTGTATATTTTCCGTACGAATTCTTTTACTTTATCATCTTCTATTAATTCAATGTTTTCTATTGAATGTGATGTAATAAATCCATCTTGACATACCATAAGTGGAAGCAATACATCTTTATGTTCTGCTATTCTATGTGCCATTACTAAATTATCATATGCTTCTTGATTATTCTCTGAAAATAGCATTATCCAACCTGCATCTCTAACTCCCATTGCATCAGAATGGTCATTGTGTATGTTTAATGGACCTGACACTGCTCTATTTACAAGTGACATTACTATTGGTAATCTCAAACTTGAAGCAATATATATCATCTCCCACATAAGCGATAATCCATTTGCTGATGTTGCAGTCATTGCTCTTGCTCCTGCTGCTTCTGCCCCTATACATGCACTCATTGCACTATGTTCACTTTCTACTGCCACAAATTCTGTATCAACCGTGCCATTACTTACAAAAGTTGAGAAATATTGTGGTATTTCTGTAGAAGGTGTTATTGGAAATGCTGCAACTACATCTGGATTGATTTGTTTCATTGCAGTCGCTGCAGCTTCATTTCCACTTAATCTTTCTCTTATACTCATTTTTTATTCCTCCTCACTCCATTGCTATAGCCCCAAAAGGACATACTTTTGCACAAACTCCGCATCCTTTACAATAATCGTAATTAAAATCTTCTCTTTTTTGCTCTTTATTTACTGGAATTGCATCATCTGGACAAACTGGGAAACATAGTCCACATTGTTTGCACTTTTCACTTAAGAAAACTGGCTTTTGTGATCTCCAATCGCCTGTTTTAAACTCCATTGAATTTCCAGCTTCGTATATATTTCCAGCTATTGTCATTTTCTCTGCTGGTGTATTTGGTGTTATTTCCATTCTTCTCGCTCTCCTCTCTTTTAATTCTTACAAGAATTAATATATTGCAAGACATTAAAGACAATTTATCTTTGCAATTATATTTTTTTAACTTCATTAAGAGCCATCTTTAATGCATTCATATTTCCTTCTATTACTTCTGGTTTCTTTGCAAATTTATGTTTAAATGAACCTTCCATATCTGCAAGTAAAGCTTCATCAGTCATAATCTTACCTACTTTTACAATTGCTGCAAGCATTGGTGTATTAGGAAAATATTTTCCTAATGTTTCTAATGAAATTTTCCTTGCATCTATTGTGTATACTTCTCCTGTATAACCTTTTAATTTTGCTTTTATTTCATCTGCATTTTTAGTAGTATTTATAACTATTGCTCCTTCTGGTTTCAACCCTGCTGTAACATCAACTGCATCTAATAATGTATCATCTACAACTACTACATAATCTGGTTCATATATGTTACTGTGTATTGTTATAGGAGTATCACTTATTCTGTTATATGCTGTAATTGGTGCTCCCATTCTTTCTGGACCATACTCTGGAAAACCTTGTATATATTTCCCTGTATTAAATGCTGCATCAGCAAGTAAAAGCGATGCTGTTTTTGCACCTTGTCCACCTCTTCCATGCCATCTTATTTCAATCATGACATTACCTCCTTTTTAAGAAAAATTGTTACAATTTACTTTTATAACTAGCTAAGCGTAGAAAAAATTTTTAAGCTCATCTTCTCATATAACTTAGTGGAAATAGGTTATGAATTGTAACGAAAAATACCCTTGTTGTATCTAGAAAAATCATATATTTAATCAATAAACAATTTTTCTTTCAATTAAAACAAGTATATTATTAAAAATAATTAAAGTCAATAGTTTAATTTAATAAAATTTAAGTACTGCATGTAAAACTTTTTCATCTTGACTTTTTATACATACCATGTGAGTATTATCCTTTTTAGCATAAGATATTACGACTGTTTCACCGAAGTTTAATTTGTTTTTTATAAAATATTTCTAAGTTTTCAAAATTCAAATTTATTTTTTCAGGTAAAGCATCATATGCAAATTCTAAATAATTTACATTATTCACGTGATGATTTGCGTCTATATCTCTCCTTACTGCTGTATATTTATATATATTTTCCATATTTTCTTCTGGTTTTAATTTTCCAGTTACCTTTTCTGCAAATACAGACTTTTCAACTAATTTATATTCATCTATTAATTTTTCCGGTATTTTTGCTATAGAATTGTTTTTTACATCTATTAAAACCCATTCTGTTGTTGCTATTGCGACTAAATCTCCATTTTCATCATATGCCTCAAAATCTCGCCATGATGATACTTTTAAAAATTCTCTTGCCCATGTTTTTACGGTAATACCGAGTATTCCAACATGGTCTTTTATAAACTTTTATTTTCCAATATAAAAGCATCCAAGAATAACCTGTTTCATCTGCATTATTCAAACTATAACCAACAATCTTAGAATGTACTCCTGCTGCTTCTAATAATATATTTAATATTCCTTTATCAGATAATTCATTTTCTTCATTTATATCTTGATATCTTATTTGTGTTTTATACTCATATATGCTCATTTTTCCCTCCATAAAACGTAGTATATCACACCCCAAAAATTTTTACAAGTAAAAGACTAGAGAAAATTTCTCTAGCCATTTTAAATAGTGTTACTATTCACACCCTAACTAGCTAAGCGTGGAGGAATGTTTTAAAAATCGAAGTGAGTTCGACCAA
>CANQKB010000092.1 GCA_947624405.1 uncultured Clostridia bacterium
GGTGGAACTGATGCTACTGTTCCTTCTATTATCTTTAATAAAGCTTGCTGTACGCCTTCTCCACTTACATCTCTGGTAATTGAAGGGTTTTCTGATTTTCTTGTTATTTTATCTATTTCATCTATATATATAATTCCACGTTCTGCAGCCTCAATATCATAATCTGCAGCTTGAATTAATTTTAACAAGATGTTCTCAACATCTTCGCCTACATATCCTGCTTCTGTAAGTGTTGTTGCATCCGCTATTGAAAAAGGTACTTTTAATATTTTAGCAAGAGTTTGAGCTAAAAGTGTTTTTCCTGAACCTGTTGGACCAAGCAATAATACATTACTTTTTTGTATTTCAACATCATTTGCTTCTTCTTCATTATTTATCCTTTTATAATGATTATATACCGCAACTGAAAGAGTTTTTTTAGCACTTTCTTGCCCTATAACATATTCGTCTAACACTTTTTTTATTTGCTCTGGATTTGGTAGCTCTTCATCTTCCCCTAAGATGTATTCTGACTCATCCTCATATTCTTCTTCATCTACAATGTTCTTGCAAATTCCGATACATTCATCACAAATATATACTCCTGGTCCTGCAACTATTTTTTTTACTTGCTCTTGTTCTTTTCCGCAAAATGAACATTTTACGTTTTTTATATCTTTTTCATTATTTTTTGACATTTTATTCCTCCTACAATATATACAAATAGATATTAGAAAATTTCTAATATCTAATTTGCTTTGTGAGTCTTTATCTATCTAATTTTTATGCTCTTTTTTCTAATATTCCATCTATAAGTCCATATTCTAAAGCTTCTTGTGCTGTCATATAGTTATCCCTTTCTGTATCTTTATTGATTATATCTAATGGCTTTCCTGTTCTTTCACTTAGTATTTTGTTCAATTTTTCACGTGTTCTAACCATATGATCTGCGTGTATTTTTATTTCTGTTGTTTGCCCTGATAAACCTCCTGATATTAATGGTTGATGTATTAATATTTCTGAATTTGGTGTTGCATACCTTTTACCTTTTTCTCCTGATGCAAGTAAAACAGCTCCCATACTTGCAGCCATTCCTACACATATTGTAGATACTGGACATTTAATATAGTTCATTGTATCATATATTGCCATTCCATCTGTTATTGACCCACCTGGGCTGTTTATGTATAATGATATTTCTTTATCTGGATCTTCTGACTCCAAGAATAAAAGTTGTGCTACTACAAGCCCTGCTGATGTTGCATCTACTTGTTCTCCTAAAAATATTATTCTGTCTTTTAATAGTCTTGAAAATATATCATATGATCTTTCTCCCCTATTTGTTTGCTCAATTACATAAGGTACTAAACTATTATCTATCATTAATTATTCATCTTCCTTTCCTATTCTTATGTATTTTTTACTAGCTTAGCGATGCTTTAAATTATTTTATTTTTGCATTATCTACTAAAAATTCTACAACTAAATCATTTTGTAAATTTTTAGTTACATATTCAACAAAAGCCTCATTTTGTTTTAGTTCTTCTTCTGTTTTGCCATAGATTTTCGATAATTCTGCTATTTTTTCATTTATTTTTTCTTGACTTGGTTCAATCTTTTCTTCTTTAATTATTTGTTCAAGAATTATTTTTGTTTTTACAGATGATTCTGCTTCATCTTTACAATCATTTCTAAGTTCTTCCATTGTTTTTCCCATCATTTTTAAATATGTTTCCATATTCATTCCTTGATAGCTAAGTCTTGTTTCTACATCTTTCATCATATTGTCTAATTCTGTTTCTACCATTCCTGATGGAATTTCTACCTCAGTATTTTTACTTACTGCTTTTAATATTTCTTCCTCAGTTTCGTATTTTGCTCTTGATTTATTTTCCTCTTCAAGCTTTTCTTTTATACTATTCTTTAATTCTTTAAGTGTGTCAAATTCACTTGTATCTTTTGCGAAATCATCATCTATTTTAGGTAATTCTTTCTTTTTAATTTCATGTAACTTAATATGGAATACTGCGTCTTTTCCGCTTAAATCGTCCATAAAATATTTTTCTGGGAAAGTAACATTTATATCTCTTTCTTCACCAATTTTCATACCAATAATTTGGTCTTCAAATCCTGGAATAAATGCATTACTTCCTATTTCAAGTTCATGACCTTCTGCTTTTCCACCGTCAAATTTAACACCATCAATAGAGCCCTCGAAATCTATTATTGTTATATCGCCTTTTTTTACTGGTCTATCTTCAACATTTATCATTCTCGCATTTCTTTCTGCCATATGTCCAAGTTCATGCTCTATATCTTCATCAGCAACATTATACTCTATTTTCTTTATTTGTATACCTTTATACTTACCAAGTTTTATTTCTGGTTTTATTTGCACTACTGCTGTAAATATTAAATTCTTTCCTTTTTCCATTTGAGCAATATCTATATTTGGTTTGCTAACCGCTTCTATATTATTATCTTTTAGTTCTTTATCATAAATTTCTGGAACCAAATCATTAAAAGCATCTTCATAGAATATTTGTGTACCATATATTCTTTCTACCATTGCTAGTGGAGCTTTTCCTTTTCTAAACCCTGGTATTGTAAAATATTTTGCACTTTTACCATATACTCTTCTGATTGCTTCATCAAATTTAGCTGCTTCTATTTCAAAGCCTAATTTTAGTTCATTTGCATTTTCTGTTTTTTCAATTTTTATACTCATTTAGTCTCAATCCTTCCTAATTTTTTTCATTTTATAATTATATCCGCTTTTTTGTCTTATGTCAATAGAATTTTATTATTTTAATTGTAATAGCTCAGCGAATTTGTTACAGTTCACCCCCTAACTAGCTAAGCGTGGAGGAATGTTTTAAAAATCGAAGTGAGTTCGACCTTGCTAATTTACTTGCTTGGATTA
>CANQKB010000093.1 GCA_947624405.1 uncultured Clostridia bacterium
ACTCACAAATTTTTCTTAAATTCATGAGTTCTTTTTTTATATTCTTATTTATTATTTTCTATTTGTTGGACAGTCTCATAAAAGAACTACTGATTTCTCAGTAGTTTTTATGGTAAAATCAATTTCATTAAAGTTAAGCCCTCTAATCCGTGGTGTAAAGCAATGTATATCATCAAATTACTATAAAGGTAAAATCCAATTACGATTAATATCCATACTAAAAAACTTTTTAATCTATCCATATTAATCCAACCCTTTCTATTTTTCTCTCTTCATCTATCTACATAATATTATATCCTACTTTTAGCCAAAAATCAAGAAAAATTTTTCTAATAATTGTAACTGTTCAGCGATTTTTTGTTACAATTCACAGCCCATTTTCGCTAAGCTACCTGAGGAAATGATTTTAAAAATGTGGCGTTGCGTTCTCCAAGGCGTTTAAGTTATTTTGGGCTATTAAATGATAAATACGAATTTGAAAATGTGCAAGCAAAAAAATGCGTAGGTCGAACTCACTTCAATTTTTAAAATATTCCTCCACGCTTAGCTAGTTAGAATGTTAATTGTAGCGATTTATCTAAAAACCCTGAAAAATAGTTGTTTTGAAATGAACGCGTAAGCGAGCAAACGAGCAAAGCGAGTGCGAATTGGAGCAATCGACATATTAAAATATAATTTGGAGATTGCGACACCAAGTGAATGTAAAAACAACTATTTTTCAGGGTTTGCGATTAGTTATATTAAAAATCGCTGAACCATTACCAATAATTAACTTTGAAAATTTTTTATTTTTGTGTTAACATAATATTAAGAAACGATAGCTTAAAGATAACTTTCATTACTCTGTATACCTTCTTAATAAAACTAAAAAAGAAAGGAATTGAATTTGATATGATAAAGCAACTTATAAAAAACATCAAAAACTTTGATACAAAAATCAAAAAAATAATGATGAACGGACTATACTTTTCACTAGCAGTTCGGTATTATCGGTACATTATTCCTACTTTACTACATATCATTTCAAACTTCAAATTACATATACTACATAGGTCTAAAAGTAATTTGGCTTGCCATATCATTTGGTAGTTCATTTTTTGTATCTGCAATAGCATTTGACAAAATACAAAAAGACCTAAGCTAAACTGTATCCATAATATCATAGAAATTCTTAAAACAATATCCTTGTTCTCTCAAATAAGTAATAACATCTCGCAAAGCATCTGCAGTAAGTTGCTTTGCATTTGTGTCGTGCATAAGTACTACAATATTATCTTTTCCTCCGTGACGTAGAAGCTAAATCTGCAAGTAGGCTTTCATATGTTGGTTTTCCAACAGCATCATTAGTCAAAGCATTCCAATTAATATATGCCACATCATGTCCTGCTAAAATAGATTTTGCTTCATTTTTTAGATTTGCATATTTTCCTCCTTCACTACCTCCGGGAAATCTAAATAAATGACTTGAATACTCTGTATTTCCTAGAGCTGTTTTTATTGTGTTTTCAGTCCTTTCATATTCCTCATATGGTGCATTTGCAGATGCATATACACTCTCATACACATGTGAATACCCATGATTTGCTATATAATGTCCTTCCTCATACTCTCTTTTTACAAGATCTGGATATAGCTCTACTCTGCTCCCTAATACAAAAAATGTTGCTTTTACATCTTGTTCTTTCAAAATATCAAGTATTTGAGGAGTAACATTGCTAGAAGGTCCATCGTCAAATGTTAAATAAGCAATTTTTTCTACTCCATTTGACACATAAATATTATTCATTCTATTCTTAGCATTTTCTGTATATACAGGTAATTTGGTATTTACCTCATTTTCTATAAACATTATATCTGGAACTTCTTCTTCAGGTATAATACTTTCTATTTCTGCTTGATGCGACAATTCAATCATTTCTTCATTTTCTCTTCGAATAAAGAGCATTACTGCAATAATAACACTTATGATTAAAGCAATGCCAATCATACAAAAAAATATTATTGTATCCTTTTTTTCTTCACTTAATTGTCTATATCTTATTAAGTAATTGCTATAATTTTTTATCATATTTATTATCATCTCCTTGCCAAGAACAATCAGTATATTACTTCATCATTTGTATCATCCACTGTTTCTAAATATGTAAAATAGCTATTCAAAAAGTAATAGAAGATTAGAAAGAATTTGCAGGAAATATACATTTCTGCAAATTTTCTCAATCTACTAATTATTTTTTTACTTTACTCATCTTTAAAAGTATTAATTTTCAATAATTTCAAAATTTCTACAATTACTAATGGAGCAAGTACTAAAACTATAACTTCAAATACATTTTCAAGAGGTAAAACACTTATGCTAAAAATATTTCTTAACACAGGTACAAACAATATAACTAAAACCAATAATGCAGAAACTAATATTGCAAGTAAAAGCATTTTATTATTAAATATCCCTGTTTTAAAAGCTGACTTTTTGTTATTTCTAACATTAAATATGTGTACAAGCTCTGAAAACGCAAGAACTGTAAATGTCATCGTTTGTGCTATCTGTATTCTTTCTTCATCTGGCATACCTGTTGTTGTATTTAGTCCAATTATGAATGCTAAAAGTGAAAGTATACCTATCATACAGCCTTGATAACATACTCTAAACACCATTCCTTTTGTAAAGATACCTTTTGATGCATTTCTAGGTGGTCTATTCATTATATCTTTTTCTGCAGGGTCAACTGCAAGAGCAAGTGCTGGAAGTGAATCTGTAACTAGATTTACCCAAAGAATGTGAATTGCAAGAAG
>CANQKB010000094.1 GCA_947624405.1 uncultured Clostridia bacterium
TAACAATCCAATTTATCTTAAACGCCTTGGAGAACGCAACGACGCATTTTTAAAATCATTTCCTCAGGTAGCTTAGCAAAATGATTTTAAAAATCGCTTAGTTTAGGATTAAAAAAACAAACCACCAGTTAATACTGATGGTCTTTTTTGCCGGCATATATCTTTACTAGCAGGAATTAAAATCTTATTTCTTGGAATAAGAAGTTTTTAACTCCTTGCCATGTAATTTCTTGATGCAAAAATTCATTTACTTCATCTTCTACTTTTTGTTGATATGGTGTTAATTCTACCCTTATATCTTGTAATAAGAATGATGTAAATTTACTCCAAAACCCTACTTTCGTTGGTAATCCTGCTTGATTTTCTTCCATTTTTGCTTCCTCCTTTGTATTTCTTTTTTAAGTTCTTTATATAATTTATACTATATTTTTCTATTTTTTGCAAGTTTTTCCTACTTTTTTTATATTAAGTTTTGATTACGTAAATATTACATTTTTGTTACAATTTACATATAACCTCTATATATCCTATTTTAATAGATCCATATTTTACAATTATTTCAAAGAAATATGTATATTTTCAATACTTGTATTTAGTTCACGAGAAACAATATTTTGAACTTGTGCAATTTCTTCTTGCTTCAACTCCTCCTTTCCAATTATTACACTCACACTCTCCCCATTTACAAAAATAACACTTTGAGTAAATCCTTTTGTAGTGAGAAGATTCTCTGCAATCATAATAGCATTTTGTAATTCATTTATTTTATTAATCTCTTGCTGTGCAATAGTTTTCTGTTCTGTAATTTGACTAGAACTATCTATAATTTCTTGGTATCTTTCTATCATTTGAGAATACATAACATTTCTTTCTAATTTAGAAGTTTCAAAATAATCATCAACTTCTGCAGAAGTAGTTTTGCTAACCTCGTTATTCTCACTACTCTGCACCACAGTATTTTCAATATTAGTTTCATTCGTATTCTCACTTACTGTATTTTGAGTCACGTTAGCATTTACAAGTTCTGCATCTCCCAATTCTGCTATCTTATATCCCTCAACCTCAGAACTTGTATCAACTGCTGGTCCTTCTTCACCATATGACATATCATAATTTAAATATCCTGCTGTAATCAGCATCAAAGCTATCACTAGAATCGCCAGTTGATTTTTCTTTAGAATTTTCATAATCATTCCTCCTTTTAATTCATGGAAAATACTTGAACCTTATGTGCTCCAACACCTGTAACTGCAACAACCGCTTCCACAATATTCCCCTTAACATTTGCATTATTAGCACCTTCAGCAGTAACAATCACCCCTTCCACTTTTGGATTAATAACTGTCTTAGTTGCAGGCACATTCGCTCCATTTTCATCAGTAAATATCACTTCTTTATTACTCCCTTGCTCCTCAATTGTTCTTGTTCCTCCTGTTGAATCAGTTTCTGTTGTGTGTGATGTTGTATTATTTTCATTATACATAGGAGAAACCTCCTGAGACTGTGTATATGTAATCAAAACATTAACATTTCCTACTCCACTTATTGTTCCTAAAATTTTTTCTAATCTTTTTTCTAAACTATCATCTTCTTTTTCATTTTGATTATTATTAGCTAAAAATTTATATGCACTATCTTCATTTTGTACTTCACTTTTATCTTCATTCAAAATATAATTTATTGCAATAATTACAATAATAAGCAGTATTAAAAATACAACTAAATTTTCAATTTTCTTACTACCTGTTTTATCATTTTCCTCTTCTTTCTTCTTAAAAAACATGTTTTTCAATTTATTCATTTGTTCTTTAAACATAATATCCTCCATTTATCTTGAATTTACATAAATATCTTTAGCTTGAATTCCATAATTTTCACTTATCATTTGCTTAATATCTTGTATGTTTTTTTCATCTAATTCATTTTGTAGATAGTCAGCTCCAATTTCAATTTTCTCTATTCTTATATCACTTCCTGTATCTTTTTCTGCTGATATATTAATTTTTTCAACAACACCTTTTTTTAAATCAATCTTTACATCAACTTTAGCTAAATACCCAATTTTACCTAAATCATTTTGAATTTGCTTTTCTAATTCTTTTTGATACATTTCTTCTAATGTAGGTATTTCTAAATCTTCTTCTACAACAGTTGTATTAAAATACTTTTCATATTGAGAATAATCTATTTTAATATCATCTCCAGTGAAAAATCTAATTGCAGGAGAAATTATTATATATAATATATATACTCCAATAATAGTTTTTATGTACTTTTTACAACTTACATCTGGAAGTATCATCTCTAGAACACTAATTGCTACAACAGCCATTACTACACTTCCAGCCCATGAGCTTATGTAATCTATCATCTATACATCATCCCACTATTTGTAATTTTAATAACCAAGGTAAGCCCTATAATCAGCATAACAGATACTGTGCAAACAATTCCAAGTAATATTTTAAAAGTATCTCCCATTTGCTCTAATACAGAAATCATTTTTTTGTCTGCAATTGGTTCACTTAATGCAGATGTTAAATTAAATGCAATAGTCATTACAGCTAGCTTTATAATTGGCATTGCACATATAGAAAGTACTACAATTATTCCTACAAATCCCACCGCATTTTTCAAAATATTGCCACACCCTAAAACTGCATCAACAGTTTCTCCTAAAAGCTTTCCAACTACTGGAATCGTACTTGTTACAACTGCTTTAGTTGTTTTA
>CANQKB010000095.1 GCA_947624405.1 uncultured Clostridia bacterium
CGTTGAACGGCGTTATATCATTGTTTGTGCTATCAATATAAGTGTCTATTCCATCTGTTATTGCAACATATCTTATATTTTTTTCTGGAAAATAATTTTCTATGTATTCTCCCGTTTTTATATAGTCTCTTCCAAGTCTTGATAAGTCTTTTGTAATAATCATATTAATATTTTTGTTTTCAATATCTTGTAATAGTTCATTAAAACCTGGTCTATTAAATGTTGTACCTGATACACCATCATCAATATATTCTTTAATAGGTGTTAAATTGTTTTCCTTTATATATCTTTGCAAAATTTTTCTCTGATTACTGATACTTTCACTTTCCCCTTTGTCTCCATCTTCTCTAGATAGTCTGATATACATTCCGTACTCTGAAGTTTTGACTATTTATTTCTAGCATTTAACCTCCTCTCCGTAATCATCTATGCTATTTTATATAATGTACTCAAAGAAATTAAGTCAACTGTTAGTGAAATTTTTTGAACTTTACAGTTGACTTATGCAAAACTTAGCTTTTCTTATGAACATAAGTGAATCAGAAAATTTTAGTTCCGTTTTTGCAAATACTTTTGAATAATTACTTATTTTTAATTTTTAAATTTTCAATATAGTCTTTGAACATTTTACCTATTATTTCTTTTACTTCTTGCTTTTCTTCTGTGAAAATACAGTATGTGTTAAATTCTAATTTGTCACTTTTTATTTTTTGCTTTTTTTCTATTTGTTTTCGCTCCTTTAAATTAATTTATTCTAATACAAGTTATTATGGGGACATCTTTGTTATGACACTTAATTTTAAATATTTCTTTTTGTATAAAAAAGCAAGATGTTATAAAACACCTTGCTCCTGTAAATATTTTTATTTTAATATATAAGTTTTTTCTATATGGAAGTTAACAAACTCCACAGGTGTGGATTTAAACTTACAATTTCCTGCTAGTTGGGAACAAGCAAAGGAAATAAAATTTGAACAAGGATTTACAAAGCCAGCCCCTAGAGATTTTGTTGGTTCTGCTCCTCTAGTTGCTCCTGAATCAATTGCTTTATACAATTTTACTCTTGCTCATAATTTTAGATTGATTTTAGCTTATCATACTCAAGGTAGAACTATTTATTGGAGATATCTTGATTTTCTGCCTGCAGGTTCTTATTACATTGGTATTCAATTTGCTATTTCTTCGGGATATTCTTTAGAAGATACACCTTATGCTTCTAGTTTTGCAGGATATAAAGATTGGTTTATTCAAACATATAACCTTCCACGGTTATACTATTGAATGTGGGCTTGGTTCTAATCCTTTGCCTATTTCTCAATTTGATACAATTTACGCTGAAAATGAGGGCATTCTTGTTCTTGGAACTGTTTTATCGGAATAAATATTGTTAGAACTCAAAATCCCCCCTTTACATATCTATAGTGTATAGGGGATTTTTTGTATAAATTTAAATTTTAGTTTTAATCATTCATTATTTCTCTTTGAAAATCTCCGTTTTTATATTTTAAATACTCTCCCTTTTTTGACCAATATGGTATAAGTTCATTTGGCACTTTTATAGTGCAAATTCCATTTTTTTCATATGTTACAATAGTGTATTTTTCGTTTCTTTCTTGTATTTTGTATATTGTATCAAGACTATTTTGTAATATATTGCTTTCTTGCGTAAATTTTTTTTGTATATCTACATATTCTTTTATCCCTACTAAACTATCAAAAAATCTTTGCGTTATTTCTTCTTCTATAACGTATTTTCCATCTTTATATTTCAATACAGTATCATTACTTATTTTTTCTAATATATCTTTTGGTATATCATTTTCTTTAAATACTCGGCAGTTTTCTAAGTTTTCTAAATATACACAGTTTATTCCCATTTCTACTACTTGATATAAGCAATTTTCTTGTTTTAAACTATTTAATTGGTTTATTTTTGCATTATTTTCTTTTTTCAAAAATTCTGACAACTCCCTTATAAATTTTGATATTAAATTATTATCTTTTGAATTATTTAATGAATTGTTAAGCAAATCTAAGTTCAATATTATTCACCTTCCTATTTATATCGTGACTTTATTTACTATAAGATTTATAGTAAAAAGACTAAATTGTTTTTATTATATCTTATTTGCTAACAATTTTCAACATTTTTATACCATTTTATTCTTGATTACTGTAACAGTTCAATGAATTTTAGAAAAAGCCTGAAAATAGTTGTTTTGAAATGAACGCGTAAGCGACCAAACAAGCGAAGCGAGTGCGATTTGGAGCAATCGACATATAAAAATATAGAATGGAGATTGCGACACCAAGTGAATGTAAAAACAACTATTTTACAGGCTTTGCAATTATTTATATAAAAAATTACTGAACTGTTATTCTCCTCATTTATTTTTAATCTGGTCATGCACAAGACAAGAGCTCCCAACATATATATAGTTTGTGAATGATTTTGGAGGTGTTTATTATATGATAACATTTGCCTTATCTGGTTTTTGTGCATTCTTAAAAACTGCAATGTTTGCAGTTCGGATATATACAAAATTCAAATCTCTTTCCTGAACCATTAAGTTCAGAAGAAGAAAAAATATTTTTAGAAAGATTAAAAACTGGCGATGAAGAAGCTAGAAATATCTTAATAGAAAGAAATTTAA
>CANQKB010000096.1 GCA_947624405.1 uncultured Clostridia bacterium
ACGAAACTTTAGAACTTGTACGAAAAAACCAAGGACAAAGTCGATGAACGGCAATTTTAGTTTACTTTTGCCGTTTTTTCTTAACAGTCAAAAAGTAAATAAAATTAGAGTGAAGAGCGCTGGACTGTTTTTGAGTATATAAGTTCTTATGTTTCGTGATGGAAAGAGTTCGTGCTTGCCACGGAAGGGTGCCATCACGAAACTTTAGAACTTATACGAAAAAACCAAGGACAAAGTCGATGAACGACAATTTTAGTTTACTTTTGCCGTTTTTTCTTAACAGTCAAAAAGTAAATAAAATTAGAGTGAAGAGTGCTGGACTGTTTTTGAGTATATAAGTTCTTATGTTTCGTGATGGAAAGAGTTCGTGCTTGCCACGGTTTTACACACTAAAAAGAGCCCTATGTTACTTCACATGCACGCATGCAAAAAATAACATAAAGCTCTTGTGTCCTTACATTTATTTTTTTCGTATATTAAATTGCCCCTAGTTGTCCCTCTCTCTCTCTCTCTCTCTCTCTACAGTATCAAGGGTTCTAGCGTTTCTTTTGGTTTTTTTCACTTCAACTTTTTCCTTTCAAAAAAAATTTTGCCCTCAACTTTCGTGTATCATTATTTTACATTTTTCATTCTTCTTTGTCAATATTTTTTTCAAAAGTAAAAAAAATTGTAACCATATTTTATAAAATTTTAATAAATTTTCCATTGCATAATAAAAAAAATGATGTATAATAAATAAAGAGAAAAAAATGAAAAGGAATGATATATAATAATGCTTATAAACAAAAGAACATTTGTAATATATATAAAAGAAATTAAAAAACACGTAAATATTCAAAAACTGCTTTCATGCTACATACAACATGGTACAACTAACACATATGTTCATTCAAGAAATGTAGCATATATGAGCTATTACATAGCAAAATTTTTTGAGAAAAAACTTGGACTTATTATAGACTATGACGTTTTAATTGTTGGAGCACTATTTCATGACTTTTTCTTATATGATTGGCATGATTCATGTTCAAATAGACCGAGGCTTCATGGATTTCGTCATCCTCACATTGCAAGCATAAATGCCGAAAAATATTTTGACATAAGTATTCAAGAAAAATTAATAATAGAAACACATATGTGGCCATTAACAATAACTAAATTTCCTAAAACTCCTGAAGCTAAAATAGTGTGTCTAGCTGATAAACTTTGCTCCACACATGAAATATTACGTAAAAGATAAAGTGAATGCTTTTACACATTCACTTTATTTTTTTTCTTTTTTACCTTATCATGTATAAATATATGGATTGACCTTTTTATCTTATTTGTACGTGCAAGTTGCTCTTTTTTATACTCATTCAAGTGTTCCTCAATTTTCTTTACGTTATTATTAATTGCAAATAAAAAAGAATATTTTTCTTTTCTCTTCATAGCATACTCTGCAATAGTTGCTTTAAACTCTTCATACTTAACTATTAAATCCTTTTCTTTCGCGAATTTACGTACCTTTACAACCAATTGAGTACTATATGCAATATCAATAGTAATTATACCAAAGAAAAATCCTATAAAAAATGAAAAAGCTAAATTATCTGCAAGCCAATATAACGAATCTATTATGTATGGATTTACAAAATAGTAGTATAATCCTGCAAGTATTATCCAAAAGAATGTATATAAAGGACAAATCAAACCATCAACATTTCCCCATTGGTCTGAATAATCCCAAAGCTTAACTCCCATTCCCTTAATAAATATTATTCCCGCTATATATTCTATACACGTTACAGTAATCCCCATTATTATAATTGTTAGTATTGGATTTAAACTTATTTGTGCTATTAAATAAAACACACATACTCCAAATCCATATAATGGTAAATATGGTCCAACTAGGAAACCAGGATTTATCCATTTTTTATTTGATATTAATCTTCTAAAAATTAATTCTATTACCCAACCTAGTATACTTCCTATAAAAAATAAAAATGCAAGTATTAAAAATATATTCATATCCAAGTTTATCTCCCTTCTATATAAATATATCACATTTTTTGCCTTTTATCTAGTTTTTAGGTAAATTTTTTAATTAGTATTTTAAAATTACAAAGTTAGTGATATAATAATAACATTAAATTATAGGAGATGATTATTGTGACAAATGTCAATTCAAAAGATGAAGTTAACACACGTAATTTATACGGTGAAGACGCAACTTTATCAACACAAGATTTTATGCAAAAATACAAAGTAAACGAAAATGGTCTTTCTACAGAGCAAGCAGAGCAAAAACTTCTTAATCTTGGCTTAAATGAGATTAAACAAGCTAAGCCAAAAAGATGGTACAATTATTTCTTAGAAAGTTTGTTTAGCCCATTTAACTGTATTCTAATTGGAATCGTAGGTATTTTAATCTACACTGATATTTACCTACCACCCACACCAAGCTATGCAAATATCTTAGTTATTGCAATCCTTGTAACAGCCAGCACTCTTCTAGACTTTTTTGAAGAATACCGTTCTAATAAAGCTGCTCAAAAATTAAAAGAATTAGTTGCAACAAATGCAGTTGTTATTAGAAATGGCAAAGAAGAGCAAATACCAATAAAAAACGTTACTGTACGGAGA
>CANQKB010000097.1 GCA_947624405.1 uncultured Clostridia bacterium
TAACATTTTGAAGCCCGAACTCGACGAGCTTTGATATAGTCTTACCTGCATCATAATTCGAAAGATGACCTCTATTGCTCGCGATTCTGGTCTTTATACTATACGGATATGAACAATACCTAAGCACCTCTGGCTCATAATTTGACTCCAATAGTACGAACTTACTATTCTTCAAACTATTTAGGACACCATTTGTCATTTCTCCTAAGTCAGTTGCGATGCTGATCTTGTTCCCTCCGTGTTCTATGCTAAATCCGCATGATTCCATTGCATCATGTGATGTTTCAAATGGCATTATCTTTAAATCGCCTATCTCAAATTGCTCACCATTCTTAAAGTAATTCTTTTCAGTTATTTCTTTAACTGTTTTTTCGTTTTCTATTCCGTTCCAAGTTCCTAAGTTTGCATATATAGGTATACCGTATTTCCTTGTGATTGTTCCTATACTTCTTATGTGGTCTATATGTTCATGTGTAACTAATATTGCATTTATCTCTCTTATATCTACATTAATGCTATTAAGTGCTTCTTCAACTTTCTTCGCGCTGACACCAGCGTCTATAAGTATTTTTGTTTCATTTCCTTGGACGAATAGGCTATTTCCAGTGCTTCCACTGTATAAACTGCAAAATTTCACTGTTTTTTCCTTCCTATTCTTTTACTCTTTTTATTTTTGCTCCTAGTTTTATGAATTTTTCTTCTATGTGTTCATATCCTCTGTCTATGTGTTCTACATTGTATATTTGTGTAGTTCCTTCTGCTGTTATTCCTGCAATTACTAGTGCTGCTCCAGCTCTTAAATCTGTTGCATATACAGGTGCCCCTACTAATTTTTCTACTCCTTCGAAGAATGCTACTTTTCCTTGTGATGTTATTTTTGCTCCCATTCTGTTTAATTCTTCTGTATATTGAAATCTTGAATCCCAAATGCTTTCATTTATAATGCTCGTCCCTTCTGCTATTGACATTGCCACTCCCATTTGTGGTTGAAGGTCTGTTGGAAATCCTGGATATGGTAGTGTTTTTATATTTACTTTGTTTGGTCTTTTGTTACACGTAACTCTTATTGCTTCTCCTTCTATGTCTTCTACATTTGCTCCCATTTCTATTATTTTTGCTGTTACTGATTCTAAGTGTTTTGTTATGCAATTTTTTATTGTTATATCTCCTCTTGTTGCAACTGCTGCAAGCATAAATGTTCCTGCTTCTATTTGGTCTGGTACTACTGAATATGTTTCATTTTTCTTTAGTTCTTTTACTCCTTGCACTCTTATCCTATCTGTTCCTGCTCCTACTATATTCGCTCCCATTTTATTTAAAAAGTTTGCAAGGTCTACTATATGTGGCTCTTTTGCTGCATTTTCTATTGTTGTTATTCCTTCTGCTAATACTGATACTAACATTGCATTTATTGTTGCTCCTACTGATACTATGTCAAGGTATATTGAATTTCCTATTAACCTTTTTGCTTTTACTTCTATTTTTCCTTGCTCTGTGTCTGTTGTTGCTCCCAATGCTTCGAATGCTTTGATATGTTGATCCATTGGTCTTGCTCCAAGTTTGCATCCTCCTGGCATTCCAACTATTGCATGTTTACATCTTCCAAGTAATGCTCCTGTTAAATAATATGATGCTCTAAATTTACTCGTTAAGTCTAATGGTGCTTCTACACTTTCTATGTTTCTAGTATCTATTTCGAGTGTATGTTCTGCTAATTTCTTTATTTTTACTCCTAATGTTTTTAGTATTTCACAATATGTTTCTATATCACTTATATTTGGCACATTTTCTATCGTACTTATCCCATTTACGAGTATTGTTGCTGGCAAAATCGCTACTGCTGCGTTTTTTGCCCCACTTATTTCTACGGTGCCTTTTAACCTTGTTTTCCCTTCTATTACTATTTTTTCCAATGTAATTTCCTCCTGCTTTTTTCTTCCGTATAACTATACCACAAATATATTTCTTTTACAAGATAATTTTAACATTTTTGCTTTTTTATTCATATATTTATTGTGGAGGTTTTTATAGTATGGAGACTTTAAAACTTGGGTCTATTGGTCCAAATGTTGAACTTTTACAGAGTACTTTGAAAAAAATCGGCTTTTTTGATAATTCTATTGATGGAATTTTTGGTAATCTTACATATAATGCTGTGGTTAGTTTTCAAAAAAATTTTGGCTTAGTGCAAGATCGGTATTGTTGGTTCTTCTACTTGGAATGCTCTTTTTCCTTATATGTATGGATATACTTCTTATGTGATTAAGCCCGGCGATTCTTTTTATAGTATCGCTATAAATTTTTCAACTACTGTTAATAGGATTATTTCTGCTAATCCAGGTATTAATCCTAATAATTTACAACCACGGTTCTAGCATTATTGTTCCTTTTAGTTCTGTTGTACAGACTAATATTAGTTATACTTATGATATTTTGAAGATGAATATTGCTAGTTTTTCTGTTATTTATCCTTTTTTGAGTTTCGGTTCTATTGGCAATTCTGTTATGGGTAAGGATATTCCTTATATTCGCATTGGTAATGGAAAAAAGGAGGTGTTTTATTCTGCTTCGATTCATGCTAATGAGTGGATCACTTCTCCTGTCCTTATGAAGTTTGTTGAAAGACTTTGCCTTGCCTATGTTAATGATGGGTATATTTATGGGTATTTGGCTAGAAATATTTTGGCTTCTACTTCTATTTATGTTGTGCCTATGTGTAATCCTGATGGAGTTGATTTGGTAACTGATGCTATTAATAAATCTTCTAATTTTTATATAAATGCAGAGAAGATTTCTATGGTTTTTCCTGATATTCCTTTCCCTAGCCGGTTGGAAAGCAAATATCGATGGTGTGGATTTAAAAATATACCAACCAGTATGCAAAGTCTTGTAACTCTTTAATT
>CANQKB010000098.1 GCA_947624405.1 uncultured Clostridia bacterium
TTTGGTAGGAGCGAAGCGAGTGCGAATTGGAGCAATCGACATATTAAAATACAATTTGGAGATTGCGACACCAAGTGAATGTAAAAACAACTATTTTCAGGCTTTTTATAAAATTTACTATGAATTGTCACTAGAAGTTTTTTAAAATTATTCAGTTCTAAGTGCTTCCACAGGATCCTTCTTAGCTGCAAGCTTTGATGGTATTAACCCTGCTATTGTTGTTAATATAACACTTATAATAACAAGAGCAATAGCACCTTGATAAGGCAAACTTGCAATTCCAGAAACACCAACCACATTCTTTATAACAACATTTGCAGGAATGCACAATAAGGCTGTAACACCTATTCCTAAAAGCCCTGCTGCCAATCCTTCAATCAAAGTTTCTGCATTAAATACCCTTGAAATATCCTTCTTAGAAGCTCCTATGCTTCTCAAAATACCAATTTCTTTAATTCTTTCAAGAACCGAAATATACGTTATAATTCCAATCATTATCGAAGAAACAATTAATGAAACACTAACAAATGCAATCAATACATAACTAATTACATCAATAATATTTGTTACTGAATTCATCATAATACCAATAATATCAGAATACGTTATAACATTTTCTTCTTTGTCTTCATCTCTTTGTTTTTGGTTATAATTTTCAATAATATTTCCTATTTCCTCTTTCGAATCAAAATCAATTGGATAAATATAAATTCCACTTGGTTCATCAATATTAACTACACCTAGCTTTTCCAAATTTGATTCATATGTTGCATTATTATTATCCGAATAAGCCTGCATAAGCTCTGCAAGTTCTGTTTGACTTAAACTCGAAATATATTGCATTTCTTCAGTAGATAATTTTGATATATCAAAATCTTCATTTTTTTCGCTAAATTCCATTCCTGTAAAAACATTTATCTTCTCATTTTCTTTTTGTTCTTTTACAATTTCACTTTCATTTATTTTCTCTATTACGTATTCTTTCAACGAAGATTTATATCCTATTCCTCCATAACTACTCGACATAGCAGTTCCAACAGCTTCCTCATTTGGTTTAATTATTCCAACAACTTTTACATCCATGGCATCATTTAAAAGATTATTCATATAATCCTTATCATCTTGCATATCTTTCCAATAATTGCCTTCTTTTTTATAATAATCAGTATTCAAAACAAGTTTAAAAGTTAAATCTAGTAATTCATCATAGGTATAACTTTGTACGTCCATTTTTTCTATTTCTTCACCTTTAAGTAAAGTCTGATATTTTTCAGCCAAATCATCTGGATCAAGAAGCCCTAATGCATATAATGTATAATCACTTATTTTTCCATCTCTATCTAAAATCAAAACAACTTCATCAAGATTTTCTGCCCATTTTCCTGCCACAACATCATACTGTGACTTGAGAAGTTCATCATTATCTAGCATCTCTTCCCAAACTTCATTTGAATTCACAGTCATTCCACCAAAATTTGAGCTCATCTCTTGCATTTGCTCCATACCAAGTTTTTCCATTATTTGATTAGGTGCAACTCTAACATATGATTCACTATTAGCGTTATTATTATATAAATTCAAATTCAATTTATATTTATACTGTACTGCATTAGCATAATCCGTAATATTTATTTCATCGCCTTCTATATACTTTTTAAATTCGCTCAAATTATTTGTACTAGTTTGTGCAGACATCATATTTAAAAGATCATTAACAAGAGGTCTTGAATATACTTTTCCGTTCCTCCTCTTCCTGATTTTCAGTTTCAGCAATACCTTCAATGGAATCCATCATATCCGTTATATCAACTGTTTTTTCTTCAAGCATTATTGGATATGAAGATAGAGTGTCTTCTTCTACCTTTTTTATATACTTTTGCACACCATTTGACAAAGACATAATAGCTGCAATTCCAATTATTCCAATACTTCCTGCAAACGATGTTAAAAAAGTTCTACCTTTTTTGGTCATTAAATTATTCAAGCTTAGTGAAAATGCCGTAAAGAAAGACATTGAAGTCTTTTTTGTATTATTTTGTTTTTTATTTTCTTCCTCACCATTATATGGGTTTGAATCATCTATAACATTACCATCTAAGAGCTTAATAATCCTTGTTGAATATTTATCAGCAAGCTCAGGATTATGTGTTACCATAATAACCAATCTATCTTTTGCAATCTCTTTTAATAAATCCATTATTTGTACAGAAGTAGCTGAATCAAGTGCTCCTGTAGGTTCATCTGCAAGCAATATATCAGGGTTTCCAACCAAAGCTCTTGCTATTGCCACTCTTTGCATTTGTCCACCAGACATTTGATTTGGTCTTTTATTTAATTGGTCTCCTAATCCTACTTTTTGCAAAGCTTCTTTTGCTCTTTTTCTCCTCTCTGTTTTTGACACGCCTGTAATAGTAAGTGCAAGCTCCACATTTGAAAGCACTGATTGATGTGGTATTAAATTATAATTTTGAAATACAAATCCTACTGAATGGTTTCGATATGTATCCCAATCTCTATCAGTATAATCTTTGGTAGATTTTCCATTTATTACTAAATCACCTGTAGTATAATGGTCTAGCCCACCTATGATATTAAGCAAAGTTGTTTTTCCACAACCAGACTGACCTAATATCGATACAAATTCATTTTCTCTAAATTCAATATCTATTCCTTTTAAAGCTTTTACAACTTCGTTTCCTGTCTCATAATCCTTTGTAATCTTTTTTAGTTTTAACATTACATCACCCCTTAATTAAAAAAAAATTCTATCTTTAGATTTTATTATCTACAAATAGAATTGTCAAGTTTATTTCATTTAATTTATGTGAATTTTCTGTGATTTTTGTTATAATTCACACCCTAACTAGCTAAGCGTGGAGGAATGTTTTAAAAATCGAAGTGAGTTCGACCTACGAATTTTTTTGCTTG
>CANQKB010000099.1 GCA_947624405.1 uncultured Clostridia bacterium
ATTTTTATTTCTTCATTTCCTGCTGTTCCTTTTAATGTAAGTTTTATTTCTTTTCTTTTTCTTTCAAGGTTTTCAAAGTCATTCCATTCTTTTATTGCTTTTATCTTTATTTTTGGTGCTTCTTTTACTGATACTACAGGTTGTTCTTCTGTTGGATTTTCTCCTGCTAAATATACTTTTACTTCTCTTTCTGGATGATATATTTCGGTCATATCTTTTGTTTTTTCTTTTGCTGTATCAATTAGCCACTTATATATATTTCCAGCTGCTTCTTGTCTTTTTTCACCTTGAGTTCCTATTTCTTTATTTGCTTGTCCTAATGTATTTGCCCAATCTTCCATTGTTGTCCAACCATCTTGCCCATTTGTTTCAATATTATGTGCATCCTCTTCTCCTAATTTTCCATTTGTTACATTTATATATAAATCACTTAATGTTGGATTTTTATATACTTCTTCTCCTTCATTTGTATAATGCCAAATTGCAAGTTGTTGTATTACTTCTATATCTGCTCTTGTTAATAGATAAAATGGTCTACTTTCTTGTATATAGTCTACATTCTCTTCATCTATTCCACTAACAGTTTCATATCCATGTTCCCACAAATAGCTCTCTACTTCATCATCTGTTGCATCTTCAAGTATCATATTATCTAATATCCACAATGTGGCATTTAGATTTTGTAATTCTTTTTGTGAAAAAATATCTGCTTTTGAACTTGCTAAAGTTGTTTGAAGTAAAGAATAATCTTCTGGTAATGTATATGCTTTCTTATATTCTTTTGTATTACCTTCTACCGTTCCTAAATCAGTCTGTCCTTCTGTTTGGTTAAACCCCAATCCTGCCCTTATACAATATATATTTTTTAAATCTGGGTTATTTTCAGGATTCTGTAATTCCAATTTCCATATATTTTTTGTACTTGCATCTTCACTATTTAAATGATTTAATTGATATTTAATATCATATGTTTCAATTTTTGTATTTGCAATAGTTCTAAATAAAGCACGTTCCCCACTACTTACTGAATTCCAATTATTAAATGAATTTAGCGTTTTAAGTAGGTTGTCCATTCTTCCATTAAATGTCTGTGTCATATCCATTTGAACTGATGCAGGACTCCACCCTATTGAAGAATGTCTTGTTTGTGTTAATTTTAATGTAAAATCAACATCTGTTTCAGTTGCTTTACTGATATTAACTTTTGCCAATAATGTAAACATAATTACAAATATGATTATTGATACAATTAATTTTTTAGTTCTCATTTTTACCCTCTCAAAATTATATATTCTACTTTATTTAATATTTTACATTCTTTTTTATAATTGTCAATAGCACTTTTTCCTAGTTTTTTGCACGCAAAATTTAGGGCGTTTTGGCTTTTACGGAAAGCACTTTTACACACTTTCTACTTTTTTTACATTTATATTACATTTTTCTAACATTTTTGTGAAAAGTAAGAGAGTACATAAGTACTCTCTTACTTTTATTTAAATAAATTCGAATGTGTTATTTCTATTCTAGTACATATCTCTTTATTCCAGCTAAACCTACACCTAATATTACTAGTGTTGTGAATATTAAACCTAGGTATAACACTGCTTTACCTGTCTTTATTGCTAATACTACTGGTGCATCATCTATATCATCTTCTTTTGGTGCTTTGTTATTTGGTGTTGAGTCTACATCTGGTGAATCACTGTCGTTTCTGTCTTTTGATATTTCTGCTGTGTTTATCTTTTCTCCTATGTTGTCTTTGCTATTTATCCATGTTAGTACTAATGGTATTTCTGCATATTCTCCTGGTTTTAATAGTGTGTCTTTTAAGTAATCTGTTGTTAGGCTTCCGTCTTCTTTTTGTGTCCATCTCCATTCTGTATTATCTCCTGCTTCAAATCTTAATCCTTCTGGTATATAGTCTGTTACTTCGTCTGCATATCCTTCGATTTCTCCTTCATTTGTTACTCTTATGATGTATTTGTATTTGATTACTACTTTGTTTATGTTCTTTTCTTCTATCTCTAGTTTTATTGGTGGTTCGTTTTTGCTGTTTTGGGCATTGTTTCCTTCTACTATTTCTGTTTTTCCGTTTAGCGTTACTTGGGCTTCACTTACCCATTTTAATAGTGATAGGTCAAAGTATTTTACTTTTACGTTTTCATAGTCTATGTCGTCTTCGTTTGGTCCTTCTGGCTCATATGGTGTGTCTCTGTCTGGCTCTGAGTCGTCATCATCGTCTGAGTCGTCTGAGATTTGGGCTACGTTTTTCAATATTCTTGCTGTGTCGTCTTTTGTTGTTGCTTTGAAGGTTACTTTCATTGCTATTTTTAGGTCTCTATAGTCTGGGTTCTTTATTTCTCCATCACTTATTTCTGCTTCTTCATCAAATGCTTTTATTAGGTTGTTTCTTCCTGTTTCTTTTTCTTGCTCTTCTGATAGATAGTCTGTTACTATGTATTTTGCTTTGCTTACATCTTCCGTTACTTCTTCGTTTTCATCTAGTAGTACCCATCTGTATTCTTTGTTTATTTCATTGTCTGGTAAGTATTCTAGTCCGTCTGGTACATCGTCTGTTACTTCGTTTGCGTATCCGTCTTTTCCTCCTTCGTTGTATACTCTTATTGTGTATATTACTGTGTCTCCTGTTACTAGTTCTATTGGTTCTTTGGTGTGTTCGTAGTGTATTTCTCCATTTTCATATACTACTTGTGGATAACGGTTGTTTACTTCGGTGTTTTCTACTTTGGTTATGAATTTTCTTAGTGCTAAGTCAAATCTTTCTACTACTATTTTTTCGAAGTCGTCATCGTCTTGTTGGCCTGGTACATAGTCTTGGTTTGATTCGTCATCTTTATATCCTGGTTTGTCTTTTTCTTCTGGTAGTTTTACGTTCTTTTCTTGTGAGTCTCTATCTGGCAATGGGTTTCCTTCTTCGTCTTCCATTTTTGTTACTTCTGCTATGTTGGTCATTGGTATTTTGTATTGGGCTGTGTCTTTTACTTTGCATATTATTTCTACTTCTACATAGCTTAGTTTCCAGCTGTCTTTTGCTCCTTCTTCTGCTTCTTCGTTTTTCTCTGCTTTTGGTATTATTACTTCACTTAGTTTCTTACCTTTTACGTCTTCTGTGAAGTTTCCTCCATAGTCTACTATTGTGCATTCTTCTGTTGATTTTACTGTTATTCCTTCTGGATTTCTTTCGTCTTCTTCTATTATCCAGTTTCCTTTATTTGCTTCTGATAAATATTCCAAGTTTACTGGTAAGTGGTCTTTTATTTCTTTTACATAGCTATCTACTGTTCCTTCGTTGTATATCCTTAGTGTGTATGTTATTAAGTCGTTTTTGTTTACTACTAATGGCTCTTTTGTATGGTTATATTTTGCTGTTGTTTGTAATTCTCCATTTACCCATGTATTGAATTCGCTTGTGTCTACTTCTGGGACTCTTGATGGGTTTACTTCTTTATCATTTACTTTTGCTATGTATTTTCTTAGTGCTATGTCTGCCCATCTATGTGTGTTGGTTACGTTGAATATGTAGTTGTATTCGGCATTTCCTTCTTCATCATGTGTTACTTCTACTTTGTATGTGTATCCTTCTGGCACACCTGTTTCTTCTACACTATATTCTATTATATCTCCTCTATACGTTTTGTCTACTTCTTCCCATACGTATTCTTTTTGGTCTTTGGTTAGAGTTACTACAGCATTTGGTACTTCTACTTCTTTTTCTCCTACTTTGCCTTTTAATGTAAATTCATAACTATCTCTTATTCCTTCTACATTTTCGTAGTCGTCCCAGTTTTTGTTTACTTTTATTTTGATTTTCTCGATTTCTACTTCTACTTTTTCGAAGTCGTCATCGTCTTCGCTTCCGGGTACACTTGGATTGCCTTCTTCGTCTTCTTTGTATTTTGGTAGGTCTTCATCTTTTGGTATTTCTTTATCCTCTGGCACTGAGTCTCTGTCTATTTGTGGTTTTCCTTTATCATCTGTTTGGTCTGTTATTTCTGCTATGTTTGTTAACTTTCTTCCTCCTATTGCGTCTTCTGTTATTCTACATTGTATTTCTATGTCTATATAGCTTAGTGTGTCTGTTTCTGGATTATATGCTGGTATTACTACTTCTCCTAGTTTCTTTCCTATGTTTTCTTTATCTATATTATCACTTACATTGGTTACTACACAGTTTTCTGTTGTTACTACTGT
>CANQKB010000100.1 GCA_947624405.1 uncultured Clostridia bacterium
ATAGGAGGTTTTTTACTAGAAGGTTTTTTACCTACCACTGGTAGAACCAGTGGATTAATCAAGCTGTAAGCGCCATTAAAAATGAAAAATACCTTATAAGGTATTTTTCATTGCAAAAAATATAAAAATATATCCTATAAAACCTATTAGTGTTGATAAGTTAGTTATTAATGTATCTTTTTTCTCTTTATAAATATATTGAGAAGAGTATGAAACAATAAAAATGGCATTAAATAATAACCCGCTAATAATATTTTGTCTTTTTTCTGCACTACTAATTCTTTTATTTTTTAAATAATGTGGTATTATAACAAAAATAGTTTCTATATAACAAATAAAAAGCGAAATGAACCATATTATTAAAAAAATTAGAGTAAATATTGTATTTTTTGTTAGTAAAGCAATACCAAGTAAATAGCTACATACATAATGTAATACAGGTGGAATATAATTCTTTTTCATTATTAAGCTCCTTGTATAATATTTTATTTAAAATAATAATAATACTTATATAAACGATTGTCAAGTGATTTTTTATTTATATAAATATATTTTTTGTCTTGTTAGAAATTTAAAAATATATATAAATACATATAAAATATTTTCATGATTAAACCCGATAATACTAAATAGAAGAATTGGAAAGCAAAATATAATTACAAAAAATATTTTAATATAAATAGATGAGATTATAAAACTAGTAATACAAAATACAATTACGCACCAAATTACATTAAAAATAGCAGTGGAATAATCAATAATCCCAAATAACTTACTAGAAAAATCATAATTTTGAGGAATAATAAATTTCATTAATAAAACCTCCCTAAATTTATTTTATTTTATACATATTTCTGAAACCATACATTAGGTTATAAGTATCAATACTAACTCCACCTATAAAGTCTTTAACGTAATTATTTACTTTCATTAAAGCAAAAATTGCACCAATGAATAATAATTTCGAAACAAGATTACCAGAACTATATTCAAGTGAAAACATCACAATTAAAATAATTGATGCAAATAATTCAATAAAAAGCAGTGAAATAAAACATTTGAGCCATGATTTAAATAAACCTGATGTAGAACGCATAGAAAGTGTTAAGATGGCAAAGGGGGATAGTAATATAAATACCTTAACTAGAATATATCTTATTGAATAAACAAAAATTAAATTTAAAAATCCAATAGATACAACCGTTTTAATAATACCATCTATAGAGAAAACATTGGAAGTGTTTGCTTCACTAGAAATTATTGAATCTGAAATTTTTATTAAATTGGAAAAACATATATCAACATTCATAAATTCTTTTCCAACGTCTCTAATAGCATTTGAAAATAAAGAAATTAGGTTAATAATCTGTTCACATATAAAAAAACTACAATTCATACATATTCCAATAATAATTAATTTTAAAATAAATTGATATGGATTTTGTGAGTCAATAATTGCAAAGCTAGAAAGTAAATGTCTAGTTGCAAAAAACAAAATAAATCCTATTAAAAGTGCATTAGCTATAATTAAAATACCAGTATTAGATGATGTACCTAAAATTTTTTGAAAATATGTTGAATTAAGAATATCAGAATTAATAAATGCAATTTCATCTAGTGCAGAATATATGGAGGTATCAATTGAAGAAAATAGAGAATTAAATAATTCGTTAAGTGTTGACAAAATTGTGTTTGATGTTGTGTTCAAAAAAGCACCTCCTAAATTAGTCTATTAAAGTTTCTATTAAATTAATAATTAAATCAAGAGCAAGAATAAATGCATATGATATGATAGATGTACGAATAAGTTTTTTACCAGATCTAATACGTTCTTCATCACCAAAACTAAACTTTTGTATTAGAAAACCAGAACCAATAGCAACTGCAGCAATAGGGGTAGCTATAGCAACCAGATAATCTTTGAGTTTGTCGAATGCAGAAATTATTTTATTAACTAATTTTGGATAAGCACAAAATGATGGCATTTCCAAAGAAAAGACTAGAGTAATGGAAATAAATAAGATAAAAATAGAATAATATAAAAATTTTTTCAAATAAAACAACTCCTTTAAAATGTTAATTTTGTATGTCCTTATCTATTATAAAATAAGGTACTAAATTAATTTTTTGTGGTGGTATAATTTTATTACCATCTGAGAGAAATGCTAAGCAAGAAAAAGTATTGAGCTCTTGTGTAAAAAAGTTTGTATCATAAATGAAATCAAATTGTGTATAAGAATTGATACTTTCAGAAAAACTAGGCTTTTCATAGCTTAAAATACTTGATAGAGATGCCATTTTTGGATCTTTAGAACTTTCAGAAAAACTTTTAGAATATTTGAATTTATCTTCTTTTCCAAGTTGTTTTTGTGCATCTTCGATTGTAAATGTATCATCGGTTCTAAACCAAAATTTGTTAATTAAGTTCTGTATAATAACTTTTACAGTATATTGATTATTAATAGAATTTAGTAAGGATGTATAGCTTTGAGTTGCAACAATATTGATGCATTTTGCTTCTCTTGATTGAGCAAAAAAGTCTGCATCAGTATCGGTTACATATTCATGATATTCATCACTAATGAAGCATACACTACGCATATTACTATCATGTTTTGCAAGTCGTGACATAACTTCTGTTTGAAAGTCAAGTTTTAAATATGCTGCTATTATTTTGGATAGATTTTTGTACTCTGCAATATTCATATTTAAAACTACAATTTTTCCTTTTTCAATCATTTCTTCAAAACCATAAAAATTTAATTCTTCACGAGATGGAGAAAAAGTATTTAAAATATCATAATCTGAAATAAATGCACCCGTGATTCTTGTTATTTCAGATTTTAAAATTGCAGAAGTTCTTGTGTCTAATGTGTTAAATTCTTTTTCAAAAAATTCAAGTGAAGATAATAAATCATGGACTTCGTATGTAGATAGTTGGCCATCTAAAAATTTTGAACGCATAAGTGATATTTTACTAGAATAATAATCTGGGAGTGTAATCAGTTTATGTATTTCTGAAAAAGTAACATATCCATTGTTATAGAGTCTACAAAATTTTATACATTCTGTTAAAACCTGTTCAGCTTTATCTAACCAATAGCTTTCACTATTATTTTTAGAGAAGAGAGTAAGTATAGTTTTTAAACGATTTGCGAGAATAGATGGCTTTAAATTAGGCTTGTCAAGAGGATTATATTTTATATTACCACCGTAAAGAAATAACAATTAGATCATCTTTTCGTCTATAATATTCAGCATATTTTTGAACTTGTGAATAATAATTACCTTTTACATCTAAAATAAGCATGCCTAGTTTTAAGGAGGGTACATTATATTTGTATTTAATTAATTGTCTAGTGAAAGGGTACATAGCAGAGCTTGTTTTACCAGAACCAATTGTACCAGTTATTAAAATATTTTGATAAAGACTTGATTCAGGTAAAATTAATGTTGTTTTATTTGTATTTACAATATTTAAGTTTAAATCACTAGTTAAAATAGGTTTAGTATTATTTGATTTTTCTTTTTGTTTCGTGAATATGTGCGAATAGACCATGTTTGCACATATTAAGGAAGATATGATGGTTATGGGAATATATGAAAGTTTTAATTTTAACCAAATATCAGGATATTTTTCACAAATGTCAAAAGGATGTAATGCAAATGGAATTATAATTGAATTAGCAGTATATATGTTATGGAAAAGCATAAAGAATATTATAAAACATATAGAGAGAAAAGCAAAGTTAAAAATAATTCTTTTTAAAATAGTATCTACAAACATGAAAAGTAAGACCTCCTTAAAAATTACTGAGAAATGTTAAATTTTGATTGACGAAAATTTTTAAAAAATATTATATCTAGTATTACATAAGCTGAATAAAAAACAATAAAAGTATTAATAATAAACGATATAAAAAATAAATTTACTAAAAAATCTATAAAATCACCACCTAAAATTCACGGGCAAAATAAATAATACAACAAATTTTTCATTTTGTCTATACTTTTTTTGAAAAATGTGGTAAAATATTTATTAGATGTTGTAAATATTAGAAAGGAGAAATGCAATAATGAAAATAGAAAAGGAAATGACAATAGGAGAATTATTAAATAAAGCACCAGAAAAGGCAGATATACTTTTAGAAGCAGGAATGCACTGTTTAGGGTGTCCAGCCTCACAAGCTGAAACAATAGAAGAAGCGTGTATGGTACATGGAATTGACGTAGAAGAAATTATAGAAAAGTTGAATAAATAAAATAATTATTCTATGAAAATTTTAATAAAATCTAAAAAATTACAAAAAAATTAACAAATTATGAAAAAATAGTTGACATTTTTAATTATTTGTAGTAATATATATAAGCGGTTGTTTTGAAACAACCACTTATATAATGGGGATATGGGCCATTAGCTCAGGTGGTAGAGCACTTGACTTTTAATCAAGTTGTCCCGCGTTCGAGTCGCGGATGGCTCAC
>CANQKB010000101.1 GCA_947624405.1 uncultured Clostridia bacterium
TTAAATGATGAAGCAGTAGCAATACCTGATACTTATGTTGATTCAGCTAAAATGCCTGTTGATGATAATGAAACAATTGTATATAAGGTAGTAGAAGAAGAATATGCACCAGATACAACAGCAGTTCAAGCTGTTGAAGTAACAAATGATACTATTACTTTAAAAGCTATATTAAGCGAAGCTACAAAAGCTAAAACAGGAAAGCAAGGTTACTTAAGTTTTAAGTTAGATAATCAAATAAAAGATTATACAATCACACCAGGAGCTAATGTACAAATTGAAAAAGACGATAAAACTGGTGAAACAAAAGTATATGTTATAGCAAAAGAAGGAAGTTATACATTAGAAATAGCTAATAAAGAAGTTAAAACTACGTTAAAAATAGAAGTCATTGATGTAACAATGCCAGATACAAGCAAAATAAGTGCACAAGATATACGTGAAGATGATGAAAATACAATTGGAGATGAAATCGCAAAAGCTAATACAAAAAGGGTTGATTTAAATTCAAATAATACAGGTACAAGTGCTGAGTATAAAGGAAATGTTAACCTAATGAAAGAAGTAAATGTTGATGGTATAACAGATAAATTTTATAGAGCTAGAATTAAAGTTGAAGGATATGATAATACAGATTTAACAGCTGTAAATAAAGACACTCTTAAAGCATATAAGACAGAACCAGTTCCAAATACAACAGATGAGGTTTACGTTTATTTAAATGCTAATGAATCAAAAATAAATTTAGTTATGAAAAATTCAAACTCAACAGATGCTCAAGTAGAAGTTCAAGATGCCTTTGTTGTTAATTTTGAATCTACTTCAGTCCTTTGGTTAGATCCAAAAGATGATGGAACAGGTGTCAGAGCAGCTGTATTAAATAGTGGAGAATCTACTACAGCTGGTAAACAATGGCAAAATCAACTTTCAACTAATGATGTAATTACAAGTGTAACATTAGATAAAACTAATGAAAAAGTGGTAAATATAGGTGCAAAACTTTCTAAGATAGAATCATATGCATTAAACCCAACAACACTTAGACCTGATAGTGGAAATAACAAAGCAGAATATCCTTGGATAGGTATAGAATTAAAAGTTTTTAGAGGTACTGATTTGACAGTTAGAAAAGAACAAAACTTTGAAGTATATACCGATGATACAAACGTATATATAGACAATGGATCGATGGATGATACGAGGGTTAGACCATTAGATAACTGGAGACGTATTCAAGTATGGTTTAAAGCTGACAAAGAAGGTCAAACGAAATTTACTTTGAAGTATAAAGCTGCAAATAATGAAGTAGAAGAATTACCTATAACATTTAATTTGCATGATTCATCAACAGTAGAGGTAGTTTCAGCAAAAGCAGAAGAATCTAAAAATTCTGTAGGTGTTATGGACTTTGAAATAGCAAATAATAAAAGCAATTCCCCTACATCAACAATTAACTATAAGACATACAAATATGCAATGGATAATACTGTTACAAGAAAAGTAGGTAAAAAAGAAATTGCAGGAAGATGGTATTCAGTTGTTGTAAAAACTAATGTACCAGTATCTTCATTGGTTTATTTAGATGACAATAATAAAGGCACAGAAATTCCTGAAGAAGATATAGTTTCTGAAAATGAAATTAGAGTATGGTTTAATGCAGATAACGCTACAGGAAACAGTGAAACAGATAAGGTTGATATAAAAGTAGCAAATAAATATTCAAAATATGAAACAGATGGAAAAGAAAGAGTTACAATTACATTGATTCCAAATGAGGTATCAAAGACAGAATTAGGTGTAAATACATCAAATGGTGGAACACAAATATTTACCTCAGAAGTAAAAGCAAATACAGAATTATCTAGTTTGAATTTAAACAACAATGTTAGAGTCGAAGAACTATATAAAGAAAAAGTTTCAGATGCTACTTTAGCATACAATATGACTGCAAGTAAGGCAGGAAAAATCGCAAAATCATATGATAGTTCAAAAAATGTTACTACATTGACATATGATTTAAATGATTTCAAAACAATAAAAGTTAATAACAAAGAAGGAAAATGGACAGTAGTATACCTCTGCGTAAGAGATAGTGAAAATGTAAAAGATGCATTAAATATGCCTGATACTTTATTCCTAGATAAACAGAATGATGGTCAATTGCTTGGTGGTGTAACAGGTAATATATCTAATAAAACTTGGGATTTAGTACCGATGTGGATTAATTTAAACAGTGATGAAATAATAAATCGTGCTAATTCAAACAGTGTTTTAGAAGTACCAATAACATCTTCAAATCCTGAGGAACACAACAGTTTATTTATTAAATTTATCATAAAAGATACAACACCAGATATAGAAAATGTAGAAGAAGTTACTGCTCCTGATGGGCTTGCTGAAGCAAAAACAGGCAATACAACAACTAAAAAAGATTGGGCTGAAAAAACATTAAGTAATAGAAATGCTCAAGAAGCTGATGTTGAAAAATACCTACAAACAGCAGATATCGTAAATAGAGATATGTTAGAGCCAGAAGTAATTGATGATACTGTTTATCTAACTTTAAAAACAGACTTACAAGAACTTGCAAAACTTACATGGACAGATCGTAGAGTTAGGTTACCATTATCTTTAGATATTTCTAGCCTAGGAGTTGAAAATGAAGAACAAGTTAAAGTATGGAGTATAACAGATGGTAACTGGAGTGATTCTGAAAACGACCACAAAGACCGTTGGGAAGATCATATAGGAATTGCTTTAAACTTAAAAGCAGAAGATGATGTACCATCATTACAGAGTAAGTCTACTGTTAGAAAAACACTAATAATTGCAAAAACAGTTGGTAATTCATATCAATGGAGTCAACAAAAAAATATAGATACAGTAAGATCTGATTTAAAGAAAAATAACATACCTTATGTTGTTTATGTAATAGATATAGTTCAAAAATAGGCTAATAATACTAGAACATATTATATAAAAAGGAGCAGGGAAACCTGCTCTTTTAATATACAAAGAAATCATGTTTTGTCTTTATCAACTCTAAACTTTATTACAATATTATAAAAGATTAGACTGTACTCGAAAGTATTTGACATATTTAAAATATAGTGGTACAATATATATAACCGAAAGGAAGTGGAGATATGATAAAGCGTGAGATGTATTTAGCGAAAATAAGAGATTCATATGATAGTGAGTTAATTAAAATAATTGTTGGTGTGAGGCGTTCAGGAAAATCTGTATTAATGATGCAAATAATAGAAGAATTAAAAGAAAAAGGAATTGATAACGAACACATTATATACATTAATTTTGAAGATTATGATTATACTGACTATACTAAGCCAAAAGAATTTAATGAATTTGTAAAAAATAAAATTAAAGATAAAAAGAAATATTACCTCTTTTTTGACGAAATACAAGAAGTAGAAGATTTCGAAAAAGTAATCAATTCTTTTAGGGCAACTATGAATGTTAGTATATTCATAACTGGTTCAAATAGTAAGGTACTTTCAGGAGATTTAGCAACTCATTTAGCAGGTAGATATATAAAAATACAGATAATGCCATTTACTTTTTCAGAATATTTGGAGCTACAAAATAATCAAAAATCAAATAAAGATGAGGCTTTCCTTGAATATTTGGAATGGGGTGGTATGCCTCAAATATATAATTCAACAAGCATCCAAGAACGCAAAATGTATTTAAGAGATTTATACAATACCGTTATTTTGAAAGATATTGTCGAAAGAAATAGCATAAAAGATGTAAATCTATTAAACAGAGTTATACAATTTATGATGGAAAATATCGGCGGTGTAATATCAGCCAATTCAATCACGAAATTTCTCAAAAGTGATAATATCACAACTAGTGTAGATACAATTTTAAATTATATTGGATATATCAATAATTCTATGATTGCAAATAAGGTTAGCAGATATAACATTAGAGGAAAATCCGTAATGACATTACTGGAAAAGTATTATGTAGTAGATTTAGGACTATTGCAATTAAAAAGTACACCTATTGAGAAAAAATTAGGTGGAAGACTAGAAAATATTGTATATAATGAATTATTAGCTAGAGGCTATGATGTTTATATAGGAAAAATTGACAATGGTGAAATTGACTTTGTTGTAGATGATTTTGGAGATAGATTTTATATTCAAGTAGCAGATTATTTATCAAGTGAAGACGTAGTTGGGAGAGAATTTGGTGCATACAAAAACGTTGCTGATAATTTTCCCAAATATGTGCTTACAATGGATAAAATAAATTACAGCAGAGATGGTATTATTCATAGGAATATAGTCGATTGGTTATTGGATAAATAACATATTATATAAAAAGACTGTTAATCTTCAATAATTTTTCGCTCCATACTAACCTCCATATATATATTATATCATATAAGTCTAAAAAAATCAATTGTATGCAATATTTTATTAAACTTATAACATATTGATATATTAAAAGAGCGAGTTGCCTCGCTCTTATTTATATAATATGTTCTAGTATTATTAGCAATTATTAAGATTGAACAAAATCAAGTATATATCTTACATATGGAATATTATCCTTACGTAATTCTGCAATTGCGCCGTCAACAGTTGAAGAATTTGCAGTAGAAGGTTTCTTTGTAGCTATTACAACTTCTTTAGTAATTTTTGTACCAGAAGTCATTCCAGCAACTAATGAAGTATCTTGTTCATGAGTTGCAGAAGCAGTATTAAAGTTAAATATTACAGTGTTATTTTTGCTGTAATCTGATTTTTCGTCATTGTAACTTTCACTCCAAGCACACGTTCTTCCACTAAATGTATATAACTTACCACCTTTTTTAACACCTAACATACTAGTATCTAGTACCATTGGAACTTTGATATAATTTGTATCTATCTTATTATTAGCCATTGCTTTTAAATCACAAGTAATCTTTATATAAACTGTATCATCATAAACTTCTGGTGCTGATATTGTTCCTTGAGCAATTATATCCATATTATCCAATAATATCTTACCATCTTGTTGTGTTGCACTAACACCCTTACTTAAAAGATCTTCAGCTAGTTGCTCTTGTTTGTCAGCAGGATAATCCTTGCTTGTTCCAAATACTGTTACTTTTTCAACATTTTCTATTTCTGGCATTTTATTTGTATCTATAAATTTTACAAATATACTATTCTTTTCAGCAGGATCACTTGTTGTTAATTTTATTTCTAATGTATTGCATCCAGTTTCACCATCTACTTGTGTATAGTCAGCTAAAGCTGGACTATCTAAGTTAATCCAAACTGGAACCATATCCCAATCTACTGTTTCTGTATCACGCCCACTACTAAATGTAGGCTTAACTAGTAAGTTTGCTGCATTTGCTGGATCAACATATAGAGCACCATCAATATTTGCTCCTTTTAGTTCTGAGTTATCCCTTAATCCAAAATGAACTATAGTCCACTTTCCTGTTACACCATTAACAGTTATATCTTTGAAATTTGCAGATGTATATGTCAATGTATTAATCTTGCTAGTTGCATCATAATTACTTGTAATAGTTGTAGCTGCACTTAAGTTGTCTTGTAAAGTTGATTTTGTTCCATTACTATGAACAGGTTCTACTACAGTTTTACCTGTCAAACTTAATTTACTCGTATCATCTTGAGTTGTTAATTGAGTAGCAAATATCTGTGTATTTGTATTATTATATAACTCAAGTCTTGATTTATCTGTTTGAGTTATTGTTATAATTAGTTTTTCAGTTGAGATATTTCCATATCTATTAGCTATTGTTATAGTTTTTGTATTAGTAGTATCATCTGCTTTCATCCATACTCTTATTCCGTTTTCTCCAACTTTGTCTTCTTCAGGTATTTCTATTGGCTCATTATTGCTGTCTACATATACTAATGAAGATACAGGTACATTAGTTTTTACAACTACTGAATACCAAAGTCCTTTTTCTTCTTTACCATCTACAGTTCTTGATTTTTCTTCCATTGCATATTTGTATGTGTCAACTGAAATATTTTCATCATCTACTTTTTTAGCGTTCTTTGTTCCTTTTGCATTTTCATCATCTCCAGCAACTCCTTCAACTACTTTAGGTGCTGTCATATCAACTACACTTATTGATAGTGTTAGCTCTTCTGTAGCTGCTGTATCCTTATGTAGGTATTTTAATGTTACCTTTTCATCTTTTACTTCTTCATCTGCATTTACCCATAAGATAACCCACTTCGAACCTGCAATAACGTTTGCACTATTTTTCTCTGTTGCTAAAACTACTTTTGAACTTCCTGTCATTGTTACTGCTCCATTTATTTCTGTTCCATTTGCAGTATCATCAGCTAATTTTACATAAACGGGAACCCATTTATGACATTTTGAACTTGTTGCAAGAGTTTCAGCTTTAGCTTCTAATTTTTTATCATCATTTTCTTCTAAAACTGATCTTGGTATGTCATTTATTTTAGCTCCTACTGTTATTTTGGTGTGCGTTGCATCATCTATTGTAGGATTATAGCAAGTACTTGTTCCATCTGTACTATTGCATAATCCACTTGGATATTTAGTACTTCGATCTTGTGGAATATTTACATCACGAGCCCAAATTGCAGATGTTGTCTTAAATGTTACTGTATGAGCTGTTGCTTGTTCAACTTGCTTATCTAAGCCTTTTGAATTTCTAAATACCAATGGTATATTTGTTTCAGCTGCATTTAGATATACATAAACTTCATCATTGTTATCTGTTGTTATTGGAACTGTTTTGTATATTTCTCCTGTTTCTTTGTTTACTGCAGTTAAATCTTTATTATCGTATCCTTCAATTTTGAATTTAGCGACATATAATTTTCCTGAAAATTCTTTGTTATCTGCATCTGTATATTTGAATTCTGTCATTAAGTTAACATTTCCTTCATTTGTTAATCCGTCTTCTCCTGCTAATGTTGTTGTTATTTTTTGAGTATTTGCTTTTAAATCTGCAGAATCAATTTTATATATTTCTTCTTCTGTTAATGTTTCTGAAACTACTTTTTCAGGCATTGTTATATCAATTACATGAACTGTAACTTTTTGTGAATTGCTTCCATGTTTTACAACAAACGTTGTGTCTTTTTCACCTGCAACTTTTTCTGGTGCATCAACTAAAACTGATATTCCTTTTACATTATTGTCGAATGTCATATCTATTGTCTCAACACCTTCAAATGTATATCCAGTGAAATCACCTGTTAAATCAAGATTAATCATTCCAGATTTTCCTGTTATTTGCTTTGTTGCATTACCTTTTATTACATATAAAGTGAATTCTGTATTAGATTGTTTTTCTAATTTTTGAACTGCATCATCATCTAAAGAATAATTTGCTTTTTCGTATGGAGTTAGTAGTATTGTTTCATTATCATCAACAGGCATTTTAGCTGAATCAACATAAGTATCAGGTATTGCTACTGCTTCATCATTTAA